>CAJVZI010000035.1 GCA_913020665.1 uncultured bacterium | reverse complement strand
TCTGTGAGGTTGCATACAATCTTGATGATGGTTTTGAGATGTTTGGTGGAACTGTAGATCTAAAATATTGTTCAGTAGTTCAAGTTGGAGATGATGCTTTTGATCTTGATGAAGGATATCAGGGTCGCGGTCAGTTCCTATTTGTTAAAATGGATTCTGAATCTGACCGAGGTCACGAGATGGACAACAAAACAGGCGGCGATTTAGATTCGCAACCTAGAACTAATCCATTATTCTCTAATGTGTCTATACTTGGACCTGGTATTGGTAACGGTGCAGGTGATGGTGTGAAGGCTAGAGAAGGCTGTGGCGGAATGTATGTTAACTATTTGATTGTTGATATTGATGATGATGGTTTTGATAATGATGATGTCGGTACTGAGGTCAGAACACAGAATCGTGATGATTATATGGCTGCTACACCAAATGCTCTTTACTGGTCTTCTCAGAATATTATTGCAAATTCTGATGATGTATTTGGTAACGCTGCTGAATCAGATTCTTTCGTTGCTGACACAACAGATCCTCAGGTCGTATCAAATACCATGGCGTTGGTAGATCCAAGACCTTCAGGACACAGCAGTGCATATAGAACAGCTGAGGCGGTTCCTTCCGACCCATTCTTTGATCAAGCTGGATATCGTGGTGCTTTTGGCACATGGAATTGGCTTGAGGGATGGTCTATATTGGATGATGAAGGAAGACTTGGCAGTGGCCCAGTTGCTTCTGGAGATATTGCAGACATGGTACACATGGAAGAAGGTTGGAATCTAATATCTTTGGATGTAGATCCATATATCAGCACAACTTTTGACTTTTTTCATGAGATGATGGAAGACATAGCTTATGTATCTAGCCCAGGAGGATATTTTAGGCCTGGTGATTTATTCAGCAGTCTAATAGAGCTGGAAGTAGGTAAAGGTTATTATGTTAAGATGCATGAGTCTATGATGATGGATTTTCACGGTGCGGACACATCTATCAATTATAATCTCTCTGCAGGTTGGAATTTAATAGCATACGAGCCTCAAATGAGTATGCCTCCATCTCAAGCATTCGGATCATTAATTGATGCTGACGTACTTGAATACGTAAGTGGTTTTGATGGTGGCGCTATTCTTTATGATCCTGACCAGCTTCCGTTTTTAAACACATTAACCTCTATGGAAAATGGTTTGGGTTATTGGGTGAAGGTCTCTACAGCTACACCATTTGAATACCCTACAAGTCCTGCAAGAGTAGCTATTGCTTCTGACTCACCTATCGAAAATTCTGTAAATGGTAACTTGAATCCTACACCAGTATATATGTTCATTAATGGAACAGTTAATTCTGGTGGGGCAAGTCTTGGTAATGATAGTTGGGTTGATGTGAAAACAGAGTCTGGATTATTGGTTGGTTCTATGAATATTTACGATGATAAATATTTAGTGACCTCAGCAATCTATGGTGATGATCCGACTACTGCTGCTGTTGATGGTGCAGTAAGTGGTGAGGAATTGGTACTAGAGTTCCAAGGAACTGAAGTAGGAAGTGTTGTTTTCGATGCAAATCAAGTTGTTAGAACAAATATTGAATTATCTGATATTTTACCAAACACTTATGCATTGTCATCAGCTTATCCTAATCCATTCAACCCTGCTACTACATTTAGTTATGCGATCCCTACAGAGAGTAAGGTAGCAATAACTGTTTATGATATTACAGGTAGGGTAGTTCAGAATTTAGTTTCTGGAATTCAAAGCGCTGGAGTTCATGCTGTAACTTGGCATGGTTTAGATAACCTTGGTAAGTCAGTAGCTTCTGGTACATACTTTATCAGAATGAATGCTCCTGGATTCAATAATGTTACAAAAGTAATGTTTATGAAGTAAAACGAACTAATTTCTACGCAAGGGTGGTAATTGTCCACCTGAGTTGCCATCCTTGCTTAGAATATTTTTCCCTCAACAAAATGTATCAAACAGATCGAAAAAACATAAAAACCCCCTCAAAAATTTGGAGTCTTTAATGAGATCTTTATTAAAAACAATTTTATTATCATTTTCAATTCAAAGCGTATCCGTTGGGCAACAGGTTTTCGTTGATCACCTTGGTACGTACGATACTGGTCTTTTTGATGTGGATGCTGCTGAGATTGTTACATACGATAAGGTTACAGGGTATATGTTTTTTGTTAATTCTGAAAATAATGAAATATCTGCAGTTGACATTAGCGATCCTGAATCTCCACAAGAAGTATATACAATTGGTGGAGATGATATCATTGTTGGTGGCGAGGCAAATTCTGTTGATGTATTTGAAGGGTTAGTTGCAGTCGCTGTTCAATCTCCGATTGTAGATGAGCCAGGTCAAATTGCTTTTTATAATAGTACTTCAGGTACATTGATTGAATCAATTACTGTAGGTATTATGCCTGATGCTGTTTCTTTCTCTGCAGATGGTTCTAAGGTGATTTCATCTAATGAGGGTGAGCCAAGTAGTGATTACAGGATAGATCCTCCAGGAAGTGTTAGTATTATAAATATTATAGATGGTCAACCTGTTTCTCCCGCTACTACTATGGGTTTTACACATTTTGATAATCAAAAAGAAGAATTAAAAGAACAAGGCGTTCGAATCTTTGGTGGTATAGGAGATGGTCTTGACGTTACTCATTTATCAACGTACGATACTGGAATTTTTGATGAAGGAGCTGCTGAAATAGTAGATTATGACGCTAGTACACAAAAAATATTTTTTGTTAATGCCGATGCAAACGATATTGTTGCACTTTCCGTTTCTCAACCTTCTTCTCCTCAATTATCTTTTGAGATTGATGTTGATATGGAAGTGTTTGGTGGTACTGCTAATGCGGTAGCGGTTTATGATGGCCTTGTTGCTGTTGCTGTCCAGGCTGAGGCTGTAGATCAAAATGGTAGTGTTGTGTTTTATGATGCTTTGACAGGAGCTCATATAAAAACAGTTGAAGTCGGTGTGTTACCTGACAATTTACAATTTAGCCCTGATGGTAATAAGGTTGTAACAGCTAATGAAGGTGAGCCATCAGATGACTACTCAATAGATCCATATGGGTCTATCAGTATTATAACAATTATTGATGGTGAGCCAATGAGTCAATCTGAAACTCTTGATTTTTCATCCTTTATTGGGCAAGAAGATTATTGGAGAGCTCAAGGAATTAGAATTTTTGGACAATATGATTCTACTTATACAACCTGTACGGGTTGTGCTGCTGATTTGTTTTTTTCTGAATATGGTGAAGCAGAGTCTGGAAATAATAAGTATCTAGAGATTTATAATGGTACTGGATCTACCGTAGATCTTGAAGATTATTATATACTAGGAGCCCAAAACGGAGGGGTTATTGATGAGTTTTCATTCAATTTAACAGGCTCTATCGCGAGTGGTGATGTACATATAGTTGCTAATTCTCAATCAAACTCTGATATTCTTTCCCATGCTGATCAAACAACAGGCGGAAGCGTTGTGTCTTTCAATGGTGATGATGCAAGAGCATTAGTAAAGATTATAAATTCAGATACTACTATCCTTGACTATATTGGGAGTTTCCCTGATGATCCAGGTTCTGGTTGGGATGTGGCTGGCGTATCAAATGGAACTCAAAATAAAACCCTTGTTCGAAAGAATGTGGTTAATAGTGGAAACCTAAATTGGTCTGTTTCTGCTGGTGCTAACGATGCTGATGCTTCAGAATGGATTGTAGAACAAGGCCCTGGTAATGACTATACGCCATCAACATTGGGTGCGCATAATGGTGTTACTATTACTTTTGCTAATTCTAGTGAAACAATATTTTCAAACATTGCTCAAGATCTAGAACCAGAGTACGTGGCAATATCCTCTGATAGTCGAACTGCATTCATTGGTATGCAAGAAAATAATGCTGTTGCCATAGTTAACTTAGAATCTAAAACTATTGAACAACTTAAGTCATTGGGATACAAGGATCATAGTTTACCTGGGAATGGATATGACTCTTATGATGATAATGTTGTTGATATCAGAAATCATCCAACTTTAGGAATGTATCAACCGGATGCAATGGTAGTTCATAATATTGGCTCGCAAGATTACATTTTTATGGCGAATGAAGGTGATGCCAGAGATTATGATGGATTCAGTGAAGAAACTAGAATCGAAGATCTTACTTTAGACCAATCTGCTTTTCCTAATGCATCTTCTTTACAACAACTATCTGAAATTGGTAGAATGAAAACGACCTCCGCAAGTGGTGATATTGATGGAGATGGTGACCACGATGTTATTTATACCTATGGTGCTAGATCTTGGTCTATTCGTTCTGTAAATGGAGACCTATTGTGGGATAGTGGTGATCAAATAGAACAAATTATTAAAGATTTTTATCCAGAAATATCTGGTGTTGTTTATTCTTTTGAAAGTAGGTCTGATGATAAAGGTCCTGAACCTGAAGCGATAGAGGTTGCAAATATTGGAGCGTCAGTTTATGCTTTTGTTGGGCTTGAAAGGGCAAGTGGATTCATGATTTATGATGTATCTGATCCAACTCTCCCATTATTTTTATCTTATTATCCTGGAGCGTCAGGTGATATTTCTCCTGAGTGTATTAAGTTTATCCCAGCCTCTCAAAGTCCAAGTAGCAAAGATCTTTTAGTTGTTTCAAATGAGGTCAGCGGGACTGTTTCTGTTTACGCTCTAGGCAGAGTTACCGGAACATCAACTGTAAGCCAAGATTTAGAACCAGAATTTGCTGCATTTGCTCCTGATGGAAAACATGCTTATGTGTCTTTACAAGAGAACAATGCTCTCGCAATAGTTGATGTAGAAGCACAAGAAATTACTGATATTATTCCTCTTGGATACAAAGACCATTCTCAATTGGGGAATGGATTTTTTGGTACAGACAGGGATGATGGAAACATAAATATTAAATCACAGCCAACCCGAGGACTTTATCAGCCAGACGCTATTGCCACATACCAAGTCGGGGGTGAGGTTTTTATTGTAACAGCAAATGAGGGAGATGCTCGGGACTACGACGGATATTCTGAAGAAACTAGGGTTAGGGATCTCGTTCTCGACCAAGATAGATTTCCGAATGCTTCAGATCTGCAGGAAAGCATTGACTTAGGAAGATTAAAAACGACCATTGCTGATGGTGATATTGATGGAGATGGAGATTTTGATATTATATATTCATATGGTGCAAGGTCATTTTCTATCTGGGACGATTCTGGGAATCTAGTCTGGGATAGTGGTGATCAATTTGAGCAAATTTTAAAGGATGTTTATCCTAATTACCCAGGAGTCGTTTATTCATTTGACTCCAGAAGTGATGACAAAGGCCCGGAACCTGAAGAAATAGAAATTGCTCAAATAGGATCTCAAGTCTTTGGATTTATTTCTTTAGAGAGATCTTCAGGGTTTATGGTCTATAATATTACCAATCCCAATAACCCAGAATATGTGATGTACCATCCTGGTGCTCCTGGAGATATAGCTCCTGAATCTATAGAGTTTATCTCTATGAAAGATAGTCCTACTGGTGGAGATATGATAGCTGTTTCTAATGAAGTTAGTGGAACTGTTAGTCTATATTCTGTTAATTCTTTTTATATAAAGCCGACACCGACATCTGCAATGGCTATTGCTAATTTTTCCATATATGGAAATTCTGCTGATTCAGCGGATTGGGTAGTAGCTAAAGATATGGTAGGTAATGTAGTTGGTTCATCCCCAGCTATTATTTATGATGACATTTCATTTATAAATTTACAAATATACGGTGATGATCCATCCACGCCTGAAAAAGATGGTATGTCTTCAGGTGAAGAATTTAAAATATTTATCTATGATGCTTCAGAAGGTGAGCTGATCTCAAACGGTGAGTCTTATGTTTGGGTAAATACAAATGGTGCACCACTACCAGTATTATCAAATTCAGAGCAGACTCTAACATTCCCAATTCCATTTGAATTTTCGCCAACACCATCTTCAGCGTTAGTTGTTGGAAGGTTATCTATTTTAGATGATATCGTAAGTAGCCAAGACTGGATAGCAGCAATCGGACCTAATGGTGAATGTGTAGGAGCAACAAAAGCAACAGTTTTTGATAGTATTAGTTATATCAATTTACAGGTATATGGTGATGATCCTTCAACACCGGAAAAAGATGGATTAGACGATGGTGAATTTTTTGAATTAGTTGTTTATGACGTTTCTGAAGGCGAATACTATAATGCGGGTGCATTAAATCAATGGGTCAACACTAATGGAGCACCGCTTCCAACGATGAGCGATGCAGAAAAGATTTACGTTTTCCCTCATCCATTTCTCGCTTACGATCCTGACTTTAAACCGACTCCTCTCTCAGCACAAGTTCTTGGTGCGGTTACTATTGATGGGGATCGTGCGGAAGGAAGTGATTTTATAGCTGCTTGGGGTGAAGTTCCTTCTACTTGTGATGAGGAGGATATTGAAGAAGATGAGCCTTGCACAGATTTTAAGATCTACGGGGTTTCCAATATTATTGAAAGTGAAGGTATTTCCTATATGAATTTGCAAGTATATGGTGATGATCCTTCAACGCCGGAAAAAGATGGATTAGACGATGGTGAATTATTCAATTTAGCTATTTATGATGCATCTGAGGATTATTATGAGATTTGGGAAGATGTTACAGTTTGGAGTAATACAAACGGTGCTCCGTTACCTGGTTTCGGAGACGCATCAAAAATCTATTCTTTCCCTATTCCATTTGATGGTGGCATTGATCCAACTCCATTGTCTGCGACTGTGATCGGCCAAGCTTTGCTTGCCTATGACATGCCTGATGTTAACGACTGGGTTGCAGCGATATCTCTTGATACCTCTTTTGCGGCAGGAGTCGGTAGGTTAATTGAAAATGATGGAAAATATTATTTTAATATTCAAGTTTATGGTGATGACCCTTCAACACCAGATGTTGATGGATTCGGCCCTGGGCAACCATTTACTCTAGCATATTACGATGCTTCCGAAGGTGAATATATGATTAATGGAGAGGTTTTTGAATGGTACAATACAAATGGATCCCCATTAATTGGTGTTGATAATCCAGCGCAGCAATTTTTATTTCCTGCTCCTTTTGGAACGCATGTAGCTACACCAGCTTCTGCTTCTGCTTTTGGACAGGTTGTTCTGCCTGGTGATAAATCAAATGAAAATGATTGGGTAGGGGCTATATCTCATAATGATAGTGTTTCCTACGGAGCAAGTAGAATTGTTAGGGAAGGGGGTTTATCATATTATAGCATTCAAATTTATGGTGACGATCCTTCAACACCACAGAAAGATGGTATGACTGACGGAGAATATTTTTCATTAGAATTTTATGACATTTCTGAAAAAGAATATATTACCATAAAAGATTCAGTCATGTGGACAAATACTAATGGAGCACCGCTGCCTGGTTTTGATGATCCTTATCAAATTTTTGTTTTGTATTCACCATTTGAACAAGATCTTGTGTTACCTGCAGATGAATTGAACTCTGCTTATCTAAACGGAATGATTGAACTTGATGGTATGATGGTACCTGAGTATAGTCTGATAGCTGCTTTCACTGAGGATGATTCATTAGCTGGTATAGGAACTATTTTTTCTGATGATAGTACTTCTTATTTTGATTTAACAATTTATGGTGATGATCTAAATACTCCATTTATTGAAGGGTATGTTCCTGGAGATAATGTTTACCTTGCTCTTTGGGATGTTTCAAAAGATAGTATTATTTATGATTTATGTCCTTTAACTACTTTCATGGCTACAGAAGATGGTATGGATGGTGCGCTTCCGGGTCTTTCCTTGGATTATAGCTCTACTCTTCTTTTTTCGTATGATAATAACAGGCCATGTAATTTTGACCTATTAGGTGAGGAATTGGTTACGGTAACTGTTACTGAATCAAATGTTGGAACAGATAGTTTGATTATAACATGGGAACCTTCTTTTGATCCTGACAATGACAGTTTATTTTATAGTTGGGAATTAGTGGACTTAGATTCAGGCTATGTCATTACCTCCGTTGAAGATCTTGAAGATACGACTTTAGTTCTTCAGTATAGTGATATCTTTAACTTACTAGCAGCTTTAAGTGTAGATTCAATAACTCTTGGTTGGGATGTGTATGTTACTGACGGAGTTGATACCATTAGTTCTTTTAATGGACCCTATGATGTTCACCTAGCTAGAGAAAATTTTGGTCCTGCAGAGTTCAGTTTGCTCCAACCTGTAGACTTTAGTGAAATCTATATAAATGATCAAACTATAGATTCTACTTTGGTATTTAAATGGGAAACAGCTGTAGACCAAGACGGTGGAACGATATTATATGATTTTGCACTCTACGATAATGAATATTATTATTATTATGATTCATTTTTTGAAGCTCTTGGTATTTCGGACACAACTATTTCTCTTTCCTACCAATCTATGTATGATATCATGGATTCTTTAGAGGCAGATACGCTATATGCTGCTTGGGATGTTTATGCTTATGACGACGATGGCACCTATGCGTTTTCAGAATATTATTTTGATATTACTATTATTAAAGAAAACCTTAATCTTTTGCCATTTAGTTTAATAGAGCCTGAAGACAGTGCTTCATATGTAATAAATTATCAGAATTATGAGGTTGCTCCAGAGGACTCTACTTACATCACATGGAGCCCGTCTGTTGATCCTGATCAGGACTCTGTATATTACTCAGTATACTTTTATGATTCAGAAGCAGATACTATGTTAGGAAGCTCTGACTTTTTAAATGATACTACTTTTGCAATAGATCACAGCGGTATTTATGACTTTGTTCATATAGATCTTGAAACAGATTCTTTTCATGTTTCTTGGAATGTATTAGCCACAGATGGTATTGATTCTGTTTTTGCCGAAAATGGACCATATGAAGTTTTATTCATCGCTGAAAATGCAATACCAGATTCTTTTGATCTAGTGTCTCCGGCAAACGATATTGTTTTGACTATCACTGAAGAAATTTATAGTGATTCAACTGCGATTAGCTGGACAGAGTCTATAGATATGGACATAATGGATACAGTATTCTATGACCTAAAATTGCATTATTCTGTTATTGATCCAGAAACACAGGAAGAATCAATAGTTGTTTTTGCTGAATTGGATTCGTTGAATGATGAGTCTATAACTGTTGCAAATTCATTTATATATGATTACTTCAATGGTTTAGGAATTGATACGATGGTTGTTGATTGGGATGTAATTGGTTATGATAGGATGGATACAGTCTCCAGCCAAAATGGACCTTTTGGGTTTACGTTTGTAAACGGAATTAACATACCTCCTGGAAGTTTTGCACTTTTATCCCCTGAAGATGGAACTGTTGTGCCGATAGATGAAAACACTGCAACTACTGGATCTCAAGAGGTTGCATGGGAAGCATCGAGCGATGAGGGACGTAATATTACATATTTGATTGATCATTCTACAAATGTTGGTCAACTTTCTTTTATACCACAATCTGTAGAAAGTAATTCTTTTACAATTCAGTTCAATGAAGTTATCGATGAGATGGCAGCTTTGTCTGCACAACATCCAAATATTAATAGTCTAGTAATAACATGGGATGTGCGGGCTACAGATGGAATAGATACAACAGCTTCTTCAAATGGGCCATTTACATTTACGATAGATGCAAGTGGCGTATTGTCTCTAGATTTAGCGAACCTACCAACGGTTTTTAACTTGTATCAGAACTATCCTAATCCTTTCAACCCTATTACCACTATTCAATACGATATACCTGAAAATTCATATGTCTCATTAGAAATCTATGATGTACTAGGAAAGAAAGTAAAGACGCTTGTGTCTAAGAGTCTCAATCCTGGAAGATATAAAATAATGTGGGATGCTACTAACGACTATGGACAGCCAGTTTCAGCAGGAATGTATTTCTTCAGAATGAGGTCGAGTGAATTTCAGTCGATGAAAAAATTAATGCTTATAAAGTAAAGAAATATATACTACAATTATTAAAGCGGGTTACCTTTTTGTAATCCGCTTTTTTATTTTATAAAATATAAGTTTTGTGTTTGTTTGATAACATTATACAAATAATTATCTAACAATATTCTAACACATTTTTAATAGAATAAGTATGTCCTATTTTCACTTATAATTAAAAAGATATGAAAAAAATATTTATAATTTTTATAATATCCTATATATATGCTCAACCTGATGAATTTCAATTCGTAGCTACAAATTTAGGAGGTGTAATTCAAGGTACCCCTAGAATAAATGATGTTCGAGCTTCCTCTAGCGATTGGGTTGCAGCATTTGATGCTAATGGGAACTGTGCAGGTGCTGGTCAATTAGTTTGGGTCGCAGGAGATGTTCGGTTTAATTTTATAGTTTATGGAGATGATATTACTAGCCCAGCAGTAGATGAAGGCATGAGTTCTACGGAAAACTTTACGTTAAAGTTATGGGATGAATCATTAAATGTAATCATTGAAGAGACAAATGAATCTGGCAATCCAATTTATCACAGTGGGTGGCAGAGTACAAATTTTACACCAATCGTTGGCTATAATGATCCATATCAAGAATACAGTTTTAATGTGAATAATGTTGATCCTGTTATTTTAGGCATTTCATTAGATGAGAAATATGAAGACATTAATTTTGATATAACAATTGATAATATTTCATTTCTTGATGAAGACGGTGTTTCAGACGAATACCTTACTCTTACTCTTATAGACTCTTCAGGGAATGATGGTAACCAGTTAAGCTCCGATCAAAATAATTACACAATAAATGGGAATAGTGTTATCTTAAACGAAAACTACAATGGTGAGATTGTTATTGGTATGATTATAGATGATGGTTTTAGCTCAAGTGAAATATATTTTGCCAATATTGAGGTGTTACCAATTAATGACAACCCTTTTATTGTAAGTCAAAACATTGGAAACCAAACTGTTTTTGAAGATAGTTTTTTTGTAGTTGATGTTTCAGATTTTGTAATTGAAGATGTAGACAATATTGCTCCTATTGCTACAAGTCAAATAGTTGTAAATGAATTTTTGGCAGCTAGTGATAATTGCTGTATGAGTCCAGATGGGAATTATGAAGATTTTGTTGAACTGTACAATGGCACAAGTGAATCAATAAATATTAATGGATGGGGGTTTAGTGATACTGAGGGTGAGGTATCAACTATTGCCCCTGACACAAGTATTGCTTCTGGTGATTTTTTGGTTTTATGGTTTACTGGAGATGATGATGGTTTTCCTGAGATAGACAGCAAACTGTCAAGTGATGGAGAAACAATTTATATTGAGGATTCAGATGGTAATGTTGTTATAAATTATTCATTTTCTTCTCAAGAGACTGACATTTCATACGGAAGGGTTTTTGATGGTTCAAATACGTGGGGCACATTTTCAAACCCAAGCCCTGGATATTCAAATGTTAGCCAAGAATTAGATATTGTTCTAGTAGAAGGTCAATATTATAGTGTAAGTGGGGATACAATTTTCCCCAGTCCTAATTATGATGGTGATCCATTAAATGTTAATGTTTACCCCATTGATGATCAAGGAGGCGCTGGCGAAACCTTTACTTTTAACATTTCTATAATTCCGATTAATGATCCCCCATCAATAATAGATGCAGCAATTTACCCATCTATACCTGGACTATCAGATACGTTGTTATTATCTTATATTGTATCAGATATTGAAGGGTCTAATGATACTACTCTTTATATATCATGGTTTAAAAACGATGAAATTATTTATGCTCTTGAAGGAGAGGAATCAGTAAACCCAGAAATGACTAATTGTTTGGAAACATGGAGAGCTAGTATAGTTGCATATGATGGAGAAGATTCTAGTGGAGTATATGAGTCTAACGCCGTAACTATTTGTGGAGATAATACCGCACCTGAGTGGAGTGAATCTATCGAGACAATATCCGTTGCTGAAGATGATTCTGTTATAATTGACTTAAGTAATTATATAACAGACTTAGAGCAGGCAGATTCGCAATTAAGTTTTCATTCTGACTCAACAGATGTTTCTGGAATTATAGAAACTGAATTCATTGGCACGGCACTCTTAAAAATAAAAACTGTTGTTGAAAATTATTTCACGCCTACAGATTCAGTTATTCAATTTAATATTTGGGCTGATGATGGACTTGGTGGTATAGATACCACAACTATTTTTGTTATTATTAATCCGATTAATGACGCGCCTTCTATTTTAAATGTTCCTTTATTTGTGATCAATGAAGATAGCCATTTTGTATTTAATATTGATTCAATATCATATATAGATGTTGATAATCTTGTAATCACACATGAATTAACTAGTGGTGAAAATTATTTTTTACGAGGAGATTCCATATTACCTGATCTTAATTTTAATGGCTTACTGGTTGTTCCATTTTCTATAAGCGATGGAGAGCATATTGATAATGATACACTTATTATTAGTGTTATACCATCGAATGACCTACCATTGGAATTTTCGCTTATAGGTCCTGAAAGTGGGGATACAGTTTATGTAAATTATTCTAATCAAAATTATAATCTCACATTTAACTGGGAAGAGGCTGTAGATCTTGATGGAGATAGTGTTAGTTATAATTTCATATTACTAAAAGAAATAGATGATTCTACCTCAGACTCTTTAGGTATGACAGTATATACTGATTTTATAGATGTAACGGAATATCAAATGAGTTACATGGATTTTATTGAGATCATTGAAGAGTATTCAACAAATAATAAAATTGAATTATATTGGGCTGTTTCTGCTTGTGACTCTTTAGGGTGTCAAATGAATTACTTTGAAAATGAAGGGCTTGGATGGAGCCTTTTCATTGATGCATCTGCTTATTTATCAATAGATGATAATAACAAACCTCCTGATCAATTTACAATATTCCCAGCCTATCCTAATCCTTTCAATAATACTATCGAGATGCGATTTTTTAGTATGCAAGGTGAAAGTATGAACATTTCTATTTACAATTTGATGGGTCAGAAAGTAAAAACACTTATAAGTGAAAATATAATTGATGGTGGATATAAAACACTTAGGTGGAACGGAACAGATGCAAGTGGGCAAGTAGTATCATCTGGCATGTACATAGTAAATATTATTGCAAATGATATATTTAAAACACAGAAAATTTTATTTTTAAAGTAGTACTAATAAAGGAAAAAAATGAAGACATTAATATTTTCAACGATCTTATTCTCAATATCATTTTTAAATGCTCAATTTTATTTTAGTCCGACTCCAGCTTCTGGTCTTATTTACGGACAGGCCCAATTAAATGGTCTTGCTGCAGATGATGGAGACTGGGTAGGAGCATTTAGAGCAACGTATCCAGCTGATACGTTATGCGTTGGTGCTGGTAAACTAATTATTAATGGTGGTATAGCATATATGAATATGCAGATATATGGAGATGACCCTTCTACTCCCGAAATAGATGGGATGGTTTCTGGTGAAGATTTTATTTTAGTTCTATGGGATTCTTCTTTAGCTGTATCAGCTATAAATGATGCTTACTTTTCAGAGCAGTCAACCATTACTCATGCTGGGTGGACTAATACTAATGGGGCACCACTACCTGGATATGAAGTGGATTCAATATATAATTTTATTTCTCTAATCGATCTTTCTTTAGATGATAACGAAAAGCAAAAGAGCATTCTATCAGATCAGATTTCATTCCACTATAACTACCCAAACCCTTTTAACCCTACAACAAATATTTTTTTTAACCTTAGAAAACCTGCTTCAAAAATTAAGATTAATATTTTTGATATTTTTGGACGAAATATTAAACAATTAACTGTTGAAAATATTATATCCGGACAACAATCAGTAAATTGGGATGGCAAAAATAATATCGGCATAAAGGTCCCTAGTGGGTTATATTTTTATGAAATTACTTCTGAAAGTTTTACTGTTAAAGGGAAAATGACCCTTCTAAAGTAATTTGGAGCATATAGTTTGAAAGAAGGCCATAGTTCTTATGGCCTTTTTTATTTTAAAAATGAATAAAAAAATTTTAGTAGAATTTCTAGGAACCTTTTTTCTTGTTTCTGTTGTAGTTGGCTCAGGAATTATGGCTGAAAATCTCTCAAATGGGAACGATGCCCTAGCATTATTAGGGAATACCATTGCTACTGGTGCCATATTGTATGTCTTGATAAAAAGTTTTTCTTTTATATCTGGAGCACATTTTAATCCAGCGGTAAGTTTAGTTTTTTATATAAGGAAAGAGTTAAAGCTCTATGATTTATTCAAATTTTCAATTGCTCAGCTCCTAGGCGGTTTATTATCCATAGTTATTGTTCATTATTATTTTGGAGTAGAAATAATTCAAATATCAACAAATATTAGAGGAGAGGGGAAACTTTTAATAAGTGAAATAATTGCAACTTTTGGATTAATTATTGCAATATTATTTGTTGGGAAAAACAACCCTAAAGATGTTGCTTTGGCTGTAGCATTATTTATTACATCTGGATATTGGTTTACTTCTTCAACTTCATTTGCAAATCCAGCAGTAACTATTTCTAGAATGTTTACAGATACCTTTACAGGTATAGCTCCTTCCTCCGTTGTTTACTTCATAATCGGGCAATTGATTGGCGCATTAATGGGAAACATTTTGTACAATAAAATTGATAGTAATTGAACTTACAATCTTCAAATTGACTTCACATTAATTACAAATAAAAAACGAACTGATTTCAATTTCCATTCTAACTAAAATCAAATTTAACCTTCCGAATTTCATTACGTAAATAAGGATGCGGAAGTAAGATTTTTGATCTTAGATCCTTTTTGAAAATTAATTTTATTATAGGAATAAAAATGAATAAATATATTATCAACATAATTTGTTTTGGATTTTGTAGTTTGTTATTTGCAAATGCTCCATCTATACAAGAAAATGAATATCCATCAATTATTGGCGGTTCAGGATCTGTTAAAGAAGCCTTTCAATATCCAAAATTATTAATGAATCAGCATTCATATATTAGTGGAAAATCAATTGCTGAATTTTTAATTAAAAATGATGGAACAGTATCAGATGTTAAAATAATAAAATCTCTTGGTCCTGCTTTTGATGAAGTAATGGTAAAAGGTATTAATCAACTTAAATTTATACCAGCTAGCGTTAATGGTCAGCCAATATCTGTTCGTTATAAACTTCCAATTATATTTAATAAATAAAAAACACTTTTAGTATTTCTTTTCCAATACTCTCCCTTACACACCCCCAACAGGCCTTGAATTTTCGAGGCCTGTTTCTTTTTCAATAAAATTTTCTTATCTAATTCTAATATAGGCCAAATGAAAATCAATTATCGCGATTTTAAAATTAAATAGAATATTTGGAGTTTAATTTGACTCAAGTTATTAATTGGGTTGTTACTAAAGATCATCAACTTACTATTCTAGTTTTTTCAAAGTGGTTTAAACATTCTTTTTGGAATTATTATTTTTTAATATGCTCTAAATCTGCTGATGGTTTCGTTTTATTTTTATCGCTAATCTATCTTTCTTTCTTTGTTGATGATAATCTAGTGTTTATCAAAATATTAATTGTATCTACTATTTTTGATAAAATCATATATCTTTTACTAAAAAATTCTTCAAAGCGTCAAAGGCCATTTGATTCTATAGAAAATTTTGTTCCAAGGAAAATACCATTTGATAAATTTAGTTTCCCTTCAGGTCATACCGGCAGTGCTGTTGTATTATCTTTTTCTCTCATATTATATTATCCACCTTTAGCCCCAGGCTTAATTTTTTGGAGTATTTCTGTAGCCCTTTCAAGAATTTATTTGGGACTTCATTATCCTTCTGATGTGTTAGCAGGTGCTTTAATTGCATCTGGAATTT
>CAJVZI010000034.1 GCA_913020665.1 uncultured bacterium | reverse complement strand
TATTATTTAAGAAACGGTTACTTAGGTCAAAAACAAGTTTATAGTCATCTTGGGTCTGTTTTAAACCATTATACATGCCCTGCGTTACCAAATTTCCATGCAACCCTGGTTTTGCCTTTTTGAGTTTAAAGTTAACTGTGCCTCCTAGAACATCACCTTCTTGATCTGGCGTACCAGCCTTGGTGACCTCGATCCCTTCCAACATATATTGTGAGATCATGCTAAGGTCTGTACTTCGATCATCAGCATCAGTAGAGGCCAGGTTTGTTCCATTCACGGTTATCTTATTGTATTTTGGCGATAGGCCACGGATAACCACTTTATTTCCTTCGCCACCTTCACGCCTTATGGATACTCCGGGGACCCTGGCAACTGCCTCTGCAGCATTTGCATCGGGAAGCTCTTGTATCCTATCTGATGAAATAATATTCTTTATAGATTTTGCTTTTAACTGTTTATTGATCGCATCCATTTGGCCTCTTGCTTGTGCAGTGACCTCAATGGTCTTTCCTTCAATGGTCTTATAGTCTAACGCTAGATCTTGCTCAAATGTCTCATTCGCTGATACAGTGATCTCCATCTCTTTGGATTCATATCCAATATAGGTGGCCTTGAGAATATATGTTCCAGGGTTCACGTTTGATATTTTGTAGCTGCCATTATCTATTGTTGCAGTGCCAAGGCTGGTCTCTTTAATAAAAACATTCGCGCCAACTAATGGCTTTTCAGTGCCACTATCTTTTATGACACCTTTTACAGTGGCCGTTTGAGATAGTAGAACATTTAAAAAGAGAGAGCTAATAAAGAGATATTTTGTGAATGATCGATAGTCCATAATCTATTTTTTACTCCATAATTCAATTTGAATTCCTAGTTTTATAAGAGAATCTTTTTTTGTTTCCAATAATTTAAGGTTATTGCATTCACTTTCTATCATTAATCTTGCGTTATTCACTTCAAAGCATTTCTTAGCAAGTTCTATATAGCTAGTGGCAAGTTCATGAACCTTAGTCTTTGACTGTTTATCAGCCTTTAATTCTTTAACGCTATCAAACTTTAACCTAGTGGTAATAGCATCATCAATGATCTTTTGAGATCTTTCATTACAATCGCAGGGGTCATATTTTGTTCTTTTTTTACTTTCTAGATTTTTAAGGGTTTTTGGTTGAGAGATATCAGTTGTAGATACAGCCTTTTTATCTTGTTTATTTGAGCACCCAGAAAATATGATCAATATGGAAATGGTCAGTGCTGGTAGAATATTCTTCATATTTGATTTTATCACAGAGTTAGTTGATTTGAAATTAATTATTATGTCATGCATAAAAATAGGGGGTAGTGAGAAAAACTCAGCTACCCCCTAAACTTAACGAATAGATCTTCGAAAGGATCTATTTCATCAAAGCCATTTTCTTTGTGATAGACTTTGTACCATCAGTGAGAGTGTAAAGATATACACCTGTAGACACTGATTGGCCAAGCTCATCACGGCCGTCCCACTTATAAGAGTGTGTTCCAGCTTCTAAAGAAGCGTTCTCAAGGACTCTTACTGATTGGCCAAGCATGTTGAAGACAGTTAGACTTACATCTGCTGCTTGTTCCATGCTAAAGCTGATCTCTGTGGTAGGGTTGAATGGGTTTGGATAGTTTTGGTTTAGAGCGAACTCTTTAGGAGTATACGCAATATCGCCGTCATTATCAGTTGATAATGTTTCCCACTGTGCCAGAGCATCTGGCCAATGATTTAGATCACCAACAGGAAGACCCCACTCACTATGAGTGTATGCAGCTGACGCTGTGCTGTATGTGAAGGTCATTGGTAATGGCCACTCAACTACATTCCAGTCATCATCATTCTGGTGTAACCACCATCCATCAGGATGATCATCATGTACTTTATTATCTAACCAGTCCATGGTTCTATTGACCTGTGTCTGGATGTAGACAGACTCCAGTTCGAAACCAAGGTCTGTGGCATGAATATTGTCTGCTTCTGATACGCCATTATTATCCATTTGATATTGGGTTGAATCATCCATCCATCTGCTTTGATTCTCAAAGTCTGAACCTGGACCACCGATCATGGTGTCACAGTAGGTGGTTACAACACCAGCGGTGTCAGTAACGTCCCAGCACCAAGGCTCCATAGCAAACATGGTGGTCAGCTCTTCTGTATCAAAGAAAGCATTGTTGTTGTAGTGGATGTTTCTGTTGTTATTGTCCCAGCACCAGCCTCTTGCAAGGAGTGTACTATCTGTACATTCACCTTGGCTAAGAGTTGCCATTTTACCATGACCACCAGCCCAGTTCAGCGATGGACCTTGTCCATGTGAATTATGGGTCTGACCTGTGGATACGGTATTGACAAATAGGTTATTGGTGAAACGGGTATTGTTACCATGTCTGTAGAACTTGACCCAGTCAGTAATGTTCACAAATGTATTGTGATTGATCCTGATCGGGTTATATCCAGGGATGACACCATTGTCATAGATAACCATGACCTGTCCGTGACAACCTTCAACGGTATTGTTCTGAACGAGTAACTCTTTCCAAGTACCGGTCCAGCCGCCACCGCCGCCCCAGACAAATCCACCCCACCACATACCGCCACCGTAAACAGTGAACTGTACAGCGGTGTTATTGGTAAGATGCAAGCGTTGTGCAGTGCCAAAATTAAAATAGCTAATGATCTGGTGGTGAACTGATGTCACGTGATCAACAACTACCGTATTGTCTTCACCATAGGTTGAAAGCACTCCAAAGAGTGATCCTGTTTGACCTGCGGCTACCCCATTGAATAGGATATTTTTGATGGCATAGGTTTGACCAGTTCCATGTGTTTTTACATGGTTCTGTGGCCAGCCAGTGAACTGTAAGTTGCCATCATCTCCAGCGATCGGCTGTACAGTGGCTGGGTGCTCCCCATCACCATAAGCAGCTCCAACTAACTCCATGCTAGAATTCATGTTTACTTCAGAAAGCTGTAAGTAAACTTTATTTGCTGCTAGCACGTAGATGTCATGAGCTTGCTCACCAGTTGATGTTGTGTCACCATGAATAAATGATTCCATTTCGCCAGGTGTACCGGTCCAAGGGACGTCGACAGAGGTCTGGGCAATAAGGAACATTGGAATGACCGCACATACAACTAGAAAACGATTTAGTATCGATTTTTGCATCTGTTTTACTCCGTTTGTTATTAGTAAATGTTTATATCTATATACGAGAGAAGGACTATTAATTATCTAATATTAAACTCATATCTCGATAACATTACATAGTATACTTCGTTTAAGATACATATATTATAAGAACAAACTTATTGTCCATACAACCTATTTTATAATTTTAAAAATATCTCAAATAAAGGTATCAAATTGAAACAGAGTGCAAAAGTATCTCAGTATTTGAACAAAGGCTGGGAGTTCAGGTCGCCAGATGGTAAGGATTGGGTGAAGGCAAATATTCCAGGGAATATTCATTTAGACCTTATCAATAATGAACTAATACCTGATCCGTTTTTTGGCAAAAATGAATTAGAGTTACAGTGGATATCAGATAGGGATTGGACATACAGATTATTTTTCACTCCAGATAAAGATATCCAAGATAGAAAGAATAAAGAGATCTGTTTTTATGGAATAGATACGTATGCTGATATTTTCTTGAATAATGAAAAGATCATTAGTTCAAATAATATGTTTCATCCCTGGTTCGCAAATGTAAATGATGTACTGCTTCCTGGTATGAATGAGTTAACGATCGTGCTACGATCACCTATAAAAGAAGTGCTTCCGCTCATGGAGTCGCTAGGTCATACACTTCCTGCTGAAAATGATCAGGCAGGTAAAACGAGCCCATTTACAAGAAAAGCTCCTTATCATTACGGTTGGGACTGGGGGCCCTGCTTTGTAACCTCAGGGATCTGGAAAAATGTAGAACTTTTTGCTTGGGACGATTGGAAGCTTGCAGATATTTCTATCACTAATAATAAGGTCAATGAAAGTATCGCGGAATTAAATGTTTCTGCAAATCTGTTCTCAAATATTCAGGAAGATGGTAAGATGGTCATCACGGAATCTAAAACAGGTAAAAGCATTGAATATCCCATTCAAATAAAGGAGGGAGATAATGAACTGGAATATTCGTTTACCATTGATGAACCTGAACTCTGGTGGCCAGCAGGGCATGGTGACCAACCATTATATGACTTTACTGTTTTACTGTTATTAAGCGACTATGAGCAAATAGTTGAAAAGAGGATTGGTATCAGAGAGGTATCGATCAAAAGAGAAAAAGATGAAAAAGGAGAATCGTTTGAGATACATGTAAATGGTGTGCCAATATTTGCAAAGGGAGCTAATTGGATACCAGCAGACTCTTTTGTTGAACGTTTAACTCGGGAAGACTATCAAAGACTTATAAAAGATGCGGTCTTAGCAAATATGAATACGTTACGTATCTGGGGTGGAGGTATCTATGAGCCGGACTGTTTCTATGAGATATGCGATGAGATGGGAGTTCTGGTTTGGCAGGATTTTATGTTTGCCTGCTCGATGTATCCCGCCCATGATGAATTTTTATTATCCGTAGAAAAAGAAGCAAGATACCAATTGAAACGGTTAAAGGACCATGCCTGCATTATCCTTTGGTGTGGAAATAATGAGATAGCATCTGGGTGGCTGAGCTGGGGATGGAAGGAACAACTTCCAGATTCTGTATGGGAGGATTATGAGACGCTATTTCATAAGCTCCTGCCAGCTGTTTGTAAAGAAGTGGATCCTGGAAGGCTTTACTGGCCCAGCTCACCAGGACATAGCATCGATCTGCCTAGCGAGGATCAGATATATGGAAGTGGGGATAACCACTATTGGGGCGTTTGGCATGGTGGCGATGGTTTTGAAGCTTTTGATAGTAATGTGGGCCGATTCTTATCAGAGTATGGAATGCAATCTTTTCCAGATATAAAAACGATCAAGACATTTGCTCATGAAGATGACCTCAGCGTTGATTCAGATGTGATGAAAGCGCACCAGAAAGCATCATTAGGTACGGGTAATCTTATTCAATATATAGAAGACCACTACACTTTAAATGGTGAATTTGGATCTACGGTGATTCTAAGTCAGATCATGCAGGCCCAGGCAATAAGGTCTGCGGTGGAAAGTCATAGAAGAAATATGCCATTCTGCATGGGGACATTATATTGGCAGTTCAATGATTGTTGGCCCGTTATTTCTTGGTCCAGTGTAGACTATGAGGGTAATTGGAAAGCCCTGCATTATACAGCGAAACGTTTTTTTGATTCAACACTGATATCACTTACAGAAAAAGATGGAATGGTAGATATTTACGTTATCAATGATATAATGAAAGGATGTCCGGCAAAGCTTTTAACTAGAGTATATAAATTTGATGGTACGATCATTTTCGAAGAAAGTATTGAATTAGAAATAGGACCACACACATCTGATATTGTAAAAAGTCTTAATAAAAAAGATCTGATCGGTGAAAATGACCCATCTGAAATATTGATAAAATGTGAACTGTTATCTGATAGTGGGGTCATTAGCATGAATAATCATTTCTTTCTAAAAGCGAAAGAACTCACCATACCAAAGCCAGAGTTTGATATTGATCATAAGAAAGTAAATGAAACGTATCTGATCACGATACAGGCACATTCATTCTTATACCAATTACACCTAAGGTCCATTAATGTTAAAGGTATTTTTAGTAATAATTATTTTGAAATGCTACCCAATGAAGTTGTTACGATCGAGTTTGAGCCCGAAAATTTGGATGGAAATGATGATGAAGCATCTTTTGAGATCAAGTCCATCTACGACCTAATGAATTAACAAAAAATATATGGATCAAGAATAAATGGAGGAGAATAAAAACTTAGACTGGCCAAATCTTTCTCGATATCAAGATGAGAACAGGTCGGTCGGAATACCAGAAAAAGGCAAACAGAGGGTAGTATTTATGGGCGATTCTATAACCGAGGAATGGTCTAACTTGTATCCAGACTATTTTGATACGAAAGGATACATCAATAGAGGTATTGGAGGTCAGACCACTCCTCAGATGCTTATCCGGTTCAAACCAGATGTGATCGATCTTGAGCCAGATATTGTTGTGATACTTGCTGGAACAAATGATATTGCAGGCAATACAGGACCTTCCAATGTGAAGATGATAACAGATAATATTTTTTCAATGGCAGAATTAGCTAGAGCACATCAAATAAAAGTGGTCTTATCATCGATCCTTCCTGTCTTTGAATATGAATGGGCTAAGGAAATAAAGGATGTCCCGGCCACTATTGATTCTGTAAATGATGAATTGAAAAAATATGTCAATGATCATGGGCTGGTATATCTTGATTATTTTTCATCTATGGTAGATGAACGTAAAGGGCTGAATAAAGACTATACCTATGATGGAGTGCATCCGAACCAGGATGGATATATCCTCATGTCCAGCCTTGCACAGAAGGTATTGTCTAGGCTTCTCCATTGATATTACTTAGAATGGCCTAATTATTAAAATATCTTAAAGATCATGAAAACACTTACAACTGATAAGTGGCTCCGAGTCACAACCTTATGCATCCTCTATTTTGCACAGGGCTTTCCTTGGGGGTTTATGCTGACAGCTTTATTATCTTTTTTAGCATCAAAGGGCTTGACGCTAGCAGAGTCTGGCCAGTTAACTGCGATGGCCTATTTGCCATGGACCTTTAAGCTCTTTTGGGGCCCCATTATTGATTCATTCACATACCGTGCGATGGGGCGTCGACGTCCTTGGATATTATTCGCTCAATTTGGCATGGCCCTAACTCTAATTGCAATGGTATGGATGGGTGATCTTTCATCTAATATTGGTCTGTTAGGGTGGATGTTCTTTTTTCATAATTGTTTTGCTTCACTACAAGATGTGAGCTGTGATGCTTTAGCTGTTGATATCTTACTACCTGAAGAACAGGGGAAGGTAAATGGAGCTATGTGGGGATCTAAGGTTATTGGTACAGGAATGGGTGCGGTCGTCATGGGCACCTTACTTGTATCCAATGGACTGGTCTTTGCTATTGGGGCACAAACCATATTGATGTTCATTATCATCTCATTTCCTCTATTTATTTTAGAGCGTCCCGGTGAAAAAAGATTCCCCTGGAGTAGAGTTAGTAGTAACGAGCCTATTGAAGAGATAAGAAGCATAAAGAATCCGATTAATGTGATCAAGGATCTGGTGCATGCATTTTCAAAACGTCCATGTTTTTTTGCAGGTCTATTTATTTTGATATCAGCTATTAACCAAGGCATCAATAGTGGAGTTCTACCTGTTTACTACAGCAGTACATTAAACTGGCAGTCCGATACTTATTCACAGGTCTCCGGCGGACCAGGAGCCATCCTTGAGTTCTTTGGTGCTATTCTTGGAGGCGTATTGGCAGACCGGTTTGGAAGGAGGAAGGTCTTTTTTCTCGGATGGGGTAGTTTCTCAGTTCTTTCAGGGATATTTGGTCTATTGGTATTGACAACTGATCAGCTACCTTACTGGTTCCAGGTATTCTATCTGGTTGTTTATCCTGCTTTGGTTGCGGTTGGAACTGTGTCTATGTTTGCATTGGCCATGGCCTTATCCTGGTCAAAAGCGTCTGCAACTATGTTCACATCTTACATGGCCATATCGAATATGTCTGTGGTCATTGGTGGTAAACTTATTGAACCGCTATCAGAGGTAATGAGTATAGGCCAGATATATATTGTAATGATGTTCGTTTGTCTTGCCCCAGTTGTTTTTCTTAAATCAATGGACCCCAGACCCATATTGGATATTAAATTAGATGATTAATTAGGACGCCCGATGAAACTTGTTATGAGATTTTCCGCTATTTTTATCTTTTTTTCTTTCTTAGTTGGGCAATCATTTTGGGGCAACGAATTTCCAGAACCAAGGATCGAATATTCACCACGTACTTATGTCTGCTATAAAGCAGATTCACCTGTTGTCATCGACGGGAAATTGGATGACATCGCCTGGGAAAGGTCGGATTGGACAGAATCTTTTGTTGATATTGAAGGAGACCTAAAGCCTAAACCATTCTATGATACCAAAGCAAAAATGCTTTGGGATGATAATTATTTCTACTTTGGGGTAGAAATGGAAGAGCCGCACATATGGGCAACCCTGAAAGAAAGAGACGCGGTCATTTATTATGATAATGACTTTGAAATATTCTTAGACCCAGATGGAGATACCCATAATTATTATGAACTAGAGGTCAACGCATACGAAACCGAGTGGGACCTTATCCTTTTAGCTCCGTACCATGACCATGACAAAGTTGCTCTTGATTCTTGGGATATCCCCGGACTTTTGACCAAGGTAAACATAGATGGCACTCTAAATGACCCATCAGATATGGATAAGGGTTGGAGTGTTGAGATCGCGATCCCATGGAAAGCATTTTATAATAATTATCGTTCCAATGAATCTCCAAAGGATGGGGAGCAATGGAAGGTTAACTTTTCAAGAGTACAGTGGGATGTAGATATCATTGAAGGTAAGTATGTAAAAACAGATAATCCTGAGTTCAATTGGGTCTGGTCGCCACAGGGGCATATATACATGCATTTCCCACACTTTTGGGGATTAGTTCAATTCACTGAAAAAGCTCCAGGTGGTCAGGTTGAATTTGTAGATCTAGGTATCGATAGGATCAAATGGGCCTTGAGGCAAGTCTACATAAGGCAGAGAAATTATTATTTTAAGAATGAACGTTATACTGCATCCATAAAAGAACTGAACCTAATGACCACGCCAGTAGAAGGAGTGCCATGGCCACCGAATATTGTAATAACGCCATCAGGATGGGAAGCTGAACTGGGTTGGAATGGCTCATCAGTGATCATCAGAAAAGACGGAAAGGTCTGGGTCAAGTAATTATGCACTTTATTGATTGGTCGATTGTTTTCTTAGCTTTATTTGGAATGGTCTATTCTGTATCATTCTCTACAGGTCTCATGAAAAGTGTAACGGACTTTCTCTCTGCAGGAAGAACTGCTGGAAGATATCTGATATCCGTTTCTAGTGGGATAGCTGGTTTAGGAGCCATTTCTGTAGTGATGTTCTTAGAGATGGGCTATGTAGCAGGTTTTAGCCTGGCCTGGTGGGGACTTAGTCAAGGGATCATTATTCTGATGCTGACCATGTCGGGATGGGTGATCTATCGTTTTAGATCGACGAGATGTTTAACTCTGGCACAATTTTTTGAGAAACGTTATAGTCGTAGGTTTAGGATCTTCACGGGCTTAGTTGCATTTACAGCAGGGATAATAAATTTTGGCATCTTTCCGGCGGTTGGAGCACAATTCTTTATCAGTTATTGTGGCCTGCCTGATACATTCATAGGCCTTCCGGTCTACCCGATGGTAATGATCGTATTGCTAAGCATCTCTCTTTATTTTGTTTATACAGGAGGGCAAATAGCCGTTATCATTGCTGATTTTTTTCAGGGAATATTTGCAACACTTGTTCTGCTTGTTGTGGCTCTATATCTGTTTTTTAATGTTGGCTGGGACCAGGTAACTGAATCGTTGGAACAAACACCTATTAAACTAGCAAAAGAAGAGATACAAGCATTGGATTCAGATGAGTCTTTTCAAGAGCTACCAGAAGAACAACAGCAGGAACGAATAAATGAAATTGACGAGAAATACAAAAATTCTTCTAGGATCAATCCATTTAAAACAAGTCATGTAGAGGACTTCAACTTCTGGTATTTCCTGATAGGGATCATTGGCATCATGTATAGTAGTATGAGTTGGCAGGGTAGCCAGGCATATAACTCATCAGCAAAGAGCGCACATGAGGCTAAGATGGGGTCAGTACTTGCTGGTTTTCGAGGTTTGCCGCAGGGACTTTTTTTCCTCTTGGTACCAGTATTGATATATGTATTCATGAATCATCCTTCTTACCAAGATATTGCCGACTCTGTCAATCTATCTTTATCTGAGTTGGATACGGATACGCTCCGTTCACAAATGCGAGGTCCTATTGTCTTATCAACAATTCTACCTATGGGGCTGCTCGGTGCATTTGCGGCTCTCATGCTTGCTGCATTTGTAAGCACTCATGATACATACTTACACTCTTGGGCAACCATAATTATACAAGATGTGGTCATGCCTTTTCGTGATAAACCGTTTGATAAAGATACTCATATAAAAGTATTGAGGTATGCAATATTTGGAGTTGCTGTTTTCATATTCCTTTTTAGTTTATTATTCCAGCAGAATCAGAAGATCGCACTATTCTTCGCAATTACTGCGGCTATTTTTGCAGGTGGTTCGGGGGCAGTTATCATTGGTGGACTCTATTGGAAACGAGGGACTACTACTGCCGCATGGACCGCTATGATCGTTGGGGCTGTTATCAGTGTTGGGGGCGTTCTGGTGAAACAAATATCATCAGATTGGCTTGCAGACCCAGAATCCTATAATACACTAAAAGGCATTCTAACGTATATACGAGATATCAATGGTCAAGAATATTGGGGAATCAGCATGGGACTTTCAGCAATATCTTATGTTGGGGTCTCATTGCTATTTAAAGAGGAGCCTTTTGATATGGATAAGTTGTTGAATCGGGGAGAGTATGCGATCGAAGGTGAGAAAAAGGTTGTGAATGAAGATACAGAACTAGGTTGGAAGATCTTTATGATGGGAAATGAATTTACCAAGACCGATAAGTTGATATATATTATTAACTATGCATGGACAGGAACGTGGACGATTATTTTTATTATTGGCACGGTATATAATCTCTATAATGATGTGAGCAATGCTGCTTGGATGTCTTTCTGGAAAAAATATATCTTTATTCACATATTCATGGCCACTATCACATTGGTCTGGTTTACGATAGGTGGTTTTAATGATCTAAAAATAATGTTGGCTAAATTAAATACTGACCACAGAGATCATGAAGATGATGGCTGGGTCTCGGATTAATATCTTATGAATAAAAAAGAAACAGAAGTAATCCTCCAAAGGATCCAAAAATGGTATGATCGTTTACCAGGTCTTTTTATTTATGACCAAAGGAATTTTGATGCAAAATACGGCTGGTCAAAAGACCCCATACCTTTTAATGACCGTCATTCTCTTGATTATAGATCCATCAAAGAAGGTGATGAATGGGGAGGGAAATGGGAGAGTGCGTGGTTCCATCTCACGGGTAGAGTACCTGAAGAATGGAAGGGCAAGAGTATTGCCGCGAATCTTGATTTTTCTGGAGAAGGGCTTGTATTTAGTAAGGATGGTGAGGTGATCCAAGGCATAACGAATGCATCTATCTGGGACCCTAATTTTGCTCGACCTCGAGTTCCATTGATCGATAGTTCCAAGGGTGGAGAAGATATTGAACTTTGGGTTGAAGCGGCCGCTAATTCATTATTCGGAGTATTTACCGATCCCGACCCGGAACAGGATAATCCAAAACGACATGGTTGGTTCGATGCGAAAGTTGAGACCCTCAAATTTGGCATCTTTGATTCCGATCTATGGCATCTTTATCTTGATGCTAGAATACTTTTTGGATTGATCAAGCGTCTTGATGAAGGATCAGTAAGAAGGTCGAGAGCGATCTTAGCATTGAATAATTGTATCAATGCATTCTGTGATGACCAGAGTAACTCGTTAAAGGCACGTACATGTCTTGAGGAAGAATTGAGGAAGAACTCTTCAGCTTCTGATCTAAATGTTTCCGCGATCGGGCATGCTCATATTGATACAGGATGGCTTTGGCCAGTTCGAGAGACCGTCCGGAAGTGTGCGCGTACGTTTGCCACACAATTAAGCATAATCAATGAATACCCAGACTATATCTTCGGCGCATCAATGCCACAACATTACCAATTCATGAAAGATCAGTATCCTGATCTTTATGAGCGTATAAAAGATGCGGTCAGATCAGGAAATTGGGAATTGCAAGGTGGAATGTGGATAGAGGCTGACTGTAATCTGATCAGTGGTGAGTCAATGGTCAGACAATTATTACATGGTAAGAATTTTTTTAAGGATGAGTTTGATATTGAAGTTGATAATTTATGGCTTCCAGATGTTTTTGGCTATTCTGCCGCCTTACCACAGATCCTGAAGAGAGCAGGAGTAAATTATTTTTTAACTCAAAAACTTTCATGGAGTCAATTCAATGAATTTCCTCATCATACATTCAATTGGCGGGGTATAGACGGAACAGAGATATTGACACATTTCCCCCCTGAGAATACCTATAACAGTGAATTAGATACAGAGTTCATTCTTCCTGCAGTAAAAGGCTTTAAAGAGAAAGATAAACTTGATGAATTCATATCTCTATTTGGAGTTGGAAATGGTGGAGGTGGACCAAAACCAGAGAATGTTGAGTTAGGTAGGCGTATGGCAGACCTAGAGAATGCCCCAAGGGTTCGATTTGATACTGCGAAGAACTTTTTTGATAGACTGGATAAGCATAAGGATGCTCTGGATACTTGGGTAGGTGAACTTTATTTAGAATTGCATCGAGGGACCCTTACAACACACGGGTTGGTTAAAAAACAGAATCGAAAGTTGGAATGGAAATTGCGTGCAGTTGAAATGCTTTGGTCTTGTTTGCCTTTGGATAAATACCCTGGGAAGGAATTAGACCAAATGTGGAAAAAATTACTTATCAATCAGTTTCATGATATCATACCCGGCTCAAGCATTAATCTTGTCTATCAGACCACACATAAAGAGTATGATGAGATCCATCATGGCTGTGATACGTTGATCAGCAATTCAGCGAAATTGCTCTTTTCAGATGATCCAGATGCCTTTGTGTTAGCAAACACGCTTTCCTATAATTGGAAAGGTATGATCCAAGTTCCGGAATCGTTTAAAGGATATTCATTAATAGATGAAAATAATAATCCGGTACCGCTACAAGGTACGGATGATGGTTTGATCGCTTTTGTTGAGTTAGCACCATTATCATTCTCTACGTTTAAAAAAGGAGACCAAGTAGAGAACCAGAATACGAAGAATGATGATCTCATTTTAGAAAATGATCTGGTTCGATATGAATTTGACCAAGATGGACAGCTCATATCCATGCATGATAAAGAAATGGATAAAGAACTTTTATCTGGTCCGGGAAATATATTATCACTTTATGAAGATCGCCCGAATAATTGGGATGCCTGGGATGTTGATTTCTTTTACAGGGATGCTCTAATTGAAGCAGCAGCGATCAGCGAGATCAGACCAATGACAAATGGGAATGTTGTTAAGCAGATAAAACTAAGCTTCTCAATTGGAAATTCAACCATAGAGCAGACGGCATCCCTTTACCCTCACTCAAAACGACTTGATCTTTCTACTCATGTGGAATGGAATGAAAAACACAAAATGCTTCGCGTACATTTCCCTGTAGATATAAGGTCAGAACAGGCAGCGTTTGATATTCAGTATGGCTATGTAAAACGGAATACGCATCGAAACACCAGTTGGGATAAGGCAAAATTTGAGGTTGTAGGTCATAAATATGCAGATCTGTCTGACCATGATCATGGTGTGGCCCTTTTGAATGATTGTAAATATGGTTATATGGTCCATGATAATATTTTAGATCTGAATTTGCTTCGATCTCCAACTAACCCAGACCCTGATGCTGATGAAGGATCGCATGCCTTTACATATAGTGTTTTCCCGCACCAACATGATCTTATTCATTCAGAAGTACTCATGGAATCCTCTTGCTTGAATCAGCAGCCGATCCTGTTTGAGGCAGTCCGGTCAGAAATAGATATTCCATTAAAATTAATGGGAGATGGTCTAGAGCTATCAGTTTTGAAAAAAGCAGAGAAAGAAGATCAATTGATCATTCGGATCGTTGAGACGCATGGTAGAAGATCAACTGGCTATATTCAATTGAAAGGTCTTCTGGCCGAATGTGACCTTATGGAGTGGCATGATATTGACTCACCAATAAATATCGATGGAGAATATGAGATCTCACTATCACCATTTGAGATCAGAACCTATAAACTCACATTATAAAATGTTTGTGTGCAGGATCACACAAATAGAAATCGAATAGTATACTATTTGTTGAATACATAAAGTTGTTTTACCTTTAATGAGATCAAGGTCGATGGTCTTGGTCTTTTAAAAATTAAAATTGGAGTTTTATATGATTCGCATAGCCTTTATAAATCTATTGCTGTCCTTATCTTTTCTAGTAGCGTCAAACAATGACCCTGCTCCTGATGGTCAGGATCTACAACAAGCTCACAAGGAACGGATCGATGCATTTCGAAAAGAAATGAAGGACAATAGCACAGAAGCCAATAAAAGGATGAATCAGGTACTTAAAAAGAAAGTTGGCCTGAATTCAGAATTACTAGAGAAAGAGGTCTTTGATCCTTCTTCTCTCGATCTAAGAATAAAGGTTAATAGGCCAAGAAAAACCTCAAGCCCAAGAGAAACTAATATTCAAAAGAATATTCATATCATAAATACTGATCATGATAGGGAAAGCAATTATAACAAGCTCTTGACAGATGAAATTAGCAACACCTTATTAGATCAGATTTTTTCAAATAAAAGCTTGAACATGAGCGATATTGCTGATGTTGTAGGAAAAACATCCAATTATGAGAGATCAGAAAGCGGACCTGAAATTATTCAACCATCGCAAAGACCCAGCCAGACAAGAGATCAAAGAGATCTCCCTGTTATAGCACTTCTTTGCGGCTACCCAGCAGATGGAGAAATAGAAAGTACTTTGATCGATCTGGATTATGATCCAATTCAAGTTTATAGTGTCCAAGAAGCAATAGAAATAGATGCTGCTGTTATCATGGCTGGATATGGAACCAATTGTGATCAAGAAGTAGATTACATTTCTGATTGGATAGAGTCTGGTAAAGGATATATACAAAATGGTGACTGGTTCAATTGGTTCCCGAATGATTATGTCAATATTGGACAAGCACCTGGACTCATTCAATTAAATGATATAGATCATCCAATTACAGAAGGTCTCCCCGAAGGATGGGAAGAGTATGGAATTTGGCACTATTCAGGTAGTGCATATGCTTCTTGGGTCAATTCTGATGAGTTTACTGATCTTGGCCAATTTGATGGGCATTCTGGTGCCATTACCGGAGATCAAATAGGTGATGGTCGTGCAGTCTTCCTTGGGTTCAATATCTATGGAACAGATGCATCAGGTGAAACCATCGATCTTCTAGATAATGTCCTATCTTATGTAACGAATACAGATGAGCAGGATGAACAACATGAGGCTCATGCGACGGTGGTAGACCATTTAGGGAATCCCAATGATAGTGCAACAGTCTATTTCTTCTCAACAGAGTGGGATACTGTCATTCCTGTAGCGACGGATAGCTTAGGAACTGCTTCTGCAGAATTAGGTATAGGCATGTGGAGTACATATGCACATAATAATACTGACAATGGAACCTACATAGATCTCTGGGATGGTGGCGTATTTTATGTGACACCAGAAGGCGTGTCAGAAGATAATATAGAATTGGTATTACATCCTCGAGATGACTATGGTTTTTTGATCGCTGAAGTACGCGAATATTTTGGACAGGATACTCTTACACCTCCTATGGTCGGCGTTGAGATCCATGACAGTACTGGTAATTCAGTATATTATGGAGCGACAAATGTTTGGGGTGATATTGGTACCGTTCTTGAACCATATCAGGAGTACAATGTCTCTATTTACTACGCTGATGAGTTCCATGAACAGTCAATATACATTGATACAACCAATTCCTATTATTCACTTAATTTTGAATTTGGTGAGAGTGGAGATGATGGCGATACGACAGGCGCAGGTATAGAATTTCATTTTTCATCAACAGATAGCTTGTTCACAGAATATGGATCAGTGTTCACATCCATGGGTTCTGGTTGTGATGGTTGTCCTGGAAATCTATCAGATATGACCCCAGACACAACTGTTACCATTAGATCGCAGTCAGATTTTGAGGCTTGGGCAAATACCTATGGGTTCAATGATTATTATTTTCAATTCATTGATACGAACAGCAATGGTCAGCATGACATGGGAGAGGTTTATGCCGTATCCTGTGAAAATGGTGAATGGGACGGAGGCAATGTGACCGTTGCATATAATGGGAATGCTTACTACTTGGATTTCGTTTATTTCTGGGAACTGGCCTATGATTTTGACTGGGAAGGTGGAGATGGCGATGAGGACGACTACGATGATGCTGAAGGATTTGAGTATTTAGGTGAATTTGAAGGTCATCATTACTATGGATCACACGATA
>CAJVZI010000033.1 GCA_913020665.1 uncultured bacterium | reverse complement strand
GTTTTGGAATTTATCCTGCTTGGAGGGCAGCTCAGTTAGACCCGATTGAATCTCTGAGGTTTGAATAAAATTTTAGAGTTGAATTATGAGTTCATTCTGTCCTTTCTATTTAAGTCAGGGTAAATTTCGAGGCAAAAATCATGGTTTTTTTGTATTTATTTCCTTTTCTATTATTATCCATGTATTTAACAATTTTAAATGCTGACATGGTATTCCAAAAAGTATCTCTAAAAAAATTAATTAATAGAGAACCATTATTATGAATATTGGTGTTGTGCCAGCACGTCTTGCGTCAAAACGTTTACCCAAAAAGATTCTTGCAGATCTTGATGGGAAACCTATGGTTGCTCATACTATGGAGCAGGTTTTAAAAGCGCAGAAATTAGATAAAGTTATTTTAGCAATTGATTCTGAAGAGACCTTCGATGCGCTGAAGGATTTTGGATTTGATATGGTAATGACATCAAAAGATCATTGTTCTGGTACAGACCGAGTAGCAGAAGTAGTTAAGAAAAATGAAGATGCAGAGGTGATAATTAACATTCAGGGCGATGAGCCACTAATTGATGCAAATATTATTGATGACCTTCTTGGTCTTTTTGAAGATAAGGATGTCAATATGGGCACTGCTATAAGTACAAAACTTAGGGTTGATGACCTTCTAGATGATAATGTAGTTAAAGCGATCATTGACCAGGATAAAAATGTAATAGATTTTAAAAGAAATATATATGATTCTGAGATTGGCGGCCTTTATCGTCATATTGGTATCTATGGTTTCCGAAGAAATACGCTTTTTCAATTCTCGATGTTGGACCAATCACCAAGAGAGAAAAAAAGGAAACTAGAGCAGATGAGAGCCCTAGATAATGACCTGCCTATACGTGCTACAATCACTGGTTTCGAAAGCTTTGCAGTTGATACCAAGAGTGATTTAAATAAAGTATTACAAATAATGGAAGCAAAGGAGATAGGTTTAGACTGATATGGCCAAAATGAAAAAGACAAAGGACACAAAATATATTTTTGTTTTGGGTGGTGTGATGTCTGGCCTAGGTAAAGGAATAGCGGCATCTTCCATAGGATATCTTTTAAAACAAGCAGATGTAAGTGTTACGATCATGAAGCTAGATCCATATCTAAATGTAGACCCTGGGACAATGAACCCTTATCAACATGGTGAGGTATTTGTCTTGGATGACGGATCGGAGACGGATCTTGATCTTGGGCATTATGAACGGTTCATTGATGTGAATATGACAAAAAATAATAATGCAACCGCTGGTCAGATATATAGCAAAGTATTGGAACAAGAAAGAAAGGGTGAATATTTAGGGGAAACAGTACAGGTCATACCTCATGTTACCGATGAGATTAAAAATCGGATCAGAGCTCTTAATATCCCCAAAAAATATGATGTTGTCATATGTGAAGTTGGGGGAACAGTGGGTGATATCGAAAGTCTACCATTTATGGAAGCAATAAGACAATTATCTCTTGAGGTTGGTTACCATAACCATATGTTCGTCCATGTAACACTGTTGCCATTTGTCAAGGCAAGTGGAGAATTGAAATCAAAACCAACTCAACACTCAGTCATGAAACTTAGAGAGATTGGCCTAGCTCCTGATATGATATTATGTAGATCTGAACATCCAATTGATCAATCAGTCAGAGATAAGATCGCCCTTTTTTGTAATGTTCCTTCAGACCACGTTATTGAAGGAAGGGATGTGTCGAGCATATATGAAGTACCGCTCACTATGTATAAGCAAAATGCAGGGCAGCTGATCAAAGAGCGTCTAAAAATAGAAAAAACACCACAATTGGGAGCATTAAAAAGATTTATAAATAATTATAATAATCCTAAGCATGAGGTCACCATTGCCATGTGTGGTAAGTATACTGAACTCATTGATTCTTACAAGAGTGTTTTAGAGGCTTTTGTACATGCTGGTGTTGAAAATAATGCACGTGTAAATATTAAATGGGTTCAAACTGACAACATAAAAAATAAAGTATCAGCACGGAAGGCATTCTCTGATGTTAATGGTATATTGATATTGCCTGGCTTTGGCTCTAGAGGAGGAGAGGGAAAGATTCGGTCATCACAATACGCACGTGAAAACAAAATACCTTTTTTAGGGATTTGCCTAGGACTTCAATGCGCAGTAATTGATTTTGCAAGAAATGTATGTGGATTAAAAAATGCTAACTCTACAGAGTTCAATAAGAATACAAAATATCCTGTGATTGATCTAATGGAGTCCCAGCGTGCAATTAAAATTAAAGGTGGCACTATGCGTCTAGGTGCATATGATTGTGAGATCAAGCCAGGTACTAAAACATATGCTGCATATCGAAAAAAGAAAATATCTGAACGACATCGTCATAGATATGAAGTAAATAATCGTTTTAGGAATAGACTAGAAAAATATGGGCTCATATTTTCTGGTGTAAATTCAGACTTGGGGGTTGTAGAAGCGATTGAAATTAAAGATCATCCCTGGTTTGTTGCTGGTCAATTTCATCCAGAATTAAAAAGTAGAGTAAATAAAGCACATCCTCTTTTTAGAGAATTTATTAGAGCTTCCAAAGAGAATATATTATGAAAAAAGTATCTATAAAAAATGTTGTTTTTGGTTCGAGTGATTTAGGGCTTATTGCTGGTCCTTGTGTGATTGAAAGTCTAGACCATGCTCTTAAGATGGCCAATGCAATAAAAGAAATTGCAGATAAATCTGGGATTAATGTTATATATAAAAGTTCATTTGACAAGGCTAATCGTTCATCAATCTCATCTTTTCGTGGTTTAGGGATAGATGAAGGTTTATCCATTCTCCAAAAGGTTAAAGTAGATACTGGTTTGCCAGTGCTTACAGATATTCATGAGCCATCGCAGGCATTGCCTGTAGCTGAAGTTGCAGATGTTATACAAATACCAGCATTTTTATGCAGGCAAACAGACCTTCTAATAGCTGCGGCAAAAACTGAAAAAGTTGTTAATGTAAAAAAAGGGCAATTTTTAGCACCTTGGGACATGAAGAATGTTATCACAAAACTAGAAGAAAGCTCTTGTGTTGATATTCTACTTACAGATCGCGGAACACAATTTGGATATAATAATTTGGTTGCAGATATGCGTTCTATACCTCTAATGCAGGAATTAGGTTATCCAATTATTTTTGATGCAACCCATAGCGCGCAACTGCCAGGTGGTGGTGGCAAAATCACTTCAGGAATGCGTGATATGATTCCAACGTTGGCTAAAGCAGCAGTAGCAGCTGGGTGTAATGGAATCTTTATGGAGGTTCATGATAATATAGAAAAAGCAATGTCCGATGCAGCAACGCAATGGCCACTTAATGATCTGCTATCACTCCTTCTTGATTTAAAGTCTATAAAAGAGAGTCTTCATTGAATATAGACTATAAAAAAATAAAAATGCTTATCTCAGATGTAGATGGTGTCTGGACAGATGGGTCATTTTACAAGGGCCCAGATTCATTTGAATTAAAAAAATTCTCAGTTTTCGATGGAGTTGGAATGGCAATGGCTAGAACAGCAGACTTAAGGATAGCGCTTATATCAGGAAGATATTCTCCCGCAACTGAGTCCAGGGCAAAAGAATTAAAAATAAAAGATGTCTACAATGGCACCTTAAATAAAATACCTGCATATGAGGAATTGAAAAAAAAATATGAACTGGATGATTCCAGTATAGCATATTTAGGGGATGACTGGATTGATATTCCAGTAATGAATAGAGTAGCAGTTCCTATTGCTGTTGAAAACGCATCTCTAGAAGTAAAAAATATTGCAATTCATATAACTAAAACATCAGGTGGGAATGGCGCTTTTCGTGAAGCAGTTGAATGGATCATTGATCAACAGGGTCGAAAAGAAGAAATTATTGAAATGATGCAAAAAAGATTGTTAGATAGTTAGTACATGGATATACGAACAATAGCAATGCTGATCTTTACAATATCTTGTGCACGAGAACCATTGCAGAATGCTCCTTCTAGAGATGGAATGCCAGATCAGGAAAGTTGGGGTGTAAATATAATATTAACAGATGAGGGACTTATCCGCGCAAAAGTAAGATCAGGTCACCTCGAAAAGTATAATGAGAAAGAATTTATTATGTTAGATAGTAATGTTACAGTGGATTTCTATGATGACAAGGAGCAGCACACTTCAGTTCTCAATTCAAATAAGGCTGAGGTTGATCAGAAATCAAATGACATGAAAGCTATAGGCAATGTCGTGGCAATGTCTGACAGCGGGATTACTCTTTTTTCTGAGACTTTAACATGGAATTCAAAAGAAGAAAAACTGCATACAAAAGATAAGATAATGATCACAACGCCTGATGCAGATACATTATATGGCATTGGATTTGAATCAGATTCAGATTTAAGAAACTGGAAAATAATTAATCCCTCAGGTGTAACTGGACGAGACCTTAATTGAGAACTCGCTATAATACATTAAGCGCTAAAGGATTACACAAACAATACGGGAAGCGTATGGTTGTAAAGGAGGTAGATGTTTCTGTCCAGAGAGGAGAGATTGTTGGCCTTCTAGGGCCAAATGGAGCTGGAAAGACCACGTCTTTCTATATGATAACTGGAATGATCAAGCCTACTTTGGGTAATGTGTTCTTGGATGATATTGATGTGACAAACGACGCAATGTATAAACGTGCGCGTAAAGGGATAGGATACTTAGCACAGGAACCATCTATATTTGGGAAATTAACGGTAGAGGATAATTTAAAATTAGTTTTAGAGATGCGTAAAGATCTTTCCCTTGACTCTCAAAATGACAAAATGAGATCTCTTTTGGAAGATCTTTCTGTATCCCATCTATCATCGAGTAAGGGGAATACTTTATCCGGGGGCGAACGTCGTAGAGTTGAGATCGCAAGATGTCTTTGCATGGATCCAGACTTTATTTTATTAGATGAACCATTTGCTGGTGTCGATCCCATAGCAGTTGAAGAGATTCAAGGAATCGTATATTCATTAAAAGAAAAAGAAATAGGGGTCCTTATAACAGACCACAATGTTAGAGAAACTTTATCAATAACAGACCGCTCTTATTTATTATTTGACGGTCAAATACTTAAGTCTGGCTCTTCTGAATATTTAGCCAATGATGAAGAGGCTAGGCGACTTTATTTAGGTGAAAAATTCAAGCTAGATTAATAATGCCTACCACTTTAAAACAAATCCAGTCACAAAAGCAAAAACTAGCGCCAAGGCAAGTTTTGCAGGCTCGTTTACTTCAGTTGAATACTGTGAATTTAGAGCAAGCCATTATTAAAGAATTAGAACAAAACCCTTTATTGGAGCAAGTAGAGCCTGAAGATTTGCAGGAAAATCAAGATACCGCAGACGAAGCATCAATAGATGAAATAGATGTTTCAATAGAAGATATGTACAGTGATGAGTCTACATATTATCTATCAGAGCAGAAGAAAGATATGCCGCTACCTGAAAGGCATACATTGCTTGAGAACCTAATTGATCAACTAAAAGATTTAAATTTAAATGAAGATCAAAAAGAAATTGCTGAAGAGATAATTTGGAATACAAATGAGAGAGGATATCTAGATACAGATATTATTCTAATTGCTGACCGATTTGACCTTTTAGAAAATGAAATAGAGCCAATTTTATACAAGGTGCAAAGATTAGAACCAAGGGGGATTGCCTCAAGAAATTTACAAGAATGTTTATCTATACAGCTAGAGAATGAGGAAAACTCATTATCCCATAAAATTATTCACCACTATTTTGATGATTTTATGCATAAACGATATGATAGAATTCAAGATAAATTAGATTGTACAAAAGAAGAGCTCCATAATGCGATAGATCATATTTCGCATTTAAACCCTAATCCAGGTGAAGGTTATCTTGATAAATTTCAAACTGTTATTCCAGATGTAATTGTTAGAGAAGACGGTGATGATTGGCTGATAACTACAAATGATGGAGGAATACCAGAACTAAGAATTAGTAAAGAATATCAAAGCCAAATAGAAGAAAATAATCTTAAGAGTGATGCAAAGAAATTTATTAAAGAAAAAATGGATTCTGCCAATTGGTTCATTGAGGCAATTGCCCAGCGTAGGATCACAATGATAAATGTGATGCGTTCAATAATTGAATTTCAGCCTGAATGGTTTGGTGGTAACATGGATTATTTGCGACCATTAAAACTGCAAGATATTGCAGATAGGATCAATATGGATATTTCTACAATAAGCCGATCTACAAGAGGAAAATATGCAGATACACCATATGGGATATTTGAGCTAAAATATTTTTTTACTGATTCAATAGAATTAACTGATGGAAGCATATTGGGAACATTTGTTATCAAACGAGCTTTAGAGAAAATAATACAGTCTGAAGATAAAACTAAGCCAATGAGCGATGATGCATTAGTAGGTGAGCTTATAAAAGTAGGTTATAAAATGGCAAGAAGGACGGTTGCGAAATATCGAGATCAAATGGGATATCCTGTTGCAAGGTTAAGAAAAGAAATATAAAGGAGTCAAAGTATGGCAACTCGAAGAGTAATGGTTGGAGATCAAGAGATTGAGATCCCTGAATTTAATTTTAAAATAACCCCAGTTATCATTGGAGCAATAGTACTATGGTTATTAACAGGAATATATATAGTTGGTCCAGATGAGGTTGGGGTTGTCCGTACTTTCGGTGAGTTTACTAGGGTAACACAGTCGGGCTTAAATTGGAAATTCCCCGCACCTATTGAAACAGCAAATACTCCGAAGGTCACGGAAGTAAAACGGATCGAGATTGGATTTCGATCTCTAAAAAATGGCCAATATAGAACAGTTGAAAAAGAAAGCCTTATGCTAACTGGAGATGAGAATATAGTAGACGCTGAAATGATAGTACAATATAAGATCAAAGACCCTGTTGAATACTTATTCAATATTGTCCTACCAGAGCTCACAGTCCGTCAAGCAGCAGAAGCGAGTTTAAGAACTGTAGTCGGTCGTAATAGAATCGATGAAACTCTGACAACTGGAAAGTTTGCCATCCAAGAAGAAACAAAACTACAATTACAATCAATACTTGATAAATATGAATCTGGAATTCACATTGTAGCGGTTCAATTGCAGGATGTTTCTCCACCAAAAGAAGTTATAGGAGCTTTCAAAGACGTAGCCTCTGCGAAAGAAGATAAGAATAGAATGATAAATCAGGCAGAAGGGTATAGAAATGATGTGATACCAAAAGCCAGAGGTGAAGCTGAAGCAATGATAAGAGATGCTGAAGGTTTTAGAGACTCAAGGGTAAAGCGTGCTGAAGGTGATGCTGCAAAATTCACGACCATTCTAAAAGAGTACAATAAAGCAAAAAGTATTACTGAAAAAAGGCTTTACCTTGAGACCATGGAGAAAGTGCTCCCAGATATTGAAAAAATAATTGTTCCAGATAAAGATAGTGGGAATATGCTGAATCTTTTGAACTTATTCCCAGGTACTGGTAAAGAAGGAGGAAAAAAATGAAGAACGCATCTATTGCCATAGTTGTTTTAGTTACTCTATTTGCATTATCAACCATTATAATAGTTGATGAAACAGAGCAAATAGTTATTCTCCAATTTGGTAAGCCTGTTCGAACGATCAAAGATGCAGGGTTAAATTGGAAACTACCCGCTCCTTTTCAGACATCAAATTCATTTGAAAAAAGACTTTTAGAGTATGATGTCCCACCTGAGGAGATCCTAAGTAAGGATAAAAAGTCTCTTAATATTGATAATTATGTTAGATGGCGTATTGTAGACCCCTTATTATTCTTACAAACAGTAAAAGCAGTGCCGACAGCAAAAACAAGACTGGATGATATTGTTTATTCCGAGTTGAGGCAGGAACTAGGTACCCATGATATGGTGGAGATAATTACTGAAAATAGAGAACTCATAATGGATAAGGTAACAATTGCAAGTAATGAAGAAACAAGTAAATATGGTATTGAAGTGATTGATGTTCGTATAAGAAGGGTCGACCTCCCCCGTGAAAATGAAGCATCTATCTATGCTAGAATGGAAGCAGAACGTAAGCGACAAGCAAATAAATTCAGGTCTGAAGGTGAAGAAGAAGCACAAAAGATCAGAGCTGCTACAGATCGCGATAAGACCATTATTTTAGCAGATGCTTATAAAAAAGCACAGCAGGTACGCGGTGAAGGGGAAGCAGAAGCTTTAGATATATATGCTTCATCATTTTCAAAATCACCAGATTTTTATGAGTTTCTAAGGACACTGGAGACATATGAAAAAGTAATAGATAAAAAGACAACATTAGTTCTTCCAGGTGATTCAAAGTTGTTTAAAGACCTAACAGAATAAAATATAATATGAATACAAGGATACGATCAACAACCATAATAGGAGTACGCCATAAAGGTAAGGTAGCAATGGCGGGTGATGGGCAGGTGACATTTGGTGATATGGCATTTAAACAAAAGGCTGTAAAGGTTCGCGAATTCAATGTTTCATCAAATAAGGTCTTAGGGGGGTTTGCAGGTGCAGCAGCAGACGCGCTTACATTATTTGAAAAGTTCGAACAAAAACTAGAGCAGTATGAAGGTGATATAAAAAGAGGAACAGTTGAATTAGCTAAAGACTGGCGTATGGATAAAATGTTACGTCACCTTGATGCGATGCTTGTCGTTATGAACACAAATCATAGTTTTATTATTGCAGGTGATGGGAATGTAATTGAGCCAGATGGTCCAATTGTTTCTATAGGATCTGGTGGCGGATTTGCACAGGCAGCTGCAACAGCTTTATTAGGTTCTAAACAGTTAGATGCAAAAAAAATTGCAGAAGAATCACTTAAGATTGCAGCTGATCTTTGCATTTACACAAACGACTCAATTTCAGTTTTAGAGATATAATGAAACAAATGACCCCTAAACAAATAGTAAAAGAACTTGATCGTTATATCATTGGCCAGACCAATGCAAAAAAAGCTGTAGCTATCGCTTTGAGGAACCGCTGGCGTAGGCAGCAAATAAAAGGGAAGCTTAAAGATGAAATAATGCCCAATAATATTATTATGATTGGTTCAACAGGTATCGGAAAAACTGAAATTGCCAGAAGGCTTGCTGCTTTAGCTAGCGCACCATTTATAAAGGTTGAGGCAAGTAAATTTACTGAAGTTGGTTACGTAGGTAGGGATGTTGAATCTATTGTTCGAGACCTTATGGATACTGCAGTAGCTATGGTTGAGCGTGAGAAGTATGACGAGGTTATGGAGCTAGCTGAGCATTTAGCAAATGAGCGTATAATCGATATATTATTTCCTGATGATAATAAAGATGATGCAAAAAAATCTAATGAATTAAGAGAACGCCACAAAAGAACGCGAAGTAGAATTCGAAAAAAACTGGAATTAGGTGAGTTTGAAGAAAAATTGATTGAAATAGAGGTTTCAGATGAACCTTCAATTGGAATGCAGGTATTTGGTCCAATGGGTATGGAAGATATTGGCATGAATATCAAAGATATGATCTCGAGTTCATTGCCAAAGAATAAGCGTTCAAAAAAGATGACAGTCATGGAAGCAAGGGAAGTGCTTACTGAGAATGAAGCTTCAAAATTGATAGACCAAGATGAAGTCGTCCGATTAGCAAAAGAACGTACAGAAAATAATGGCATAGTTTTTATTGATGAGGTAGATAAGGTTGTTGGGAATAATGGAGGTACTGGTCCAGATGTAAGTAGAGAGGGAGTCCAGCGCGACCTATTACCAATTGTGGAAGGTAGTAACGTGAGTACTAAATATGGTGTTGTCGCAACAGACCATATTCTTTTTATAGCAGCAGGGGCTTTTCATGTCAGCGCTCCATCTGATATGATCCCAGAATTGCAAGGACGTTTTCCAATTAGAGTGGAGCTAGATAAATTAACTACAGAAGATTTTATCAAAATATTAACTCATCCACGATCAGCATTGATTAAACAGTATACGGCTCTATTAAGTGCTGAGAATGTAGAATTAGAGTTCAATAATGCTGCGATCCGTGCAATAGCTGAGACCGCTTCAAAGGTAAATGCCAATATGGAGAATATTGGTGCCCGACGTTTACATACTATAATGACAACATTGCTTGAAAAGCCATTGTTTGAACAACCAAAAAGGGGAGAAAAAAAGATTAAGATCACTGCTAAAATAGTGAAAGAATCTTTAGATGGAATTTTAGAAGATCAAGATTTAAGTAGATACATACTTTAAAGGGGAAATATGCCTAAACACTTTTTACATCTTTCTGATTATACTAGCGATGAGCTTTGGGACTTATTGAAGCTTGCTAAAGAATTGAAAACCAAGTTTAAAAATAAAGAGACTTATAAGCCTTTTGATGGCAAGTCTTTAGCAATGATCTTCGCTAAACCTTCAGCTCGAACACGTGTTTCCTTTGAAACTGGTTTTGAATGGATGGGCGGTCATGCTTTATTTTTAGGACCAAATGATATTGGCATAGGTAAGCGAGAGGCCATAAAGGATATTTCACGAGTTTTTAGCCGATATAATGACATGATCATGGCAAGACTTTTTGATCATAAACATATTGTTGAACTTGCAAAATATTCAAATATTCCTGTAATTAATGGGCTAACTGATTATAATCATCCATGTCAAATATTAGCTGATATATTGACCGTTTGGGAACACAGAGGTAGCCTTGATAATTTAAAGATCACTTACGTTGGAGATGGTAATAATATTGTGCATTCCTGGTTGCAATTAGCAACCAGATTTCCTCTGCATTTTGTTTGTTGTAGTCCTGATGGATATGAACCAGATGCTAAAACGGTAAATATGTTAGAAAACTCAGGAATATCATCTTTTGAATTATCTCAAGAGCCTCGTTCAGCGGTTAAGGATACTGATGTTATATACACTGATGTTTGGGCATCAATGGGGCAAAAAGAAGAAGCTGAAGCAAGAGAGAAGGCATTTGCTGGCTTCCAGGTTAATGAAGAACTAACCAAGCAAACTGGGAAAGAAACGCTTTTTATGCATTGTTTGCCGGCGGAAAGAGGTAGAGAGGTAACAGATGAGGTTATGGAAGCTAATTATTCTATTGTATTTGATCAAGCAGAGAATAGAATGCATGCTCAGAATGCAATAATGGTTTATCTTCAGAGTCTAATTAATTAGTTAGAGGGCCTTTTTTTAAATACTCTATCAGGAATATTGATATTTACTTTATAATCTGAATACTTAACTAAAATCATCCCTTTAATTATATCATCTTCACTACCACCAAAAGATTTCGGCATACCTATCATATTATTAACATCTTTTTTTAACCAATTTGCTAATCTCACATCCTTAATAAAATATTCAACTTTAGATGCTTTAGGTAGTTTATACTGATTTTCTACAATCTCATAATCGTTAAATATTTCAAAAAGCTTTAGAGTATCGATTCTACTTGTAACGGTTTTAATAACCCATTGATTAGTATCGACTACAACATCAACAGTTGGGTTAAAAGTAAGTTTTGCATACTCGTTTGGGAATTGTGCTTTTAAGCTATCTGAAATAACAGTTCCACTTATCATTATGGAACCTGGGTAATCTGGTTTAAAATCATTTTCTAAATAAAGGTTTTTGAGGTTATCGAAATTATCTTTTGGACTAGTAAATAGCCCAGTATTTGGCAAAACTCCAAACCCTTTAGTATTCGCTTTGAATTTGTTTGGTTGTTTGAAGTAGACCTTATATTCCTTATTTGGCATTCGTAAGCCAGGGACTTTCAAAGCAACGCTCATTTTAGCCTCAAAGTCCCTTACTTTTTCAAATTCGTAGCTTGTTTTCTCAATGACTCTACGAATTAAATCTGGAGATGCCATAATTGTAGTAGATAAAAATATCGTATAAAAACCTGTTCTTATTTTCATTAGTCTATGATATCTCCATTAATAAAAAAGTAGAAGGATAGTGAAAGAAATAATGCAGACCACAATATACAAATGGTCATTAGATTGCGAATATGATCCCATGGTATAGGCTCATTAAAAGCAACTAAAAATGAATTTATATACCCCGTAAACAAATATGGATTAATACTATCAAAAAAATCTATTGGAATAAGTGATATCGCCGTTCCTATGAAAACAATGCTAATAGTAATGATTATTGGAGTAACACTATTTCTCGATACAGTAGATATAAACAGGCATAAACAGGATATGGTAGTCATGACAAAATTAGATGCTAAGAAAGCAATTGTAAATCTATAAAAAATTTCATCCTCAGCTAGGAAGAGTATACCTTTATCAAATACAGCAAGTTCTCCAGTCCCTAACCAGAGTATACTTACTAGAAGTGAATAACCAAAAAAGAAACCTAAAAGTATAGTAGTGTAACAAATTACAATTACTATTTTACTTAGAAGTACTGCTCCTCTTGATACTGGCCTTGTTAAATAAAATCTAAAAGTGGATTTAGAGTACTCCGACGAAAAGATATCTGCTGCCACAATAGTTGATAAAAAAGGCATATGGTTTATAAGAACTGCTAAAATTAAATAGGAAGCGAGGAAGCCATTTAAAAGTGACCCGACAAAAAAGAAAGAATCAGATAATTGACCGTAAATAGCTTTTTCAAGTGCAGTCCCTCCATCATCTATAGCCCAAACAATAAAAGGAATGAGGACAATTATTAATAAAAACCCTATATATGTCCTTTTTCGGAAGATTATCTTAAGAAATTCATTGATTATGAGATGATTTATCATCTGAAAAGTCTGGAAATATTGGGGTCTCTTGAAATACTATTTATCTCGGACTCTAATGGAATAATAGATATAATATCATGAATACTTAGGGTGGATTTCACAATGATTTTTTTTTCATTTGAGTCAACCACTTTTATAGCCGAATGCAATTTGAGTTTATCTATAGCTATCTGGGTGTTATTCAGTTTAATAATATATCTATCTTCATTTTTGATAAGATCTTCCATCGATTCATCTAAAACTAATTTTCCATCTCTTAAAACAATTACATGGGTACAAAGTTCTTTAACATGTTCTAGTATATGTGTACTAATAAAGATTGTTTTGCCTTCTTTATTAAGGTTATCCATTGTTTGATTCATCGTCGAAATCCCATTGGGGTCTAATCCATTATTTGGCTCATCGAAAAATAAGATATCTGGATCATGTAGAATCGCTTGTGCAATCCCAAGTCTTTGCTTCATCCCATAAGAATATTCGCTTACTTTTTTATCTTTTTCATTCAGTAGATCGACTTTTTTTAAAACCTTTTTTATTTCTACTGGGTCTGTATTTGTTAGGCGTGAAAACATTGTTAGATTTTGCTGGGCTGTGAGGTATTCATAAAAACTGGGGTCTTCAATTAAAAATCCTGACCTTTTTAACATAGTATTACTTCCCCTTATTGAATCGCCCTCTAAATATATATCACCATCCCAAGAAATAATCAATCCGGATAGAATTCTCATTAATGTTGATTTACCACTCCCATTGGGTCCTAGTAGGCCTACAATTGAATTTTTTTTGATTTTAAAACAGACCTTTTCTAATGCTGCATTATCACCAAAGTATTTTGAAACATTATCAAAATGAATAAAATCATCCATTTTCATTTAAGATCCATTATCTCAAGAACTCCATAACCTTTTTTTGTTAAGCTATCTAATTGAATTTCAAGTTCGCTATCAAATCTTGTGTAATGAGGGTCGATCAAAATTTGTTTTGCAGATTGTTTTAAAACCCATGCTAGTGGTTTTAATAACTTCATACGGCTAAATAGATTTGTATTATCAATTACATTTTGTCCTGATATGCTAACTTTTTCCCCACTTTCTGTCATCAGATCAAAATTTGAAAAGAATGGTTCGTTTTTGATATTATATAGGTTATTTATTCTATTTGAATACTTAGTGAATGCACCATCATTTCCAAATTGATTTATGATGACGCCTTCTTTATTTGCAACATAAAGAATTGGAATATCAAAACCACCTCTCTTGTCCGATGTGAAGAGCTCCGATGCGATAATAGTATAGGGTCCTGCCTTACCTCTGAACCAGACCCAACCATCAAAAAGTTTTTGAAGTGGTGTATTCCCCCAATTGTGATCGTGGTAACCATCACCTTTGATGCTCGTCACAGATTCATTAATTTTTATATTCCCACTTACTTCCCCATCAGGTACAGCTGCTAACCAGGCAAAATAATCGTCACCAGCTTTTATGATTCCATCTTGAGGTCTGTAAGGTTTCAACCTAGATGACAAGTTTAGGCGTATACTAAAACCATCAAAGTCATCTGGTGAAAGAAAAATTTCATAATCATTAAGATCACCTCTAAAATAATTATCCCCCATAATCACATTGCAACTTTCAGTTGAAAAAGAGACTTGGCTTTCGCTGAAATACTTTAGTAAAAATATTTCATCCCCGTTCTTGGCATTATAGTTCATTCCGATAAAATATTGATCTACCAAGTGGTGTACTTTCCAAAAATAACATACAAATAATGACCCGTCTTCTAATTTGGCATCAAAGTACCACCATTCAAACTCGCCGCTCTTGCCTGACGTTCTTTGTGCATCTTCCCAGATCTCTACTTTTTCCCCAAGATTGTTTGGTTGTTCATTTGGAGAAAAATTAGGTTGTGAATAAGAACCGGTATATAGCCTATAACACGAGTTTGAAAACATGAGAATAAGTGAAAATAAAATAGTTTTTAATAGATTATGACGTTTCATGAGGCTATCCATTTTGATCTTACTTTATCTTCAAATTTGAACAATAACCTTTTGTGCCCTTTATGGTGAAGTTGCAACCAATCTATAGTTTTAATAACTATTTTCACCCTACAAAATCGAGAGTATCCTAGTTTGTCATCATTTTGATTTATCTTATTTAAGGGATTATGTGGCAGATTTGGTAAAAAAGATTTCATGGTTGATGATGGTGCGAATGGCCCCATGTAACATAGCTTACTTTCATTCCTCATTGATTGCCAAACTTTTTTGGTCTTGTCATTATTTGATTCAACAGAGGCTAAGCCTTGAATTCGAAGTTGTATACGTCTACTACTATCATAGAAAAGAGCACCAACCGAATTGTTTTTTTCTATATCAACAATCTTTTTGCTTCTTATGTCTGAGTGAAAGTGTATAGATGAACTGTTTTCGTCTACGGAACGCAAGATCACAGTTCTTAATTCTGGGGCATTATTTCTAATTGTGGAAAAAATAAATGAATGGTAATGGTGCCCAGCACTTTGAATCCCATCATTTAGGAAGCTCCATTCTTTCTGTAATATTTCAATTGTTTCTTGCATTTACTAAAAAATTAAAACTATGTATATACTTTTTGACACTTTTGGCATGTATAAGTGCCTCGTCCAGCAACTTTATTTTTAATGATCAAGGTCCCGCATTTAAAACATTCCAGGCCATCTCTGCCAAATACTTGTAACATTTTCGCATATTTCCCCGACTCTCCATTAACTGAAAAATCAATAATGGTTGTTCCCTTTTTGACTATTGCTTCTTCAAGAGTATTTCTAATATTATGGAATAGTGCCTCACTCCTCTTTTTAGGGATAGCATTTGAAATTGAATTTGAATGTATTTTGCTTTTCCATAAACTTTCATCAACATAAATGTTGCCAAGGCCAGCTAAAAATGATTGGTCTAATAATAGGGCTTTTATATTTCTTCTTCTTCTCAAAAGCATACCTTGAAATATTTTGACTGTAAAAGAACTATCTAATGGCTCGGGTCCATGGCGATGATTAATATGGTCTAGATTATTATATAGATAGAACCTCCCAAATTTTCTTACATCTTCGAAGATCAATTTTTTACCACTTTCAAACTCAATATATGCTGTACAATGTTTCGGATAGTCATTTTTAAGGTGGAAATAAAGCTTACCTGTCATCCTAAGGTGAATAGCTATTATTCCAGTGTGAAATTGAAGGATAATGAATTTTGCTCTTCTAATGACATCAACAACTGTTTTTTTCTCAAGCTTCTGGTATATGTCATTTGGAGTAAAATTATGCAACACTTTAGTCCAGAGAGGAATTATCGATTTTATTTTTTCACCCATCAGGTCATCTTTAATGTGGTTTATAACAGTTTGGACTTCTGGTAATTCAGGCATTATGAAAGGTTCTCCGTAAAAATATTATTTGACCTTTGCCAAGCATAAATAACAATAATTGTTCCCATTAAGGCAAAAAGAAAATGTAGTGTAGTGAAATTAACAGCTTTAATAATGCTCTGGTTTTCAATGATCCATCCTGATAAAAGAGTACTCAATACAACCATTAGCCTTGTATAGACCCCAAAAATGGTCTGTACTCTACCCATAAGCAAATTTGGAATATTTTCCATAAATATTGTTCGTACAATGATTCTTGCAGAGTTATTCTTTAATCCCATAAAAAAGAAAGCACCAGCAGCAAAATATATAGAGGGCATTAGTGGTACAATAAAACACATTATTCCTGCTATGAGGTAGCATACAGTGAGAGAATACCCACGCCCAAGCTTGGTAGCCATGTACCCAACAAAGATGGTTGAAAATAGAGCTCCAACTCCATAGAGTCCTTCCATAAGTC
>CAJVZI010000032.1 GCA_913020665.1 uncultured bacterium | reverse complement strand
AATTATCAGATACAAGCTCTAATGAAGCAATACCATCCGTTGTATTAGAATTCTTCACCGTCAATGCACCTGTTTGCGTTCCTGTAGTAAACAGAAAATCTCCATCTGTGGCATTGGAAATTGTCTCACCATTTCCAAATGTGATATCATTACCAGTAATGGTAACATCGCCTGTTACCGCAGCATCGCCACCTACTGTAAGATTATCACCAACTGTGGTCTCTGATGTAGAATGACCAATCGTCACTGCAATACCAGAGGTTTCTGTTGCTACCTTCATTGTACCCGTAGCATTCGTAATGAATGAGTTTGTCCCGTCATGGTAAAGCTGCATATCTGACCCGGTTCCAAACTTATATTTATCACTATCTGGTACAAGCAGATCGCCATTTGCATCCACCGTGACTACCTTTGAAGCTTCTGATGTACCCAAAGTGGTCACATCCATATAGTTCAATTCAGCAGTTGTGGCTGTGACACCATCTAATTTATTTAACTCTGCTGCCGTAGCAGTAACATCTGTTCCTCCTATATCTAATGTTGTGAGTGACACCTCACCCGCAACAGTAGCAACGCCATTCGCCAAGGTCAATAGATCCGTGTCATCCGTATGCCCTATAGTAGATCCATTGATATTCACATTATCGATGACCGCTTGGGTCACCGCACTGTTGGTCCCTAATGTAACCGCATCAATCGCACCCCCATTCACATCCACGGTACCTATTACTGTAGAACCGGTGAAGGTCACACTACCATCTGCAAGGGTCATAAGGTCTGTATCAGAAGTATGACCAATCTCTGCCCCATTGATATTCACATTATCGATGACCGCCTGGGTCACCGCACTGTTGGTCCCTAGTGTGACTGCATCGATCGCACCCCCATTCACATCCGCTGTTGGGATCACAGTAGAACCCGTAAAGGTCACACTTCCATTTGCTAACGTCATGAGGTCTGTATCATCTGCATGGCCGATTAAACTACCATCAACATTGATCGTGTTATCTAAAAGAATCGGTGAACCAGCTGCCGGATTGATATTTATCGCACCTGAAGACGTCCCTATTGTCACTGCTGCATTACCCTGACTAATATCATCTGCCATGATCGAGGATGCAGATATACCGGTTAAATTTGAACCATCCCCTGTTAATGTTGTTGCTGCAAGTGTCCCAGAAACCGTGAGAGTTCCATTTGCCAAGGTCATTAGATCTGTATCGTCTGCGTGACCAATGTAAGTGCCATCGATCTTTACATAATCAATTGTTGCATTCTCTAGTTCTACATTACCATTTATATCGATCGTTGTTCCATTGATCTCTACTTCATTATCTGATACCAGATCTAACACTCCATCCGCGCTTTGGGATATTTGTGTCCCTGAATCTCCAAACTGAAGTTGGTTTGAGCCACTTAGCTTTACACCTGTATCTTCTACATGAGTTAACGTTACATCCTGCTCATCACCCAGATTGATCACTGCGCCATCCGCAAGATAAACATCTGAAAATTGTGCAGAACTTGTTCCAAGATAGGCACCATCAGACTCGTCTGGAACAATTCCTGTATTCGCTGTTAAAACTGTAGCGGTAGCAGCTGCAGGGGTCGTCCCTCCAATAACTGAATTATCTATAGCGGCACCTGATAGTGTGATGTCGTCTGGAATATATGCATCTGCAATAGACGTACCATTCCACACACCGCTAGTGATCGTACCTAGCTGATCTATATCAGAATCGTTTGCTGTGGTGATCACAGTCCCAGTGCTATTTGGGAAAGTAATAGTGCGATCATTCGTTGGCTCTTCAACTGTAAGAGTGGTCTCGAAATCATCAGGTGAATTCCCTTCAATAACTATAGGTGAGGTTCCAGAAAGAATTCCTATTGAAGTCGCTTGGACACCAGTTATACTAGAACCATCTCCACTAAATGAGTTTGCTGTAATTGACCCTGTGATCGTAGCATTACCAGTTACTGCAGCATCTCCGGCTACTGTAAGGTTGTCACCAACCGTTACCTCAGATGTGCCATGACCAATATTCACTGCAATTCCATTCGTCTCGGTTGCTACATTTAAAGCTCCTGTCTTGTTGGCTATAAAAGAGTTGCTACCATCATGATATACTTCCATATCTGAGCTAGTTCCAAACATATACTTATCACTATCTGGGACAATAAGGTCCCCATTTGCATCTACCGTAACAACTTTTGATGGTTCTGATATACCCAAAGTGGTGACATCATTGTAATTAAGCTCAGTTGCAGTAGCTGTCACACCATCTAATATATTTAGCTCTGATGCTGTTGAAGTGACATCAGTCCCCCCTATATCAAGTGTCGTTACGGATACCTCTCCATCTACTGTGGCTAAACCATTTGATAAAGTAACAAGATCTGTGTCATCTATATGTCCTATGTATGGACCATCGATCTTTACATAATCGATCGTAGCATTATCTAAAGTAGTGTTCCCTGTAATCTCCGTGTCACCATTTATATCGATCGTTGTTCCATTAATCTCAACAACGTTATCAGATACCAGGTCAAGTATCCCATCTGCACTTTGAGATATCTGTGTTCCTGAATCTCCAAACTGGAGTTGACTTGTTCCGTTTAATTTTAAACCGTCATCCGGGACATGAGTTAGCGTCACATCCTGATCATCCCCGAGATTGACAACTGCGCCATCAGAAAGAAAAACATCTGAAAATTCTGCTGAACTAGTTCCAATGGAAGCTCCGTCAGCCGCATTTGGAATAAGACCTGTGCCTGTACTAATAGTGCCTGTCGTTGTAAGGTTCTCACTACCAAAAGATATGACATCGCCATCATCAGTGATACTCCCACTCTGGATCAACATAGTACCCACATAGGCTCTAGTATTTGCTGACATTGTTGTAAAACTTCCCGCCTCAGGTGTAACTGAACCAATTGCAGTGCCATCAATGGCTCCTCCATCAATATTGATATTATCTATATCTTGAGTTGAGATACTTCCTAAACCCAAACTAGACCTTGCAATTGAATCACTTTCAACGGTCCATTCTGTTCCATCTGATACAATAAAAGCACCATCTGACTGTTCCAAGCTTGCTATGGTCTCAAGATTTTCATCTGCGTCTTGTTTGGTATCGATATATGCTTTAATTGATTGTTGGGTTGCAAGATGAGTGTCAGAATCTGAAGCCATATCATCCTCATCCAATACGGCATTCCCAGTGACTGAAATGGCAGAAATAGTTCCTCTTATGGTAACAGTATCTTCAGATAAAGAAATGAGGTCACTATCATCTATTATGCCAATTACACCATCATCAATAGTGATCGTACTATCGATCATAACTGGGTAGCCATCTCCTGGCGTAATATTTATCGCGCTATTTGTTGTTTGTAAAACTATTGTGGTATCGCCTACAATGATGTCATCAGCCGCTATTGCGGTAGGAATGCCCCACTCACCAGAGCCATCTCCATCTGATATCCAAGACTGTCCTGCTGTCCCACCAGATGTGATCCCAAATTCTACCTTGCTAGCTGAAAGGATGCCGTCCTCGACTAGGTCTGTTAGATTAGAATCAATTGGTTGATACGTTGAAAGGGTGTCGAATAGATCTGAACTCGTTGTATAACTATCCAGAGAGTCTTTCAATACATATACATCTAAATCTGGTAGATCAATAAGGTCATCATAATCTGCAGTTCTTGCATAAGCTGCAGTATCTGATAGCACGGAATAGAAAACAGATGTAAGAACTTGCCTTGGAGATAGAGTAGACCCATCCACCGTTATCTCAAGATATGCTTCTTCAGGTATGGTCGTGAAAGGATTTGTATTCCCAAGTACCGTACTGATGATACCATTATTAACTGTAACCTCCTGGTTTTCTGTCCAAATCGGACTCCCGCCATCAGCTGTATCATAAACCTTGAATAATATCTCATAGCTTCCATCATCAGTCGGACTCCCATCCGTTTTTGTGATAAGGCCCTGATAAGATATACGTCTAGGTACAGAACTAGTTGTTGCTTGTTTGATGTTATTCGCTACTGCAATAGATGAATTAACCTGTTTTGTCTTTTGTTTCGACCTATTCTGGGAATAGACAGTAGTGATTAATAGCATTAGGATAAGAATGAATTTCTTCATATTGATCTCCTGTTGTACATGTGCACATTGATTTTAATTTGAATAAAATTTTTACGGTTCATGGGGGAAACCCGGTGGCTGTTCTGGTTCTGGTTCTACTGGGTCTTTTGAGAATGCTGCATCCATAAATAGATATGCCGCGCCAATAATAAATGGATATTTACCTAATGAGATCCATCGGCCGTTTTTCATTATTATTCGATCTAATGTAGAGATATCCTTTTTAAATATCTTAGACCCCATAACATTCGAGACCGCTTGTCTTATTTCTGATTCTAGTCCATAAACGCCATCCGTATTCATTATTGAATATGGATCTTCTATTAAAGCATTATTAAAGGTCTCGCTGTAATTTTGAGTTTTAAAAGCACGCATTGATAAGAGGTCTTCTGCATCAGCAAAATCCCATGTTAATGCATATTGAGCATTGATTAACTGACCATTTTTTGAAACACAAAGTTCTGTTTTACAATCTACTTTATAATTTTTAGGTCTTTCTCTTTTATTTAGATCTTTAGTTAACAGTATTATATAATCAAAACCTAATGACCGGATCTGGTCTTTGATCATACTATTAATAATTTGAGCATCAACATCTGATATCCTCTTATCAACTAGTTCTTGAATTAGTAGTCTGGGGGGTATTTCATCATTAATAGATGTATCAATTTGATTTAAACCAAAGGCTAATGTATCTTGAACTATTGATAATGTGTCTGCAACTATTTCAGGTGGTTTTGAAGGATCATAATATTCTACAACCAATGTGTCCGTGTCTTCAAATCCAATACGATCTTTAATCCTTAATATGACCTCCAATTTGGTTCCTGGAGCGTTTTCCGCAAGCTTTACATCTAAAACCGGTTTATATGTTGAAACACTTTTAAGGAATTTTCCTCCATATGTTTCTGAAGATATTTCTGATCGAAAATCATTATCACTCTCTAAAGCCAAACCTGGAGCAAAAAGCCATTGATATTTTATTTTTGACCCATCACCGATATATGATCGAGAACCATCCAAGAAGATAGACCCTTTTGACAAGGTCTTTATATCTCTACCAGCTTCTGCAACTGGTCGACTGCTCCCAAAAATGAACATATCGGTTTGTGCTTGAATATCTGTCAAAGAAAAAGTGGCAAACAACAATGGTATAATGGTCGATATCTTGCTATGTTTTATTCTAAAATTATTATTCATAGATATATCCTCTTAGGCATCACCTAAAACAACCGTGGGTGTTATAAATATTAATAACTCTCTTTGTTCTTTGGCTTTGCTGCTATAATTAAATAATCTTTTTATGATCGGGATATCACCCAAAAGAGGAACCTTATTATTCATCTCATCTGCAGTATCAAATATCAATCCTCCGATCAATAAAGTTTCTCCATTATTCACCCTTACATTTGTATTTGTTGACCTTGTTGATATCATAGGGCGCTGATCTTTACCAATAAATCCAATGATATCTTGGACGATTGCATCGATCTTCATGCTGATCACTTTGTCTTCGTTTACCCTGGGTAATACTTCAAGAGAAATATTTACATGCTGATCTTCATATGTATATGGATTGGTACCAAAAACACTTCCCTCACCTTGTGGTACCAATACTGGTATAGTAGTTCCTACTACAATGTTTGCTGGGGAGTTGTTTGTAGTTGTGACCTGAGGCTCTTGAAGTAACCTTGTGCTTCCATCGTTCGCTAAAAGTGAAAGAATAGCAGATACAACCGGTCGACTCAGTGTAGCAAAATTCATTGTCTGATCACCGATCGTTAAATAACCAAGGTCAAATGTTGACGCAGTATCGGCATCTAGCCTACCAACGATACTCATCTGCTCTCTCATGTCCCAGTTAATTCCAATAACTTCATCATGCTTTAATGCGGTCTCAACAAATTTAACAGCTATATTTATCTGTGCGCTTTTGACATCAAGGGACTTTACCACTCCCTCTATAAGAGAAAAGTTGTTTGGCAGATCAGTAACTAAAAGTATATCTTTTTCACCTGGTTCGAGATTGGTGGATGCTGTTGATGAAAGAGCCCTTATTTTTCCTCTTACTGTCAAAACCTCCTGGACAGCTTCAGATGCGATCGCTCCTGATATATAGTTCAGTCTGAACATTCTTGTGAGTAATTCACCAGGCATGACCTTTTTATCAGTCATTGGCTGGACAATGATAATGTTGTCCTGTATAAACCACTCATAATTATTGACATGAAGAATGGCATCCAAGGCAGTTTCCAGAGAAACATCATCTAAACTAACAGTAACTCTTCCAGCAACATCTTCACCCATAATTAGGTTTAGATTATCTTGAGAAACTAGCATTCGTACAACATTGACCAATTTCGCATCTTGAAAACTCAGACTTACTCTTGATGGAGGAAGCCTCCTTGTTACGGATGCATATTTTTGCTGATTATTTTTTACATTATTCTTATTCCAACTGATCTTAAGAGAGTGTTTTTTCTTTCTTCCTTTGGCTGGTTCAAGTTTAACACTGTATTCTGGAACCCGAGTAAAGTCTAGCTTTAGCGTGACCCTCTCTTCCATTTCTTTTTGATTCACATTTCTAGGGACACTTAAGGAGTATTGGTATAAGGGGTTTTGGTCACATTTTTTTGTAAAGTTTCCTTTTCCCCATTTCACATTTTTAAATAATAATGTAAGGCTAGGAGGTGCAAAATTCTCATTTGTGAGATAATCAAAATTGGCACCACTAAATTCTAGAACAAGTGTATAAGACTCTTCTTGATCTGTAATATATATATCATTTAGAACAGGTGTTGGTGGGAAAAGATTATACTTCAATCCCTGGCCCTGAACCATGCACAGAGATAAAAGAAAATAATAATATGATACCTTTTGGATTTTTGATAAGTATTTCATTTATTTTTCCATTTTAAGGGTTACGCGGTATTCATTCCTTTGTAATACCACCTCGGTCTCAGTGATACTTGTCACTGTGAAACCTCTAACACGATTCATTTTATGCACTATTTCACCATTCACGATCGCTTTATATCCATTTTCAAATTCAGTAATGCCTGTTAGCTTGAACCAACTATTGTAGATATTGCTCCTATCATGAAAAATATCCTTACCCCAGCCATTGGCCGAAAGAGAGATAGGGAATTGAGGCTGTCCGACAACTTTAGTCTGATCATTTGCATTTGGTTCAATTTCATTATTAATACGACCATCAAATTCTGGGTATATGGTTGGCAATGCCTCTAGGAATACTGCTAGGATCAATAATCCCATGATAATGAGTATCATTTTTTCTCTGAATCTCATTCTGGTCCACCATATGTCAAATATTCTAATTTTGCGATCACGCCTTTTGGATCCAAACTATCTAATTGGATTGAACAGTATTGCATCCTAAGTGATGGGGAATTATCTCTTACAACATCAATAAAATTCCCAATATCTAAAAAATGCCCGGACAACATAAAACTTAATGATTGCCTCTCAAGTTCGATCTGGTCACTTCCTCTACTTTGATCAATATTGGGGAATGTATTTCTAGGGTCTATCTCCAAATCATTGAGAACAATATCCATTTCATCTGCTAAAATGTTTAGATCTTTTATCTCTTTCATTAATGCACTTCCAGATATCTGGTAAGACCGTAATATCTTTTTATTTTTAATAAAATCTTGTCTGATCTTGTTCATATCATTTACAACTTCTGCTCCTGCTTCTAACTGAAGATCTATATCTGAAATAGCCGTTTCGAATTTTTCTATATCACTCCTGACAGCTCTTGCATCGTATATGTATATAATAAGGAGCAAAGTGATCAAAGCTAATTGGAAGAAATATTTTGTTTTTTGATTCATTTTCATTTAGAGCAGAATTGTTATTTTGAAACCGGTTCTAGATCTTTTCAGGACCTTTCCTTTACTGATCTCTACATTTTTAAAATGACCTTGAGCAATAAATGACTTACGAAGTTTTTCAGCATATAGTGAGGCTTTTTCTATATCATTATCATAAAACCCATCAACCGTGATCAATAAGTCATAGAATTCTGTTATATCAGGTGTAGATATTGAACTAGATGCCTGTTTATCTAGAGTTACATTAGTAACAAGAAAGTTTACGGGTAACGTTTTACTTAGATGTTTTAATAATGATACCATATCATCAGAGATGTTTTTATCATCATTTATCAGTTGCCCAAAGGTGTTAGCAACTTTATTTCTACTTTCTACAACATTTTTCATATCTTGGCGCATACTAAGCAAGCTCAGTTCAGATTGTTTAATAGGTAACTGGTCTTTTAATGGTTTTATACTAGTACGCTGAAAAAAAGCACTTAGAGAGAAAGTCATTAAAAGGGCTAGTACACTATTCTGAAGGATTTGATTAGATCTATAGTAACTGAATTCCTTTCTATGTTCATCAGGTAGAATGTTAAGTCTTGAATGTGGATCCATCAGAAGACCGAGGTTTGCCATATAATCAAGTTCTATAGAGTTTTCCTTAATAGATCCCTTACTCCTTATAATCTTATCTGCTCTTTCCTGAACCGATTCTATAGAACGATCCAGATCTTTAAGGATCAGTTCATACTCAATTTCTTTTTCTTTAAACTCTGCTAATTCTTTCTCAAGTACCTCTATCCTGTCTCCATAGTTGAATGCGAGACCTTTAAGCTGTTGAACCTCATTTTCAATCCCCTCAAGTTCATTTTTTTCTTTTATGATGCGAAGCTCTAGTCGTGTGCAGGTATCTTCCATTTTCTTTAATTTTTTGTGACTGATCTTCTCGTTCTCAGATATCACATTTTTTATAGATGACTCTTTGGTCTTTAATTGTGCTATTCTTTTTTCTATCTTTACAATTTCATCAAAAAGGTCTTTAGCATTTATCTTCAGCTGTGCTAGATCCATATAGCTTTGCATTTTATGTTCCGCTATTTCCCATTTCCATTCTTGATCTTCAGATTCTTGTTCATAGAATGAATTTTCTAGGGCTTCTTTCATTTCATCATTGATTTTAGAAAGTTGTTGACCAAGCATTGCAGTTTCAACTCTTTTGTCTTTTAGTTCAGTTTTGATCTCGTCAAGTGCGATATCAATCTCATCTCTATCTTTTGTCTTTAGCTCAACCAGCGTATAGAGATTTGCTATTCTTTCATTTAACATGATCTTACACTTCGGATATAACTCTTTTATGTTTGATATTCCATTCAGTGCATTCCTATGATCTTTGGATATCTTCTTGAGATGCTCTTCATTATTTTTCATAAGAGTTTCTAGTCTTGAAATATCTGTGTTAAAATATTCAAGATCATTTTCTATCAAGCTGATCGAACTTTCTAGGCCAGACTCTTCATTCCTCATATTATCAATTAATATATTTGATTCTTTGATCAGTAAGTCTAGACGGTCTATATTGATTCTAAGGTCTTTTTCCATTTGATCTAGATAGCGGAGTTGTTCTTTTCTATTTGCTTTTTTCTTAGAACTGATTGAACTCTTTTTCGAATTATCCACCGATTTTGGAATCTGGTTAGAGACCAAGATCTTCTTCTTTAGATCTCTTACCAAATTATTTGATGTGTTAAGATCTTTTTCTACGTTCTCTAATCGGGCCAGTATTTCATCTTTTTGTTGGTCTAGAATAAGCAGTTGTTGTTGGACACTAGAAAAGTCCTTTCTATTGACATCCATCTTATCTTTAAGAGAATTTTTTTCTTCTTTGAATTGTGTCTCTTTTACTTCAATAGATTGCTGCGCTTTATCATGTTTTTTGAAAGCTTTCTCAAGTCTAGACTCTGACAAGGAACGGTCCTTTGATAGTTTTTGTATTTCCTTTTCGAGAGAGGTCACTTGCTCTTTAGTTTCTTCAATCTCTGAGAAAAATGATAACATTTTTTCTTCTGATTCATTGATCTTCAATACCACAGGATGATTGCTTAACTCATCATCTATAGAGAGTAGTTCCTCTTCCATGTCACTTTTTAAATTTTCTTCTTTATCAGATATCAAAAGAAGTTTTCTTTCTGTCCGGCTATCAATATCTGAACGAGCTCTTTGTTCTTTTTCAGGCGCTCTTTGTAATTCAGATTCTATTTCTGCTAGTTTGGTATTTGTTTCTTTTTTTAACTCATTATATTCTTTTTCTTTTGCAATAAGGGATTCATTTTTCTCATCCAATTTGTTAACCCAATTTTCGATCATAGACTCTAATTTTTCAACTTTCTCTTTACCATTCCGAATCTTCTTAAGTATGATATTTCTTCGCCCACCATATGGCTTTAGCTTTTTCATAATGTCCCTGTGGTTCTTCCTGTAACGTATCATAAAAGCGTCATATCGTTTTATAAAGCGACCAAAAGATTGTTCTATTTTTTTAATTTCTTGCTCATCTAATGCAATGCTTTCTTCAGACATTCTACCTGCGATCTCATCTGGATCGCCATCATTATGAAATCGATTAAGGCCATCTTTTATAAATAATTTATATGAGTTAGTTCTTTTCCTTTCGATAGAGTCGCGTAATGCATTGACCTGCTCTTCTTTTTCTTGGGTCTCTATAGCCAATAGCCTATCCCATTCTGATTTTTTCCTTTCTAATGATTCTAGTCTATCCTGAATCCTTCGACCCTGCCTTAAAGATCTTTCCCAGCCATCGATCTGTTTCATAATAGCAGTTATTTGAGGCATTTTTTTCTTTTTCATATTGGTAAGTGATGATCTTGTCTTGTCTCGTTCTAAGACTGCTTTTTCTCTTATCTTATTTGCTTTTGCAAGTTCCTTTTTTAACAACACGGATCTTTTATTCAACGCGATCTTTTCCTTTTTGAAAAAACTACTAATGGTGATGGTCTTTGTTTTCTCAGCCTCTGATATCTTTAATTGTTTTTCTTGCGATAAGACTTTTAATTTATTTTCATATTCTTTCGTTAACTTTTTCTTATGTTCTTCAGCTGATTCCAGTATTGGTATCTTTTCTCTGTTTAGTTCTTCCAGTTCTTTTTTCTTGGAAATGCACTGCTTTTCTAATTGATCTATATAGGTTATAGCATTGGAAATATTTTGATCAGCTAAGTCCCCTTTTTCTATATTATTATCTATCAATCGGTTTAGTTCTAACTCTTCTTGTCCAAGTTTTTCAATCTCATTCTTTAGTTGATTCATTTGTCCCTCAAAAGAATGGTTCAATTCCGTACTCTGTATCTCAAGTTCTCCATATTCATGATCATATGTTTCTATTAACCCATTAAGTAGACCCATTTTTTCTGTAACATCTCTTAATTCTTCTGTAATAATTTTTTTCTGAGGCCTTAGTTCTTTTAAAAGCAGTGTATGGTGTTCTAGGTCTTGGATCATTTCAATCGTTTCTCGTACATATTGTAAGATCTCTAGATTTTCCAGTCGTCTTTCTTCCTTTTTATTAAGATCTTTTTCGTTCAGGTCTATTTCTTTTTTCAGAATTGTTAGTTCTTTTTTGTTATCGCGATAAGTTCTTTTTGATTTTCTGATTCGAGCTTTGATCTTTTGATCTTTATTTTGTAAATCATCCTGGGATTCATTGATTGTGATAATTGATCCTGTTAGATTCTTTAAATGAATCAATTTATCTGGCGCATCTAACACTAGCTGTAAGATCTTCAACAATTTCTCTCTTATTTCCACTCCATCATTACCATCTATTGTCTGGTTTGTTATTATATCTATATCTCCGGATACGATTGCTTTGAAGGATTCGTTTATTTCATCTATACGTTTGGAATTCTGTGTCAATAAATAACCTGATTGCTGTAAAGTATTAAGATCATCTTTGGACAAATGCTCTACAGATCTAAGGTGTTCAATAAAAGAACGCTTAAATGCATTTGCAGTATTTTGAATAGAATCATTAAGATATTCAAATATAGATATCTCATCCTGCCCATTATCGAGTTTGATATTTATATTCTGAACAGATTCTTCTAATTTTATGATCTTAGACTCAAGATCATCTATCGCATCTTCTAGGCGGTCTTTGTCTTCTGATAGCTTTGCACGAGATCTGGCAGCATATTTGATCTTAGTCTCATATCTGCCTTTTTTTTCCTGTTCTTCTTTATCTTTGTTATGTTTTGTCTTGTCAGATTCATACTCAATCTCAGAGATCCGTTTATTAAGGATCTCATGCTCTTTGTAGCTATCAACTAATATCTCGCTCTGATCATCAAGCTGAACTAGAATAGAATCCAGATCAGACCGAAGAACATCTTGCGCATTTATATATTCTTCTTTTAGTCCCTTGAATTCCTTTGATGCATTGATCAGTTTAAGATTTGCTGCCTCTAATGATTTAAGTTTAGAATCTTTTTCAATCTCTAGTCGGGCAAGTCTGTATTTAGCACTTTCAGGACTCTTAGCAGATTCAATTGCCTTTTCATGGTCATGTATTCTCTGTTTGATGGAGGTTAATTGAGAAGCTGTATTTTCTTGTTTTTTAAATAGCTTACTGCCCTTGCCCCAGTTTAATAATGTTCCTTTCGAGCTCTCAATTTGTTTTAAATATGCTGTATTATGATCAGAAAGATTACTGACAGGCAAGCTAAGAGATTCAGCCATGATCTTATCAAAGTTCTTTATATGGCTTCCTGGACCACAAATGAAAATCTGATCAATGGTCTCATCAGAGTAACCGTCATGAATAAGAACATTTTGAAAGTAATGCATTGCTTCCTTTATATCTTCAATGAAGCTTAACGAAAGATGATTAATAATGGATTGGGCCTTTTTAAATGGAAGACCATCTTGAATATTTGTATCCGTTGTGTCAGCATCAATCCCATAATAAGAGAGAAAATGCATCGCATTGCTTTCCGCGTCTTCTTCTCCGCTATTTGATATAGAAAGTTCTTTAAGAGTATCAGAGAAATAATAAAGGCCCTTATTGAATTCTCGAGATTCAATTAATTGATCTGCCATGGTAAAAACAGTATGTGTTTTTAACCTGTCTATATATATAAGGAGTGAACAATCTTGATTTTGATCGAGATTATAGTATCTGTATATATTATTTAATATATGAGGAATAGAAGTATTGTATCTTGGTTGTAATCCAGCATTCTTTAAATATTTATAGTCTTTTTCTATTTGAGGTTTTTTTGTTGAATAACAAACAGTAGCGTTCTTTTTATGGGCAGGATGTTTTATATAGTTAACAATACTATTTTCATTATTGATCTTGTAAGAATTGTCTAATGTGTTTTTGAGGTCAATTTCAAAAAGTTTATTATTTTTTCCTTTCGCTGTAACATAGGTCATTTCGTATTGATAATTATCAGTATGAATGGCGAGGTATATCTTTTTCTTATTTTTGGAATTTGCAAATTGGTTAAAAATATTTACTATTAATTCTGTTAGAGTATTGATAGTATGGTCTTTTACAATTAGAGGAAGCCTGTAATTATTTATTCTATCAATCTGAAACCCATTAGTGCGAAGTTGTCCTAATAAAAATGTTACATGATTACCAGTATGAACAAAGGTCATAGCTTCTTTTATTCCATTAAGACCTAGTAGAATGTTTTTATATTTAATTGATTCAGCTTTTTTTAGGTTTTCCCGTTTATGTGGTTTCTTTGAGTTCCCAGAATTTTTTGTAGATTTTTTTGTAAAACGCCTATCTATGAGTTCTCTTCTTTTTGAATTGATGCGTTGATCATTCGGGTTTCTTCTTTCTAATAATTTCCTTTTTTCTTCACCATTATATTTGCTTGATGATTTATTTCTCCGATTTAATGAATTTCGTCTTTCGAGATTTCGTCTTTCATTAATTCTTCTACGCTCATTTATTTTTCTTATTGTATTATCTATATAATTTTTTCCTTCGACTTTTTCTTCCGTTTCATTTATTATGTCAGAAGGTTCAGTTGATGGTATTGGTGTTTCATCTGATTTTGGATTTTCAGTTTCAATTTTAAATTCTTTAGCTGTAGGTAGAAATTGTTTTTGCTCGATGCCTTTTATAATCTCGGTATTTGCAATAAAAAGAATATCGTGGTTCAACAGATTTTTGATGTGGTAATAAATTTTTTCTTTTGGGAAGGAAATGGTTCTAGCGATATCCGATGCGGTTTTAGGTTTATCACTAAAAGAGGAAAGGATCTTTTTTGTAAAATCTTTTTTAAGTAACCGAATCTTCTTTGGATCGGTGATCAGAATCCTTTCTTTCTGTGAATCTATCATAAAGTATAGGTGTGATTAGAATTAGATAAACAAAGGCGAACATACCTTTGAGACATGATAAGGTCTGGTGACCAATTTATATATTGATTCCACATCATTGATTACCTCGGAAAAAGTAATTGACCAAATTTATTCTAAAGAGAGGGTTGTTTACAAGAGTTCTTTACTTTTACAACATTGTATTTTATTTATTCTGTTTTGATTTATTTTAGCATTGTAATTAAATAGAATAGGTATTTATACACCAACATTATAGCTTGTAATTATTCTTTGTAAATATTTTGTATTTTATGATTTATTAGTTTTGTAATTATTAAATGTAGGCCATTTAAACAGGATATAATTTTCTTAACAAATTTTATTTATATACAACCTATCGTCGATAAAGCTTTATTTTTACCTAATATATTTTTTATTATATACTATTATAAATATAGAAATACACAGTGAATATATTTTAAATCATATGGTGTTTATGATAATATTATATTTACAATGTTATAAAATATTATTTGAATATAAATAATTACATAAGATATCTAACTATGACTATATATTTAATAATTATATATAAAACTGTATAAAAATTATTTTAATAAGGTTTCTTTTTCTTCTAGCAATTCTAGATATTCACCTTCAAGTAATTCTAAATCGTCTAATTTCTCTTTTAATAACGAATGGTCGCTACTATTCTCAGGATCATTTATCTCTTTATTTAGACCCTCTATAGCTTTATCAATTTCATTAGATCTTTTATTGATCCAAGTTAATCTATTTCTTATCCTCTTTTTTTCTGCATAACTATTTTTATTTTTCCCTGCTTTTTCTACTACTCTATCATTATTTAATAAAAGATCTTTTTCTTCTTTTTTCTTCCATTCAAAATATTCATAGTTACCATCATATATTTTTATTCCTCCATTTCCAACTTCACATGTTTTATTTGTTACCTGATTCAAAAAATGTCTATCATGAGAAATGCAAACAATAGAACCACTAAAATTTGACAAAGCTTTTTCCACAATATTTCTACTGATCATATCTAAATGATTTGTCGGCTCATCTAGCAGTACCAAGTGTGAAGGCGAAACTAACATTCTGGCTAGTGCCAGTCTCGCCTTTTCCCCACCAGACAATACCTTAACAAATTTTTCAATATCTTCCCCCGAAAACATAAAACTTCCTAAATAAGACCTGATCTTCGTCTCCCCCCAACCAACAGAAATTTTACTTAATGACTCATACACCGTTTCTTCTTTTTCTAGTATCTCCAATTGATGTTGTGCATAGTATCCTATCTTGACACCGCTTCCATATATAATATCCCCACTTGTAACCTCTTCCACACCAGCAAGCATTTTCAATAAAGTTGACTTACCTGCGCCATTATAACCTACAAGTCCTATCTTTTCACTTCTTTCCACATTAAAGTCAAGGTCTTCGAAAACTTTATTGTCACCATAGGACTTCATCACATTAATACAACTAGCTACTTTTAATGGTGATCTCTCTGGTTGCGGTATCAATAGGCTTAATACTTTTCTATCATCAGTTGGCTCTTCGATCAACTCCATTTTATTAAGGTTCTTAACTCTACTTTGTACTTGGGTAGCTTTAGTATTTTTATAGCGAAAACGCTCAATAAATCTTTGTGTATCTTTTATATGCTTCTGTTGATTCTTGTATGCACTTCTCTGCTGCTCTATTCTCGTTTTCTTTTCATTTTTAAACTCTGTATAATTTCCATGATATAATGCAACTCTCTTCAGGTCTATATCTATTATATGATTTACTGATCGATCTAAAAAAGCACGATCATGACTTATGACCAACATTGCACCCTTCCATTCGGTCAGAAAATCTTCTAGCCATATTGTCGCCTCAAGGTCCAGATGATTTGTTGGTTCATCTAGAAATATAATATCAGGTTCTTGTAACAATATTGAGGCAAGGGCAACTCGCATTCTCCAACCACCCGAAAACGACTCCATGGGCTCTGAAAATTGTTCATCCTTAAAACCAAGACCGCCCAATATTTTTTTTGCATTTTTTTCCAGGGTCCACCCACCCATGGCCTCATATTTATTTTGAGCTTCGCCTAACCGATCTATCAACGTAGTATTATCAGGATCCTTCTCAATTTCATTTGACAAACTAACCATCTTCTTTTCTGTTTCTATAGCACCAGGGTAAGATGCTAGCACTTCTTCAATGATCGACCGTCCAGTCCCTGAGATTATTTCTTGCTCCAGATACCCGATTGCAATATTCTTTTCCTTTTGAATATTTCCAGAATCTTGTCTTTCTTCACCTAGCATAAGCCTCAGTAAGGTTGTCTTACCGGACCCATTCTGGCCAACTAGGCCAATCCTCATACCTTTTTTTATGTATATATTTACATTTGTAAATAGGGTCCCATTGGGATAGGATTTGCAGATACTTTCAAGCTGGATCATTATCGAGCCTTCTGTGACCAGCGATTACAGATAACATTATTTAAAAAATACCCATTACAAAATCACCTCTATTCTCAGTCAGCTTTATTGAGTGGATCTGATTACTTCTATTTTGATATTTTTCCACTTCAACTTTTATATAATTATCGGTATGACCTAATAGTTTACCATTCCTAACATTCTCAAATAAAACATCACGTTTAGTGGATATAAATTGATCGTAGAAGAGTCTTCGTTTTTTATTTGAAAGGGCATGCAGTGTTTTACTTCGTTCAGCTTTTACTGGTTTAGGAATTGTCTCATTTATTTGAATGGCATATGTGTTTTGCCTTTCCGAATATGTAAATACATGTAAATAAGAAATATCAAGTTCATTTAAAAAGTTATATGTTTCTAAAAAATCTTCATCAGACTCACCTGGAAATCCTACCATAACATCTACACCAATACATGTATCAGAGTTTAACGACTTGATACTGTTTATTCTATCTACATAGAGATCTCTATCATATCTTCTTCTCATGGCCTTAAGTATTTTATTTGAACCTGATTGAA
>CAJVZI010000031.1 GCA_913020665.1 uncultured bacterium | reverse complement strand
TTCTTTCCAATCTCATGTTTCTTGATCTTTCCTATAATCAGATAGAGGGGGAGATCCCGGAAGAGCTAGGTAGTTTGACAAACCTTTTGGGACTAGATCTAAGCAATAATGTGCTTTCCGGATCGATTCCAGGCGAATTAGGAAGTTTAACAAGTCTAATGACACTCAATGTTTCAGAGAATCAATTAACTGGATCTTTACCACCAGAACTAGGTTACTTGACAGGACTCGTGGATCTATCTCTATTTTCAAATGAATTAAGTGGAGAGTTGCCCTCAGAGTTAGGCGATCTTGTTTATTTATCTGAATTTATTGCACATGATAATCAATTGACAGGTAGCATCCCTGAACAATTCGGCAGCCTTGAAAGTTTAAACTATCTTTATCTACATAATAATTTATTGACGGGGGAGATCCCTGGGTCTATCTGCGATGTAAACCTTGATTGGAGCGACCCAAACAATTTCAATGTAGATGGTAATCAATTATGCCCACCGTATCCTGATTGTCTATCTCAGTACGTTGGGTATCAGGATATTGTTGAATGTCCTGGTGTCTATGAATTATGGGGTGGTTTATATTATGCAGAAGGCGTGGTTGAGTTGGACCTGTCTGAGTCTGAGTTGGAAGGGCCTATCCCTTCAGTGATCGGTAATTTTATTAATTTGACATTTTTAGATCTTTCCAATAATCAGATATCCGGATCAATACCTGATGAAATTGGCAATCTAACCAGCCTGGGTCATTTGGATCTTTCTTTTAATGATTTAACGGGCTCGATCCCGGCTTCTATCGGTGGTCTAACGATGCTGACCGAATTAAGATTGTATGCTAATTCTTTGTCAGGTGCCCTGCCTACAGAGATAGGAAATCTGAATGCTCTACAATATCTTAATGTTTTTAATAATGATCTATCCGGAGTGATACCACCAGAAATAGGAAATTTAGAAGAACTTCATAGCCTATATATGCATCAAAATGAATTTGAGGGCTCTCTCCCTGATGAATTCTATGAACTGACAGAACTTGTACAGCTTTATCTGAATAATAATCAATTCTCGGGATCTATTTCCCCAAACTTAGGTGGATTTCAGTCCCTTGAGAGACTCAGAATGCAGAATAATAATTTTTCAGGTGAACTATCAGAAGAAATATGTGACCTTCAGCTCCAATGGGATGACCCCGCGGCCTTTAATATAACCAACAATAATTTTTGTGCGCCATATCCATACTGCATAGATGGATATGAGGGTAATCAGGATACCACAAGTTGCGGAGAAGATGTCTACATCCAGAGCGAAATAGAGCCAATGACATTCAATATAGAAAGGTCATATCCAAACCCTTTTAATCCTTATACTGTAGTAACATATACTATACCATATAATGTAAAGGTTCAGATATATATATCTGATATAGTGGGTAGGAGAGTGGTCACACTTGTTAATGGCAACCAAGATAGAGGCAGAAAGAATATTAAATGGGATGGCAGAAATTCATACGGAAGATCTGTTAGTGCTGGAGTCTATTATTGCACTCTATTAACGGACCAATTTATTAAGACCCATAAGCTTGTTCTTTTAAAGTAATGGCATATGCTTATTTATTAATAGCAATTCTTTCTGAGGTATTGGCAACGAGTATGCTGAAAGCATCTGATGGTTTTACAAAGTTGATTCCAAGCACCGTAACATTTATTGGTTATTCTGTTTCTTTTTATTTTCTTTCAATGGTACTAAAGTATATACCGATCGGTATCAGTTATGCAATTTGGTCAGGACTCGGTATCGTCCTTATTTCTATCGTAGGTCTATTAGTTTTTAAGCAGGAATTGGATCTGCCAGGCATATTTGGGATGGTATTGATCATATCTGGTGTGATCGTTATCCATTTATTCTCAGGGTCAGCCAAATTATAATATTGAGAGTTTTCTTTTTTAGTCTAGTTATTATTTTAAATATGACCTATGCAGGAGCATCAATGATCGAGAGTCACCATACGTACAAAGCAGGCAGTAAAGAACAAAAAGATCTGGATTATATTCTCTTTCTTCCAGATGATATTGATATCAAGAAGAAAGATTACCCGCTTGTACTTTTTTTACATGGTGCAGGTGAAAGAGGCAGTGATCTGGAGCTAGTAAAATTTCATGGGATACCCAAACTTATAAGTGAGGGGAAGACATTCCCCTTTATAACCATTGCTCCTCAATGCCCTAAAGAAGGATATTGGGATAGACCAGAATATGTATCATCATTGATATCACTGGTCAAACATGTCATGGGGAAATATAATGTACGTTCCAACCAGGTATGTGGTACAGGACTTAGTATGGGTGGCCTAGGAACTCTGGCCATTTCTATTGAAGAACCGGATCTGTTTTCAGCCATTGTTCCGGTCTGTGGCGGTGCTGATCTAGAAAAGATCGATAGGCTTGAGCGTCTACCTATATGGCTATTTCATGGTGATAAAGATGAAGTTATACCGGTTGAGAATTCTATCTCGATCTATGAAGCCTTGGAGCCAAAAAATAAAAGAGTTCTATTGACAATATACGAGGGCGTAGGACACGATTCCTGGACAGAAACATACGAAAATCAAGATGTCTATGAATGGCTAATAAAGTATACTTATTAGTGTAGGTTAGTACCCCTGGATCACAGGATCATCGATAGGTCCATTGATCTTTAGCACGATGGTCGCACCTTGGCGGGTAAACATTCTACCATTCTTTTGTTCCCATTCTCTCAGCCATTTTCTTATACCTAAAGATATGGGATGTATTCTTACTTCAGCATTATGTAATACAACACCTGGAATTGAATTACCCTGACGAAGACTAAAGTCTCCATCGACTGATATCTTCATGAAAGGTGTTTGAAAGCGGAATAGAAGATCACCTGTGAATTCATTTATCAAATTAATATCAAACTCTATAAGTCTGATCATCAGAGAGTTATTCCATATGCCTAGTGTTTTAAGCATTGATTCAATTTCAGGTTCTTCTTTGATACCTTTCGGAATCTTTATCTCAAAATTCCGTATCCTGAATTTTCCTTTTCCTCGATGTATTACAGGTGTATCTGATATGGTCCCATTTAGTACTAGATCATTTGCCTCAAGTAGCAGCTCTGGTAATGACACACTAGACTGGTCTTCATATTGCTTGCCTGGAGTGGATGAAAAAGATGTATTGCTTATTTTGAATTGACCTCTTTTCATTTTTAGATCAAACTCAGAATTATCTTTAGATAGATCTATATCAATGCTAGATGAAAAGACCTGAGAAATATCCTGGATCTCAAAAATATATTCCCAGTCAACAATAGGTACATTAATGAGTGAATCTTTTTCTGGACTTAGTTGGAATGTCCTGGATTGCCAATCATAATAGAGCGCATGCGTACTGGGCTGCACATTGATCTGGGTTGGCTTGGCAATGATCTGTTCTGGAAGTTTAAGATCATATTTCCATGAATAATCATTGAGAGGAGGTGTGTCCATATCTAGATATTGTTTTACTACAAGTTCATTGACCGTTCGGGGGAGAGTATTATGATCTACCATGTACAGGTCTACACTATTTGCAATAGACTCTATGGAGGCCTTTGGAATGGCCTCTCTTTTCTCCAATCGTTCGATCTTCTCTTTTGTTACCCAATTCTCAGAATGGATATTGAATTTCAATCCCAATTGCTTCAAAGAAAAATTAGGTCCTATAAATTGAATGTTGGCAGTCCTCTCATTGGTATTTCCTTTATATTGGAGGTCAATATCAGAAAATCGAAAATTGATCTCAGCGATCTTTGCAGAATAAAGATCTAATTCTTTATCTAATGGTTTCCACTCAAAATATAGATTTTTAGAGTATAGCCCTGTCTCAAAAATATTTGCATTCAATGATTCATCTGATTGAGCGCTTAAGGGTAGCACTAGTGAAAGGATGGTGTATTTCAGAATGTTGTATAAAAGGTTTGGTCTATTTAAAGCCATCTTTGGTGGATTGATCCTGTGTTATTGAAACAAAAAATTAGTATGTTTCGGCCGTTTAGCGGGGAACAATTTTATATTTTCTTTGTTCATTGTACTAATAATGTCTAATTCAAAACTTGTTTATTCTACCGATAAAACACTAACTAATTTAGATGAAAGTGTTGATGTAGTCAGTGTAAGAGCTTCAGAGCAAAAAGTACGTCTGCATCTTGACAGAAAGAAAGGTGGTAAGGTCGTAACATTAATTAAAGGCCTAATGGAAGAAAAAGATACTCTAATGGAAATAACAAAAGAATTAAAGAAGAAGTGTGGCACCGGTGGTTCCGTTAAAAATAATGAAATATTGATTCAGGGAAACCAGCGAGAGACCATTCAAAAGATATTGTTAAAAAAAGGATATGACGTAAAATTAAGTGGTGGATAATTTAAAAATGAGATCGATCATAAAACATATTACACTATTATTGATCATAGCATTGAGTTCATGGTCTTGTACGGAAGCCTCAGGTCAGGGTGATTTTACAATGATCTTGTCTGGAAGTATGCACGGCCAGCTTGATCCATGTGGATGAAAAAAGAACCCACTAGGCGGTCTGTCTAGAAGGTCCGTAAAGATAAATGAGATCAGAGATCAGGGTATTAGCCCGATCATTCTTGATGCAGGAGATCTGATATTCAGTACAAAAAAGATCAATGCGCAGAATAAAAATGCAGAACTTTTTCGCGCTGATGCCATGCTAGAAGGTTTCAATAAGATAGGATGTGACGCGATCAATGTAGGGCATTATGAGATGTTAAACGGTTTGAGCTATTTAAAGAATATATCTCAAAAGACAGATATACCTTTCATTTCTGCCAATCTCAAAGATCCGTCCACTAATGAACTTATCTTTGAGCCATACATCATACTAGAAAGAGGTGATCTAAGAATAGGTGTGGCGGGTGTAACAAATCAATTACCTGACACCAGTAAGTCAATGCTTGCTGATGACTATATTGAATCTGCCAATCACTATGCTGAACTGTTGTCAAAAGAGGTTGATATTATTGTTATGCTAGTGAATGCAGATAGGGGGTCCCAGGGTGACCTGGTAGCGAATATGCCAGATGTTGATTTTATCGTGGCAAGTGGTAGTGTAAATATGTCTCGTGCTAATAGCCCTCAAAAGAAGGATGGACCTTACTTATATTCATGTGGAAAGCAAGGGAAATACTTATTGTCGCTAGATGTGAACCTGAAAGATGATGATAAGCCATTCATAGATGTGACAGCTCAGGAAAAAAAGATAAGATCGATCAATAAAAGATTTGAAAAATTGCAAAAAAAGGATCCTGACAAGACCCTTGATGAGATCTACTCTGAGCAAGAAAATATTTTAAACCTGATCAATCGATATAGAGATGACCTAAAGGTAGCGGAAGAAGCGATCGACGCTGCAGTAAACACCATACAATTTCAAACCATTCCCCTCAATAACAAGGTTAAAGATGATCAGGAATTATTAACATTTGTAAATGAATCAGTAAAAAAATGCAATGCTCTGGACCCTAAAAAATCATCCAATGCTACTACTGCAAAGAAAAAACCAAGGGCGTCTGCCAGGTCGCACCATGGGCATGAGCATTAATATATAAACAGACCTTGAACTATCAGAAACAGGTCATCATCATTATTGCACTATCTGTACTGATCGGGGCTATTTTCAACACATTACGCCATGATGGTATTAAGTGGCTAGCAGAACCAATAAAGACCGTTACGGATCCAGAAGATGCATTGAATATCCTGGCTGAACCATCTATTAGAGAAATAGATATTGAAACTGCAAGGTCTTTACATGGGGCAGGAGTCCTATTTGTTGATGCGAGAGCAGAGGAATATCTTTTAGAAGGATTTATACCAGGTTCCATTGCTGATGATGATGTTGAAGTTCTTTCAGAAAAAATAAATACGTTGATCGGTCTTGATAAGGGTTTTGTAATATACTGTAGTGATGATGATTGCGGGTCTAGCGAAGAACTCGCTTATGAGCTTCAAGATATTGGGTTTAATAATATTCTGGTCTTCAAAGGTGGCTGGAGATCTTGGACCGATGCGGGTCTTGAGATAGAGTATAATGAATAAGATCAACCCATATCTTATTCTTTTGATCAGATGCCTATTGGGACTTGTATTTGTATATGCGAGCTACGATAAGATCTTGGATCCTGGGAAGTTTGCAAGAGATATAGCGAATTATCATATTGTTCCATTTGGTCTTGAGAACAGTATTGCAATTATTTTACCATGGCTGGAGCTATTGATAGGGGCAGGCATCATTCTAGGAATATTCTTAGACGGCTCTGTTGTTCTAAGTGGTAGCTTTTTGATCCTGTTTATTGTTATGATATTTCAAGCAATGATGAGAGGTTTTAATATAGAATGTGGTTGCGGATTAAAAGAAGGTGAAATGGTGGGATGGTCCAAGATACTTGAGAATATTGTTTTTCTGGGTGCATCTTATATTGTTTTTTATTCCAGAAATCGGGTACTTGAAATTTATCCAAAAACTCCATTGTCAGAATAACATGCACATCATAATTTTCACGGCTACAAACAGTAGCTAGTTCTAACAACATGCGAGAGTAGCTCAGCTGGTAGAGCATCACGTTGCCAACGTGAGGGTCGCGAGTTCGAATCTCGTCTCTCGCTCATTGAAAGCCCCTATATGGGGCTTTTCATTTTATTTTATTACATCTAATCTCTGACATGCAAAGAATTGCATATATCTCTTTTTATCTATTATTGATCAGTTGCGACCTGATAGATGAAGATCCTCCTGGAGCACCGTTTGGTTTAAAAGGATATTTTACAATGACCAATGACCAGGCAAGGATACATCTTTCTTGGGAAAAACCACCATCAGATGACATTGATGAGTACCATATTTTTAGATCAATGGATCAAGGTATGAGTTTCGAAATTTTAGATAAGGTCTCATATCCGGTTCATGATTATGAAGATACATCTATTGTTTGGCTGGAGAATATTTACTATAAGATCAGAGCGATAGATCGATCTACCAACGTTGGAAATTTTTCAGACTCCATTTTCATTTTCTGTTATAAGCCTAGTGGCAATTGGGAAGTACAGGACCATGATTCGCTATTTTTATGTATTGATCCAACTAGCTATTCTACTCCTGAGATGTTCCGTTTAGTTTTAGATCAGCCCCTGGTCGCAATAGGTGATACTGCTGGGATCATGGATTTTCCTGAGATGATCCTGGATACAAATTATTGGATCAGTACTGGCTGGATGTATTATACCTATTCTGTATTAGAGGTTTCGGAAGATAGTACAAGCTATGATACTGTGACATATGCAAATACAGTCGCTCCTGAATACTGTACCATCGTTCTATCAGACCCAGAAGGAGGAAGTATTACATTTGATTCAGAAAATTATGATACGATAGTATTAAAACACACGCAGACTGCGTGTAATGGGGATAGCTTATTCCCCTAAGAACCTTGTCCGCATTCTTCATTAGAAGAAGGACTTTCAGTATCATAGCTATTAACAGATGTTACTGTAAAACATGTATTTGTACCTGTCCCTATGTCCAATGAATGTGTTAGACCTTCCAGTTCTATAATAAAACTCCCATCTTGATATATCCTATAAGATTGAGCTGATGCAACAGAGGTCCACTGAAGTGTTGCTGTTGTACCATCAATGGTAAGAGAGAGTATAGGTGAGGCAGGGAATATTGCGGTTCCGCATTCTTCAGAGGATTGTGGCCCCTCAAGTCCAACATTATTCACTGCAGATACAGTATAACAATATTCAGTTCCAGGGTCTACAATATCATCATATGTCTGGTCTGAAACTTCGATCAAAAACTGTCCATCCCGGTATATTTTAAAAGATCCAGCATCAAAAGGTGAGTCCCAGCTAAGAGACAACATATTCTCATTAGAAGAAAGAGCGAGGTTATCTATTGTTTCCAAGTATTCATTTACAACTGTGACCATAATGGGTTGTGCGGAAGATTGATTGCCCGATGGGTCACTGGCTGTCATTTGGATCACGTGTTCAGAATTATTTGCCAGACCATATGTACTCCACAGTGTAGTGTATGGGGAGTCTGAGACCGTAGCGGTCAATACATCATTGATGAAAAATTGGACCTCTTGCACCTCATCGTTATCAATAGCAAATCCTGATATAGTGACCGTATCACTTACCGTTTGCGATGATAGTGGTGTTAGTATTGATAGAACGGGGGGTGTTACATCATTTTCAGGGGAATCGTCATTGTTCACTGTAACTGCAATAGAGGGGATATCTGTTGAATTTCCCTCTTGATCTGTGATGGTGGCATATATAACATGTTCCTCATCTTCAGAAGCAAAATTTGTGTCCCATTCATGGCTATATGGCTCTTGTTGATCTGTTGCTACGGAATTACCATCGATAAAGAATTCAACTTGAGCTACGCCAACATTATCTGATGCTGAGACCTGTATGCTGACCGCATCACTAACGGTCTGCCCTGCATATGGATATAATATATACCCGGTCGGTGGCACATTATCAACATTATTGACAAATAACGCCATAGGCTGTGTCTGTGCCTCATTACCGCTGGTGTCAAACGCTTTTGCGTGCCATATATGTTCTGAGTCCTCTCCCATGGAAGCAGTATTCCAATCATAAGAATAGGGATAGGAGGTGGCAGTGTGTTCCAATGCATAATCATGATAGAACTCTACACGATCTATTCCAACATTATCTGTGGCAATGGTCATGAAGGTAATGGTCCCTGAAACTGTCTGATTTGCTGCAGGGTCGTAGATAACTATCGTTGGTGGGGTGATGTCTGGTTCAGAAATATTGTTTACAAATACGGTCACAGGAAACAGTGATGTGGTATTACCAGCAGAATCAGCAAGGTTTACATTGATAACATGGTCAGTATCTTCCATCTCATTTAATGTATTCCAGGTGTAGATATAGGGTGGTACGGTGTCATGCGCTACTGCGGATCCATCAATGATAAAGTCTACTGAGCCCATTTGTACGTTGTCATATGCATTTACCTCAATATCGATCGTACCAGATACTGTTGCAGCAGAAGGAGGATATAGGATGGTGCCCGTAGGTGCTATATTATCATCTGCTTCATAATTATCAATAGTTACATTGATCGGCCCTAATGTGATCTGGTTTCCGGTAATATCCTGTACATGAGCATGTATGGTATAGATAATATCGTCGACCTCTTCCATGGTATCCCATGTGTATCTGTAAGGGGGCTCACTAAACGTCGCCACAGAATCCCCATCAATGTATAGATTAACAAAGGAGACCCCTTCATTATCGTTTGCTTCAATAATGATCGTGACCTCTCCCATTAGTGTTTGTCCTGTAAAAGGAAAGATAAGTGCCCCAGTGGGGCTAATATTATCCTGGTTGTCAACCAAGACCTGTATGGTGTTAGTATAGTTAACATTGCCTGCAAGGTCTTGAGCTTTTGCACGGATGGTATGGTGTTCATCCTCCTCAGCATTCATAGTTGACCATGAATATTCAAAGGGACCTTCTTTGCTTTCATGTACGATCGAATCATTCAGGAATAAGGTCACCATCTCGAGTTCCACATTATCAAAAGCATATGCAGTGATCAGTACCGTATCTGATAGAACGGACTGATCTGCAGGAAAGGTAATGGTCAATGTAGGAGGTATAGAATCTTCATCTGCGGGTACATCAAACACTGGGCCCTCACAGCTTAAGAACAGTAATCCAAGAAATAGATAATAATGCTTATAATAATTCATTAGTTTGATACCGTTACTAAGACAGGTTGCAATATCGTAGTGTGACCAGCATCATCCGTGACCGTTGCTGAAAGTGTATGTTGGCTATCATTGGTCAATCCAGTCGTGTCCCAAGAGTATTGATAGGGATCTTCTGTATCCAATGCAACCACCACACCATCAATCGACAGTTCAACTTCTGCAATGCCTTGGTCATCCTGGGCCGTGACAGTAAAATTGACAGTCCCGCTTACCGTTTGACCAGAAACTGGATTTGATATGACACCAGTAGGAGGTGTGATATCATTGACCTCATTATCAACATAAACGCTAACAGGTGCAACAAATCCAATATTCCCTGAGCTATCTGCGACAATAACACTGATCACGTGATCTTGGTCATCTGCTTCATCAGTAGTGTCCCAATTATAGATATAGGGCGAATTGACCAAAGTATCTCTAGCGATACCGTCTATTGATAGTTCTACATGACTCACATGTTCATTGTCACTCGCTGTGATCTCGATAGATACCACTCCATCTACAGTCTGCCCTGGAACCGGGTTCTGTATCTGGCCTACGGGTGGTACATTATCAAAATTATCCACGTAGACCGCTATTGGTGTGGCTAGAGTGGAATTCCCTTGAATATCATATGCAACAACTGCAATAATATGTTCCATGTCATCTTCTACGGTCTCTGTATTCCAAGAATGAATATATGGAGCTATGCTATCAATTGTATCGGAAAGACCGTCTATAAAATATTCAATATAATCGATACCCGAATCATCTGTTGCCACCACCTCAATATCTACCGTACCACTAATATCTTGTCCTGCGGCTGGTTCCATAATGATCACATTTGGTGGCTGTGAATCGATCGGTGGTTGGTTATCTACAACAACGGATATGGGGTTCAATGGAGCTTCATTACCTGCAAGATCGATCAATACCACACTAATAGTATGTTCAGTATCCTCTTGTTCAAGTGTGGTGTCCCAAATGTAATAGTAGGGTGCCTGCTCAATAGTGGTGATATAGACCCCATTGATCGACAGAGCAACCTCGCCCATTGCGCGGTTATCATTGGCGCTGACTATGATCTGAACTTCTCCACTTACGGTGAGTCCTGCAGGAGGGCTCACAATAGAACCTGTCGGTGGAGTGATGTCATTCTCAATACCATTATCTACAAAAACACTTATGGGAGCAATGGTGGTCGTATTATTATTGATATCTCGAACATTCGCATGCAAAGAATAGTAGTTACCGCTCTCCACAAGGTTTGTATTCCAGGGAAAGATATACGGCGACTCTTGTACGTAACCCTGCAGAACATTATTAATAAAATAGCTTACATATTGTATACTGTCATTATCAGTAGCGATCACTTCAATATTGACCACACTACTTACATATTGACCTGCAAATGGACTCAAAAAGAATGCTTCGGGGGGTTCACTATCGATATTATCTACTTTACTCCGGATAGGAACGGAAGCGTAGCTATTTCCTGCAGGGTCAAACGCTATTACGGAAATGTAATGGAACTCGTCCTCAGAATATATCTTTACAAGTTCTCCATTGACCATGACCGATTCTCCTGTGTTCCAGGTATATTTAAAAATATTATCAGCATGACTCGAATCAGTAGACACTAATTGTTGATCAATAAAGAATTGCACAGAGTCAACCTCATCATTATCTACCGCTCGTGCTTGGATGATGATATCGCCTTGTACAGATTCACCATCAATAGGATAGAGTACGATCGCTTGAGGAGGTGACGTATCTGGTTCAGGTATCTCGATCGGGTCTTCCGTACAGGAAAAGCCTATAAGCATCATCGCAATAACGTATAAAATAAGAAAATATTTTGGTCGTTTAACCATAGCAGGAATTTACATTACTTTTTATCGAAACCATCCAATGACCTTTCTGCCAAACTTTGTTCGTTCCATTTTAAATACTACACTTTGTAAATGCGTATTGATGACCTGTTTCAAAGAAAATATATACATGTTCCTGCCAAATGATTTTTCCTCATAAACAGGGGTGAAGTAGAATTTATTTTTCTCCTTAAAAACATCATATGCCATTGATATGAGCACAGAGATGGGTATCAATGATGTAAAGGATTGGTAAGCAACGCCAGTACCATCTTGTTTATTAAAGCCGATGATAGAGACCATCGGCATCAGGTCATTGTATTGGTCCCATACCTGGGGAACTATTCTACGCTCTTTATCCCATTGTCGAGCAATATCAAAGGATGCTGCAATAAGAAAAGAGTAGAATGAATAATAAAATCCCCTCTTTACAGAATAAGACATAATAGAAAAATCAGTCTCTATTCTCTCTACATCTAACATAGATACGAATTCTGAGCGTTCTGGACCTCGTTTAATAAAGACCTCAGGCTGGATCATATCCTTATTGAATTGGAGATCGATAAAGTCTAAAGTATCACCCTTGATGGTATATACCTTACCTGTTCGATTTTCCATCCTGCGCACATTCTCTTCAAAACTCCAGCTATAATGAAATACACGATCAAAATCATTATATACGTAGTATATATCCTTTAGTTTTATTGAATCGATATCGACTGAGTCCTTGGGAATAAAGTAGAGGTATTGATATCCTATAGAATCAATGAAACACTCCATGGTAGCTCCTTCATAATCCACGATCATATGCTTGACATCAAGATCTTCAGAATTAGACCATAAGAATGAAATAATAAAAATGAATATGCGCCCGAAATGTTTCATGGGGCTTAAATTAACATCCCTATATGAAGAGTCAAATTCATGTATTAATTATCTCATCCATTTTATTTATGGGTGAAAGCCTAGTTGGGCAGCCTAAAATTAGCGTTGATCTGGGTATAGGGTTCTATGAACCTACACTTTCTGGATTTGATGATAATCAAAGTGTCCAATTCCCCACGAAAGGGTTTTTCAACCGTAATATGATGATCAATTGGGGCATCTATTATGAATTTTTCAATAATGCTCGGATCGGCTATAATTCATTTACATCATATGACATAGGAAAGAACATACTGTTACTGAATTCTGAAGCTATCTTTAGAAGATCACTGATATATAGAATGTTTCCAATCGAGACCTATTTTCGTTGGAGACCAAAGATAGAACTCAATTTTACGCTGGCGCCCATATGGGGAAGAGGCCGAATCGAAATGGATACCACACCCGGTGATAAAACTGAGGATTGGAACTTCTTTATCAACAGCTTTGGTGGAAACCCAGATCCCGTGGAGGATATGGGCGCCACCGATGTAATGATATCAGACTGGATAGGGTATTCGAGCATGCTTGGTTTTCGTTATTATATTTCTTCCAGAATGGCTGTCGATCTCAAGGGTGGATTTATGAATAATTCCTACAAAAATGATAAATGGCGGATACAACGTCAACCGGTCACTGGACCAACAATGAAGATCGATAAGCTACCGATATTCTCATTAAAGTTCGTTTACGGCATACGTTGAGATATATATTTATACTTTTAGTTTTTATCAATTTTTCATTAGGTCAAGACCCTAATGGGCAAGATCTAGATCCCTGTAGCGACCCTCTGATCAAGCTGGCAGAGACCAAGGGGATCAAAGCTATACCTCTAAAGGATATGGTTCGTTTTCAACGATTAATGAAAGCATGTCAAAGAGCAGGAGGAACAGAGCAGATAAAGCAATTGCACAGAAAAGACTGGGATCGAGATTATAAAAAAGCAAGAACGATGGCATCATGGACGTCAACCCATGCTATGTGTGTCTTTGTGTCATTTATATATTTTTTTGCTGGGAAGGCACTAGCGACTGTGCCATCCTAGCTTAATATTTTAGTTAACAACTAGATCTCGTTTTGTTTATGTTAATTTTATCAACCATATACTAAGTTCCGCCCGCTGTAATTATAAATTTTTAAATAAAACATATATAACGAATAAAAATGAAAAAGATCACTCTAATTATTTCTGCCATGATACTGTTTAGCTGTGGAGGTGGCAATGATAAGTCAAATACTAAGACGGTCACAGAGTATGAACTTGTGCCGAAAGATACTATGACAAAACCAGAGGATGGTGGATATGGTTTTGAAAATATCGCAGAAAGTATGGGGTTTGAAACCTATACATTCACTGAAGAGGATTATAAATATTTTGGACATCCTGATGCGCAAAAGGGTGGTAATCTAAAATTTACAACCTCCCGTTTTCCTGCAACATTTAGGGTCTTAGGGCAACATTATAATTATACAGAGAATTATTACATCATTGGTGCTCTCTGTTATGAAAGCTTGATCACCACCCATCCTGTAACGCTTGAGTATATACCAGCACTTGCATCTCATTGGAAATTATCTGAGGATAAGATGACGTTCTATTTTAGGATCGACCCAGATGCACGCTGGTCCGATGGACAAGAGGTTACAGCAGATGATGTAGTCGCTTCTTATGATATCAGAATGGATGAGACGATCTTGTTTCCATCTACGCAGGTAACCTACGGAAAGATCCAGAGGCCTGAAGCTGTAAGTAAGTATATAGTTAAAGTTAAGTCTAATACATTAAACTGGCGTAATATGCTATATTTTGGTGGAATGAATATTCTTCCGGAGCATTATCTTAAGGATCTGGATGGTACCGCATACCTCGAAGAATACAATTTTAAATTACTTCCTGGGACCGGACCTTATGTTATAAAGGATGAGGATATAGTCAATCAAGAATCATACACAGTAACAAGAAGAGATAATTGGTGGCGTGAGGATCATCGGACACAAAAATATATGTATAATTTTGATAAAGTAACGATATCGGTGGTCAAGGATAACCCTGCGCTCCAATTTGAAAAACTCAAAAAAGGTGAGGCTGATGCCATTGTAATTAGAAAACCTTCAATCTGGGTAGATGAAACCGATTTTGAAGCAGCCAATAAAGGCTGGGTGCAGAAAAGACGAGTCTATTCTAATGTGCCAGCAGGAACATGGGGTTATGCTTTTAACATGCGTAAATGGCCTTTTGACAATAAGCAGGTCCGGTATGCATTCTCCTATCTTTATGATCGAGAAAAATTTAACAAAGAGATCCTGTATAATGAATATACACTCCAGAATTCACTCTATTCAGGAAGTGAATATGAGAATCCTAATAATAATAAGTTTGAGTTTAATCCTGCCAAGGCTGTAGAATTATTAAAAGAGGCAGGCTATGTAAATAGGAACGACAGGGGGTTCCTTGTCCACAAAGATACAAAAAAAGAATTAAGTTTTACCATCGAGGTTATGAAACCTGTAGAATACCGTGTTACCCCAATGCAACAGATACTTAAGGAATACGGTATCGACATGCAAATAAAGTTCGTCGATTCGACCACACGTTGGAAAAATTTAATGGACAGGAATTTTACGGTCGATTTTCAGGGCTGGGGTGGTCTTGTATATCCTAATCCTGAAACAAGTTTTAAATCGTCATTAGCAGATCAAAAGAATAATAATAATGTTTCCGGTTTAAAAAGCGAACGTATTGATGCTCTTTTGCCCTTGTATGATACAGAATTTGATCATGCTAGACGTGTTGAGATCATTCAGGAGATCGATGGTATTGTATCCGACATACATCCTTCTGCTTGGGGGCTTTCAAGAGAGCCGCCGGCTAGACTTCTTTTTTGGGACAAGTTTGGATACCCAGATTATATGTTAACAAAGTATGGTGGAAGATTTGAGGACATACTCTACCATTGGTGGTTTGATTCAGAAAAGGATAGGACTCTGCAAAATGCAATGAAGAATGATCAATCATTGCCGCTAGGTGATGTAGAACATACATTTTGGAAAGACCTATAATTTCTTTACCTAAATTGAACTGATCTAGCTATGGCCACTTACTTTTTAAGGCGGCTCTTATTAATGGTGCCCACATTTTTGGGTTCAACCATTCTTGTTTTTATTATCCTACAGATCGCACCAGGAGGACCTATTGAGAGAGCGATCATGGAAATGCAGATGGGAGGAGAAGAGTCAGGGGTCTCAGCATCTGGAGAATTAGGTGGCAGTGTTCTACCAGAAAGCGCTCTTAAAGAACTGAAACGATTCTATGGTTTTGATAAGCCAATATACCAAAGATATCTAATATGGTTGGGTGTCTGGCCTAGAGAAATTAAACATAGAGAGGTTACTTTTGATCCTGGTAAAAATGTTGTAGAGAAACGAGTCGGAAAACGTGATGGTAAACTTTGGTTCATTGATGTTGAGAATTTGAACAATGAAAAATTAATTGTTAAAGAAAAAGATGGCATCAAAAGCAAGGTATGGAGTGCATCCATTGACAGTGTAAAGGGAGATGGTGCCATAGATGCTGTTGTATTTCAAACTGAATTCTCTGGGATCCTTACAGGAAATCTAGGGAAATCCTATATCTATGCAAAACCAGTGACGGAGGTGATGGCGCCTAGATTTCGTGTGTCTATGTTACTTGGTCTAACGGGGATCATCCTTTCTTACCTTGTCTGTATCCCATTAGGGATCAAAAAAGCACTGAATCATGGATCTCTGTTTGATTTTGGTTCTAGTGTAATGATCTTTATCGCTTATTCTATCCCAGGATGGGCACTTGGTGGTGTATTGTTGGTTCTACTCGGTGGAGGAAGTTTTTTGGACATGTTCCCTTTAGGAGGACTGCATGCACCCAAAGAAATATGGGAGCAAATGAACTTTTTTCAAAAAGTGGTCAATCAAATACATCATATGATCCTCCCCATAATTGCTTGGTCTATTGCTAGTTTTGCCACACTGACTGTGCTTATGAAAAATGGTCTTCTTGAAAATTTAAGTCAGGATTATATACGTACTGCTTTTGCTAAAGGATTGAGTGAAAAAAGAGTGATATGGCTTCATGCGATCAGAAATAGTGTGATCCCTATTGCTGCAAATATAGGTCAGATCATAGGCGTGGTCATCGCTGGGTCATATTTTATCGAAAGAGTATTTAATATAGAAGGATTTGGGAAATTAGCATATGAGGCTATTTTACAGCGTGATTATCCTATTACACTAGGTTTCCTTGTTATAGTTGTGATAATTAGACTGCTTGGAAACATCATATCTGATTTCACACTGGCCTTGGTCGATCCAAGGATAAGGTTCAAATAATGAATAAGATAGATAGCTCTGTTCAGCTCAATGAATCGATCCTGAAGAGGAGATGGAAAAAGTTTAAAACACTGAAACGCGGTTATTACTCATTGATCATCCTTTCATGCCTATATGGGATATCTTTCTTCTTACCTTTTTTGATCAATAATCGTGCATTGGTTGTTAAATATCATGGTGAATATTTTTTTCCAGTCCTATCAGGATATATGCCAGGTAAGCAGTTCGGGCAGGATGTTCCTGGAGATACCAGATATAGAGAACTTAAGGCTCAGTTCATAGAGCAAGATGAAAAGGATAGTTGGGTCTGGATGCCTCCTTATCCATATTCACCATATGAAGACATCACCTTTCAAGGTAACAAGCCATATGAGCCGCCATCAAGTACTCACTGGCTAGGCACGGATAATACAGGGAGGGACGTATTTGCCAGACTATGCTACGCATTCAACATATCAATATCATTTGCATTATTATTGACGATCATTAATTATATCATTGGTGTACTAGTTGGTGGTACCATGGGTTATTATGGAGGAAAATTCGATCTCTTTTTTCAAAGGCTCATTGAAATATGGTCCAGCCTTCCCATGTTATTTGTGATCATAATTCTTTCGTCGATACTCAAGCCTTCATTTCTCTTACTGATCAGTATCTATACCCTTGTGAACTGGATCAGTATGACCTATCTAATGAGAGCAGAATTCTACAGAGAGAAAG
>CAJVZI010000030.1 GCA_913020665.1 uncultured bacterium | reverse complement strand
GATGACTATACAGTTAAAATAACATTTAACTTTTTTACTAAACGAATAGCTGCATAATATATCATCTTTATGTAACGCGTAGTTTATCTACCAACTTAGAAAAAGTGTTCAAATTATTCTGACATTTGTAAAGTATATTTATCAGAAAGCTACAGATCTCATTATACGTATATCTCACTTATTATTGATGAATTGTATCAAGAATTTAGTCTTATGAAAGCGCAGGGAAGAACCCCTAGGGATTTCGGCATAAAGGTGAGAGAACATCCCGAAAATATTACAATAACAGCCAAGAACAAAATGCGGAAGGCAGCAAGTACAACTGTTCAGGTTGGATTATGGGGTAGAGAAACTAGACATAGCATGTTTAGAAATAATGATGAGGTCAACAATAATCAGTATTATAATCAGTCAGATTTGAACTCTATGGGCATTGAGGTAATTATTAATGTTAATAATGGTAGTGAATTAGACCCATGTGAATTAGGAGTGGTATATGTTAGTGAAGGGTTTAATTCAGGGATTGATGAAGATTACATTGAAATTTATAATTCTGGTGATAATGACTGTTCACTGGAGGGGTTCCAATTAGATAACTCAGAGGACCTTGAAGATTTTACCTTTGGAGATATAGTAATTCCCGCTGAAGGATATTGGATAGGATATGAGAATGTGGATAGCAGTTTTAGTTCTAGTTTTAGTTCAGAAGGAGATAGCATCGTATTTGCTGACCCTGAAAACAATACCCTTATTGTTATTTTAGAACCGATGGCGGAAATTGATGGAATTGAAATATCACAAAGCTTTGATGCTGAGGGATTTGGTTGTTATACTGAACCAAGCCCAGGATATATAAATAATGATTGTATAACCCTTGAAAACGATCAACATACAATTTTACCTGATAAGATATCATTGCATCAGAACTATCCAAATCCATTCAATCCAAATACTATTATTTCTTATGATTTGCCAAAAAGTGGAATAGTAAATATTAATATAATTGATATTTCAGGAAAGATTGTCAAAACCTTGATTAATGGTCACCAAGATGCTGGAAGTAGATCAATACATTGGGATTCTACTACAGATAAAGGAGAGAAAGTGCCCTCTGGATTATACTTCTATACGATAATAGTAGAAGGAAGATCTTATACTAGAAAAATGATTTTGCTTAAATAAGGTTAATCAATAACTCCAGTTTTTTCAAGTTTATCTAGCTTAGGCTTGATCACAAAAATGCAATATGGTTGGTTTGGATTATCATTATAATAATTGTGGTGATAGTCTTCTGCGTCAGAATAATTATTTAATTGTGTGATCTCTGTCACAATAGGGTCCGGCCAATATCCTGACTTATCAGCATTTTTCTTAGATATTTCTGCCTTCTCTTTTTGCTGTTCATTATGATAGAAGATAACCGACCTATATTGGGTACCAACATCATTTCCTTGTCGGTTAAGTGTCGTAGGATCGTGAGCCTGCCAGAAAACATTAAGTATCTGATCAAATTTTATAATATCTGAATCAAATTCAATCTGAGCCACTTCAGCATGTCCAGTTGTCCCAGTGCAAATTTGTTTATATGTGGGATTATCAATATGCCCGCCTGCATAACCTGGCTTTACTGATAAAACGCCATCTACACGCTGAAAAACAGCTTCTACACACCAGAAACATCCGCCTCCTAGTGTAGTTATTTCAATCTGAGCCATAATATTTGAGCCTATGAATAAAAAAATTATAAATGATTTAATACCTTTTTTCAAGGTCGAACATAAAAATTAGATTTAAACCAACCACCACGACCGTATTTTATTAATATTTCAGGGACTGCAATATTAAAATGCCTATATCCAGGGGGTGGGTTCATAGTAATATGATAATTTCCTGGTTGATCAACTTGAAATGCAAATTTTCCATTCTCATCAGATATCCGTCTTTTGTATGGTTCATCGAGAATAATCTCTGCACCCATGACAGGTTCACCGCTGCTTACATTAAAAACCGATCCATAAATAATAGAAGGTCTTAACATATCTTGAGGTAAAAAGATAGGATTCTTAGAGTTTTCAAATAGTGGTTCACTTAATAAACTTTTCAGAATAAATGATAGATTCTCATACTGACCTTCTTGCGGTATATAGCATCGTGTAACATCATAAGTTTCATCATTGACCTTGATCACAATGAATCCAGGTTCAGTTTCGATTGCCTCAGCTGTTTCTATGATGATACGATCAGCATGACCTTGACCTACAAGGTAATAAAAAACATTTCCCTTAATAAAAAATGTTTCTGCTCTATTAATTAGGTTTCCTCTCTCTAGGTCTGGTATCCTCTCATCTAATGGCAGAGGAACAATATACGCATTTACGGCTATGTTCTCTGCTGAATCTAATGTTGCAGGGTCTAAACGGAATTTTTTTGACCTATAATTATGATAACTAAATTTGATCTTGGGTTTCCAAAGATAACCGATGATATTTTTCGTATAGAAACCAAATTCATCAGTAATGGTTGAATGCTTTAGAATATTATTTCCTGTGTATATATCTACATCTACGTCCATCATCGGTTCGGAGTTACTACTATCAATGACAAATCCTGAGATGGTATGAACTTTAAATTCAATTCCTTCTTTTGGTTGGGCTGGTAATAGGGCGTAATAAAATGATATTATAAAAACAAACCGTTTCATATCCAGAAATCTACAACAAATTATTTTTTTAAGTTTAATCTTTTGGTGTATCTGAATAGTGTGTTTGTTTAAGTTCATTACGTGGACATGAGAAATTTACAGACCTCAGATTTTGATTTTTGGTCAACTATTCATAGTCGCTGGAGAGACATGGATGCTCTAGGCCATATAAACCATACATCCTACCTATCGTATATGGAATCAGCGAGAGTAGATGTCTATATCGAGCTAGGATACTCGGGCATTAGACGAGAAATGGATGAGAGTACTATCCTTGCAAGTATGGATGTACACTATACTCAACAGGCATCGCATCCATCCACATTTGAGGTAGGACATAGGATATGTCGAATTGGAAACAAAAGCTTTGATTTTCTTTCAGCGATATTTGATAAAGAGGATAAAAAGCTATTGTGTTCTGCATTATTTAAGATGGTAGCATATAATTACAAAACAGATAAAACTATACCTGTTCCCGAAATAATAAGAGAACGGTGTAGACCATTTGAATGAATAATTTAATTAAAGATCAATTCATACGAGATCTTGGTGATCTAATCGGTAAGAAAAATGTTTTAACTACAGAATGGAGCAAGCTACCCTATTCAAAAGGATGGCGATATGGAGAAGGAAAAGCATTAGCTGTAGCTAAACCAGAAACATTATTTGAGATCTGGAAAATTATAGAGTTCTGTGTGGGTTTGGATATTATTGTAATTATGCAAGCCGCTAATACAGGATTAACTGGTGGGTCCACACCATATGGTGATGATTATGATCGTCCGATATTGATCATTAATACTATGCGGATCAGTGATATACATATTATAGATGATGGAAAACAAATAGTGGGGTTTGCTGGTAGTACACTGATAGGCCTAGAAAAACAATTAGCATCTTATGATAGGGAGCCACATTCGGTCATTGGTTCTTCTTGTATAGGTGCCTCGATCGTGGGAGGGGTCTGCAATAACTCAGGTGGTGCACTAGTAAAAAGAGGTCCAGCGTATACAGAGCTTTCACTTTACGCAAAAATTGATTCAAGCGGAGAGCTAGTATTGATCAATGACCTAGGTATTGAACTTGGTGACACACCAGAGGAGATCTTGAGTAATCTACAGAACCAAAATTATAATAAAGATCAAATTAAATTTCCTAATAAACTTGCATCTGACAATGAATATGAACAGCGGGTACGCGATATAGAAGCAAGCACACCTTCACGTTTTAATGCAGATAAGAGACGCTTGTATGGTGCTTCAGGTTGTGCAGGGAAGGTTGCTGTTTTTGCTGTACGTCTAGATACTTATCCAATACCGGAGCGTAATCAGGTATTTTATATAGGGACCAATAGTTCAAAAGTTCTTGGTAGAATGCGTCGGGATATACTGTCTCAGTTCAAACATTTACCAACATCAGGAGAATACTTACATAGAGACTGTTATGACGCTGCGAAAAAATATAGTAAGGATACTTTTATTGTCATTGATAAGCTAGGTGCCGATTTTATTCCAAAGTTATTTGAGTTTAAAAGAATAGTGGATCTAATAGCAGGAAAGCTAAAAATTCTTCCTAATCACTTTTCAGATAGGTTGATGCAGTTTATAAGTAATTTTTCTTTTAATCACTTACCGCGTCGTATGGAAGAATATAGAGATAAGTATGAACATCATTGGATAATTGAATTTTCAGAAGAAGGAATCGATGAAGCAAAAGCATATTTTACAGAATTTTTTCAAAACAATGAGGGTGACTTTTTTGAATGTGATGAAAAGGAAGCTAAAAAGGCTATTTTACATCGTTTTGTAGCTGCGAGTGCAGTAGGACGTTATCATTCTCTTAATCAAAAAAATATTGGATCAATGTTATCTTTAGACATTGCCTTTCCTAGAAACGAATTAGATTGGTTTGAAGATCTACCTGAGGAGATTGACAGCTCTTTCGAAATGAAGCTGTATTATGGTCATTTATTTTGTCATGTATTACATCATAACTATATTGTTAAAAAAGGGGTAGACGCAGAAGAATTAATGCAAAAATTATTAAAATATTATGATGCAAAAGGTGCAGAGTATCCTGCAGAACATAATGTTGGTCATGAATATTTTGCAAAACCAGCACTATCAAAATTTTATAAAGACCTAGACCCAACCAATAGCTTTAATCCAGGAATAGGAAAGACCAGTAAGAAAAAATACTGGAACTAAAGAATGGGTTATCCAATAATATTTTTCTTCAATTCAACCATTGGACTTCAATAGAATAAAAGTAATTTTGATGAAGGTAAAATCAGCAGTCTTAATATGACCCGAACATTATACGTATTCTTTATATCTGCATTGCTCTCTACTCATTTAGAAGGCCAAGTCATTGCCCGATTAGTAAAAGCGGAAGGAAGAGTTCATTTTAAAAGACTCGGTATGAGTACATTCTCTGAACAAGGAAGGCCTGGAGCTCCGATCAAGAACGGCGATGAGATAAAAGTAGGTGAAAAAAGTTTTGCAGCAGTTATTTATTTGGATGACAGGTCAATTCTAAAAGTACGAGAGAACACTAAATTCAGTTTTATGGATACTCGAAATTCTCGCACGGTTGACCTAGCCCATGGCACGCTGCTCAATGATATTAAAAAAGAGGGCAGAAAAAAGGATTTCAGGATTCAAACCCCTGTATCTGTTGCAAGTGTCAAAGGAACAGAGTTTGCTGCGATCGTAAGTCAATCAGGTGTAGACCAGTTCATATGTAAAGAAGGATTATTTGAGGTCCTAAATATGATAAGCGGTGAAATTGTAAATGTAAGCACCGGCCAAAAAGCAGTTAGTAATGCTACTGGTGACCTAGTACAGGCTCCTGCATCTCCAGGCGAATATCCTCCTGATCCTGAGGTTGAGGATCTCATTGAACCAGAGTTAGATGAACTAGACGAAGATCCTATGGAAAAAAGCTCGAATGATAAACCAGCTCCAGTTGAAAAAAAGCCAAAGGTCACAGAAACAAAAGAACCCCAGGCAGAAAAAGAAGTAGAGGAAAATAACCTTGAAGAAGAAGTAACTCAAGAAGTAGAAGAGCCTAATGTCCCTGATGGCCCTCCGCCAAAACCCTTCTCTATGGGCCTAGGCATAGGTTCAGCAACTCTAGATGGGGTTCTATATAATCAACTTGCTTTGAGACCAGAGATCAATATTTGGAAAGTAGGGATAGGCCTTGATCTTGTACTTTATGTAGATAATGAAGGTAATATGAGGAATGAAGAGTGGGATATTGAAAATGATCCAGGTCTTCTTCTAGATAAGATCCTTTACGTTCGATATGGTAGAGTGACAGACCCTGTATGGATCAAATATGGGTCTATTGAAGGAAAAACCATGGGATATGGTGGGTTAATGAATAGTTATTCTAATATGATGGAGTTTCCTACTGTGCGGAGAGTAGGTATTAATACAGGTTTTAATATCGGTCCAGTCGGTGGGGAATTATTTTTATCAAATATAAAAGATATGTCAAGAGGGGGAACAATAGCTGGATTCAGAATGGCTTATACTGTATCGGACGATATCCCACTTACCATAGGTGTAAATTATATTACTGATGCTAATATGTTCTCGGGCTTGAAGGATAAAGATAGTGATTCTTATCCAGACATATTTGATGATTTTCCTGATGATAGTACTTTGTGGAATGATACCGATGGAGATGGATGGCCAGATCCAGGACATGGAGACTCCGTTCTCGATTCATTAATTGATATTGATGCTGATGGCGATAATATTATTGATGCGAATGAAAACGAAGATGAGATTGATCTAAAAGCAACTCCGTTTAGTTTAAAGAACAATAAAGCTATCACAAATGCACTTTCTTTTGATATTGGATACCCAATCCTTGATTCAGATCTTATGACTCTTAAGGTATACAGCGAATATAATCAGCTGAACTTTCCAGGTTTTATTACATCTGACTCAACATTCAAAAGACCTGAGCGTTCAGGGTCAGGAATAACTTTACCAGGTTTGAGATCAACATTATTTGGAATTCTTAATTTATCTCTCGAATATAGAATGATCAGCGGGTCATATGTTCCACAGTTCTTTGACCAAGCGTATGATCTGAATCGTGTAGTGACCTCTACTGTAGAAGGAGAAACCTTTGTTAGGACAAAAGATATGGTTGTGTTTGAGTCATATGCTGATAGTAGTAAGTCTAATGGTTTATTTGGCTCAGCTGGGCTCAACCTTTTTGATCTTGTTAACTTTACGGCTTCATATGCAAATATGAAAGCGGACACGACTGAACTTAAAAGTTTTAATGCATATCTGAATTTGAATACAGATAATATTCCAAAAATAAGTTCTGCAATGGCATACTATCAGAGGAACAATGATGATGATCCATTTGATTATGAAAATCCAACTGAAAATACTATCATGGGATATCGTGTTGGATATGAACTAAGTAAGGGTGTTAGTCTTATATGGGATTTTCGTCAATTTTATCGTGATGATGGTACTGGAAAAATGGAACCAATTCAACAAACTAATATTGAAACCACTTTTAATTTCTAATGAAAAGAATTTTAATTTATTTCTTTCTTATTTTTATTCTAAATGGAAATAATATCACTGATCAAGTTGAGGTGATGATACTTAGTAAGAATGTGGGGACTGAGATAGATGTGCATGAGAATAGGTTTTATAGAATATTTCCTAAAGAAAAGGGCCTCATAAATGCACAAATTATACGTATAAATGATAGCCAGTATAGATTATTGATCGTTAAAAAAGTGGATGGTATGGAAACCAAAGTGCGCAGGTATCTTACCAGTAATGAGTTTGATGAATTGAAAAAATATGTTAATGAGCAGCCAGAGCTTACTGAAGAAGCTATGATTGCAATGTATTCGGGCATGGACTTTCTCCGTGCTGAAAATATTATCAATGAGATACCAAAGCCACAATATGTGGTCCTTCAGTATTCAGGTAATAAAAAGGTGAATGGTACATTATTCAAGGTCCAGGATAATATTTTATATGTTCAGACACCAATGTCTATCGAACAGATCAGCCTAGAAAGCCTTGATCAAATGGCCTACAGATCATCGGTGGGTAAATTTGATCATATCCGCCCCTACATATATGCCATGACCGGATTATCAGGGTTAGCCATGGCAAGAGTATATAATTCTCAACGGCCTGATACATATAACCAATATGGAATTCCCAGAAATGACCTGAATGCCTATCGGCAGATTATAGGTTTCATATTTGGTTTGATTTTTAGTAGCGAAGTGTTTGATGCTGTCAGTACATTGTTAACACCTAAAGAGACCATTATTCTATCAGAAGCTGAATATGAAAGACAAAATTATTAATAATCCTTGGAGGATCCATGGCTAAAAAACCTAATGCTTCAGAAGCACAAGACAGCACTGCACCAGCAGTAGACCCACAAAAACAATATTTGATGGACCAGTTCGGCAATCTAATGGAACAAGTTGGGGATGGATTTGGTGGGCCACTGCAAGAGGAACTTATCAGTCGTCTTGAGCAGACCATTGCTGATTTTCATGATGAGGTAAATGAAATGCTTGGACGTTTAAAAGAGAATTCTGAAAAACGTCATGAAAAATTGAAAGAGATATGGAATAATCCAGAAGCAGCGGCAGATTCATCATCAGAGGGAGATAGATTTGATGATCCTCCTCCAGTTGATGATGAAATGAGTGATATAGAGAGAAAACTTGAGTCTCAAAGTGCTGAAGACTCAGAGGAGCCAAAGGAAGAAGAGCCAAAGAAGAAAAAAGGATTCTTTGGGCGTAAGAAAAAGTAATAACAAATTTAGGGGTGAAAATTCACCCCTTTTTTTTTATTACATTTCTAACTTTGCTTAATGCAACAGTATTCGGTCAGGAACACGAAAAGAATCTTTCTGAATATCCTCAATTAAAAAAACGTGTATATAGTTTCTCAAAATTAGATTTTATTACTTCAGAAGGTGAATTTAATGAAGCCATCTGTACTTTATTGATCCCTGATCTTAAAGAAGATAGTCCACCATTTGTTGCTATATACTATAAACGTGATAATTCAGAATGGTTCACAGAATCCCTTTATCGTAAGCGGTTAAGATTTAATTTTAAAGATGGGATTTTAAAATTAGATCAATCCAATTTCTGGGACTGGTTTGAGATTGCTGAAATAAAAATTGTTGTAATATATTAGATGGAACAAAATATACTTTTATCAAAATAAATGATCAGAGTTTACCCTCGCAAAAAACTTGACTTTACCTATGGAAATATATTCAAGGCTTTTCTATATAGTTTTAGTTCACTTTTTAGTAAAAAAGATATTGAGAAAGACATTGAAGCTCTATGGCCTGACCATAAAGTAATTGTTGGACTATCCGTCCGATCTATTTTTGATCTTCTTCTCGAAGAAAAACAATATAAAAAAGGTTCCGAAGTTATCATGTCAGGAATCACTATACCGGACATGGTTAAAATAGTAGAGGCACATCATTTGAATGTAGTTCCAGTTGATATCGATATGCAGACGCTTCAAGTATCTGAGGCATCAATATCAGATGCAATAACTGAAAATACAGTTATGGTTGTGATCGCGCACTTGTTCGGATCAAGAATGAATATGGATCCAGTATACAAAGCGCTCCATAGTAGGCCTGACATAATGATCGTTGAAGATTGCGCTCAGACATACGCTGGCATCAATTCATATATCAAGGAAGAAAAAACTGATCTTAGTATGTTTAGTTTTGGATCAATTAAATCAATCACGGCACTTGGTTGTGCGATCGGTTTTACCGCAAATGATGAATTATATTCCATTATTAAAAAAAGATTTTCAAAATATGAACGTGTAGCTAACAGTCGTTTTAGATCAAAAGTTTTAAAATATCTTTTACTTAAGATACTTTCTAATCCATTTATCTATGGAATATTCATTTTCACTTGTAAGGTGCTGAATATTGATTATGATAAAGCAATTATTTCAACTATTAGAAATTTTCCATCAAATGAGTTATTGAAATCAATTCGAATGTATCCTCCAAATTCACAATTAAAATACCTTTTATATAGATTGATCAATGTAGATGATGATCATTTCTCTAAACGTATACAGGTAGGTGACTATGTTAGTTCAGGACTGAAGAATACAAATGTGCATGGAGTAAATAATAAAACACACAGTTATTGGCTATTTCCCATACGAACAGATAGGAGAGAAGCGCTCGTGAAAGAACTTCGTGAATCTGGGTTTGATGCAACTTTCACTTCAACTCAGTTAATTCCAATCAAACCATCGATCGGTGATCAAGTCGCTCCAGTTAATTGTGAGGAGTATATGTCAGAGACCATATATTTACCAGTTTATGATTCATTGCCAAAGAAGAAACGTGATCAGTTAATTTCCGTTATAAATAGAGTCGTTTAATTTTTTTATATTTTGTTTTATATGATGATCAAACTGACAAGCAACCGCATTAAATTATAGCAATAACAAATATTGTAAATTAAATAATTGGCCGTGCTAGATGGGGAATTAGCGGTGCCCTGTAACCTGTAATCCGCTACAGCAGGATCGATGCTTGTGCTAAGCTTCTACCGACCTGTTCGGAAGAATTTGGCGGCGTTGAAGTTCTGGACTGTTGCAATGGATAGAAGATAAACCCCGTCAGGCCTGGAAGGGAGCAGCGGTAAGTCTATTTATCCATGTGCTGGCAGACCCCGGAATTGAGCTTATAGGTTCTTAACGAACTGGTAGTGGGGTAGCTGAACATTAGTGCACGGCCACTTGAATCATGGCATACAAGGTATTATCACTAAAATGGCGTCCGCAGTCCTTCAAAGATATTGTAGGGCAGGAACATATCACGCAAACATTGATCAATGCATTTGATCAAAATAGAATTGCTCAAGGTTATATTTTTACAGGACCAAGAGGGGTTGGAAAGACAACAACTGCTAGAATCCTAGCTATGGCACTAAACGCCGAAAAAGGTCCAAGTGCAAATTTTAACCCAGCATCAGAAATTTCACTAGAAATAGCAGAAGGTAGGTCATTGGATGTATTAGAAATAGATGGTGCTTCTAATAGGGGAATAGAGGAGATACGGGGAATCAGAGAGCAAATAAAGTTTGCTCCTATAAAAGGCGACTATAAGGTCATTATTATTGATGAAGTTCATATGCTTACTAACCAGGCATTTAATGCTTTATTAAGAACACTTGAAGAGCCTCCAACGCATGGAAAATTTATTTTTGCTACTACAGATATTCATAAGGTACCTGCTACTATTATTTCTCGGTGTCAGAGGTTTGATTTTAATCGCCTATCTATAGGTGTTATTTCTGATAGACTTCAATATATCATTAATAATGAAAATATTACGATTGACCCCGAATCCATCCATATTATTGCTAAAAAAGCCGATGGTAGTATGCGTGATGCTTTATCTCTTTTAGATCAATCTATCTCATTTTGTGGAAATGAAATAAAATATGAGCTTTTGGTCAAAGCTCTAGGCTTAATAGAGCAAAATTTATTTTTTGATTTTACATCTTCCTTAAAAAATAAAAATTATTCTGGAATGATTTCATTGCTGTCTGATTTTTCAGAATTTGGTGTACCTGCAAGTGAAGTTTTAACTGGTTTGTTGGACCATATAAGGAATCTTATATATTCAGGAATAGATGATGGCGTGAAGATGTTAGAAATGAATAAAGAACACCAAGAAAGATATGCAGAGGAGGCTTCGGGTTGGGATAGGCGTGACCTTTTTAGGATAAACCAAGTTCTTATAGATGCTTCAGCTGTTATTCGGAGGTCTGAAGATCCATACTTACTACTTGAAATGACATTACTAAAATTATGTGAGATGGACCAATCTATTTATATTGAACAATTACTTTCTAATGTGAACCCTGATGCTAATAATATACCAATTGAAAAAAAGAAACCAAATCTTGATGAACCTGATAAAAATATTCCAGACCAAAATAATGATGGAGACAAGAGTTCAGAAAGCACTATGAATCGTAAAGAAGATGGTAGTAGTTCATTGAATTCCGAGCATCAAGTATCCGAAAATAAAGTTGAGAAAGATATTGAATATATAGTTAGAGAATGGCCAAATATTCTTGAGAATATTAATAGAATCCGGCCTACTGTTGGTTCAATTGTTGAAGATTTTATTCCAACTTCTTTTGAGAATAATGTGATTTTTCTTGAATCGACGACGTCAAATAGTTTTAATGAAAAATTGATGGAAATGGGTACACCCATTATAGAAAAGGAAATTTCAGAAAGAATTGATAAAAATATTAAGGTTAGGTTTGAAAATAAACATGATAAAATATCAAAAGATGATAGCAGTCATCAAAAAAATCAAGAAGAAGTAGATTCGAATGATGAGAAAGTATTTGATAGAATAGTCGAAGTGTTTGATGGAGAACCAATAAAATAGGAGAAAATATGTTTAAGGGTAATATGTCAAAATTGCTGAAACAAGCAAAGGATATGCAGGAACAAATTGAGCAAGCGCAAAGTCAATTGGCGGAATTGGTTATTGAAGCAGATTCAGGAGGAGGTATGGTCTCTGTTAAAGTAAATGGAAAACAAGAGATCATAGAACTCAATATTGATTCAGATGCTATGTCTGAGGATAAAGAAATGCTTGAAGACTTAATTATCTCAGCTTTGAATAAAGCCTTATCGAAGTCTAAGTCTGACTCTCAAGAAAAAATGAATTCAATAGCTGGTGGTATGATGGGTGGGATGAAAATTCCAGGTCTTTAAATGCAATTACTCCCCGAAAGTGCGAATAAACTTATCGATGAATTCAGTCGATTGCCTGGAATTGGAAAAAAGACGGCACAGAGGCTTACCTTTTATCTACTTAATGCCAAACAAGGATATGTCCATGATCTGTCAGATGCCTTGAGGGACATCAAAATTAAAATAAAAAAATGTACGATATGTCACGGTATCACAGAAAATGATCCATGCATGATCTGTAGTAGTACTGAAAGAGATGAGAACACCTTGTGCGTTGTGGAAAATGCATATGATATATTTGTTTTTGAAAAAACTAACAGCTTTAGAGGAAAATATCATGTGCTTGACGGCGCATTATCGCCGCTAGATGGTATCGGACCTGAGGAGTTGAATATTAGTAGCCTTATTGACAGGATACACTCTGGTATGGAAATTATTATTGCCACTAATCCTAGTGTAGAAGGAGAAACAACAAGTCTTTATCTTTCAAAGATATTGGCTGATAGGGATATTGTACTATCTAAACTTGCGCGGGGGGTACCCGTTGGAGGGGATCTTGAATATGTTGATGATGCTACATTGATCAGAGCTATAGAGGGGAGAATATCCGTTTAAATATTCCAAACGTCCTAACGGTTTTTAGAATATTGCTTACTCCAGTATTTATCCTATTATTGTTCTCTAATTACCATTACGCACATCCATTAGCGTTAATTATTTTTATTATTGCATGTGTAACAGATACATATGATGGATATTATGCAAGAAAATATAATGAGATCACACCTGAAGGTAAGTTTCTTGATCCCTTAGCAGATAAAATTTTAGTATCGTCTGCTTTCATTTCGTTTGCATTTATTGGTTTAATAGAATATTGGATGGTTGGGCTAATTATATTTCGAGATCTTTTTGTTACAGGTTTGAGAATGGCGATTGAACATAAAGGTCTCAATATGGTCACTTCAATGATCGCAAAGACCAAAACTACTATACAGTATATAATTATCATATTTATTCTAACGGTTCTTGGTCTTAAGGGCTTGCCTTTTGGTTGGATAGATCCAATCATGGTGATTATTGATGAGTATAAGTTGATATATAATTTTACATTTTTCATATCACTATTCACTGTAATCACCGGCATAACATATCTTTATGATAATCGTGTTGCAATTCAACAATTTGTAAATGATAATGAGCGCTAGATTAAAGCTTGCAGAGGTCATTGGAACCGTATTTTATATTGGTAAAATGCCGTTTGCTCCTGGTACATGGGGAAGTTTAGCGGCATTAATTAGTTGGTATTTACTAAAGCCTAGCATGATCGATCCATTATTTTTGTTGATCACAGGAGGTATTTTTTTTATCGGCATAGCTGTGTCAGCAATATTGACCAAAGAATGGCAGCAAAAAGACCCAAAAGAAATTGTAATAGATGAATGGGTGGGCATGTGGATAGCACTGTATTTATGCCCTCATGATTTTAAATGGGGTCTGGTATCTTTCTTGTTTTTTCGAATTTTTGATATTTTTAAACCCGGTCCTATTCAATTAATGGATGATATGGATGATCCTATAGGAGTTATGATGGATGACGTGGTTGCAGGTATATTAGCTTGTCTAGTAACTCAGAGTATACTGTATTTTAATTGATGAAAATATCTATACTCTGTATAGGGAATGAATTATTATCAGGTAAAACCCTTAATACAAATGCGAGTTGGATCAGTCGAAAATTAAGTGATATAGGTTGTGATATTCTCGAACATTTAGTAGTCCCTGATAAAAAAGAAACGATTATTACTGGTTTAGAACACTTAACTATTAAAAATCCTGGTTGTGTGATCATTACGGGAGGGCTAGGCCCCACAGATGATGACATTACTAGACCAACTATATTTGAATATGTTGGCACTGATTCAAGATTTGATGAAGATTATTGGACATTACTTTCTGAAAAATTCCAAAAACTTGGTATGAGTATACCCGCCTCTAATCGTAACCAAGCACTTGTTCCAATTAATGGTGAAGTAATTGAAAATCCAGGAGGTTCAGCAAGAGGTTTAAAATTTCTTCTAAATGGAGAGGAGATGTTATTTGTTCTTCCTGGTGTACCTTCTGAAATGAAAGACATGATGAATGCTAGTGTAATTCCATGGATAAAAGAAAATGTTAAAACATCAACCAGTACAAGAACTCTTAGAACAACAGGTATTCCTGAATCAGCGTTGATCGAAGAAATAGTAGAGCCAATATCATCAAACCATGGATGCAATATTGGATATTATCCCTCTTTATATGGTGTTGATATTCGAATATCCTCGGGATTTCAGGACAAAGTAAATGAATTATCCAATAAACTATACAACATACTTGGTCATAAAATATATTGTGAAGGTGAATATGATATAGAAAATGTGGTTGTGAAAAATGCCATTGATAAGGATAAAACCATTGCATTAGCTGAATCTTGCACTGGCGGTTTAATTGGAGATAGAATTACAGATACGGGAGGAAGTTCTAAAGTATTCAAAGGTTCCATGGTAGTTTACAGTAATAAAGCAAAGATCGATCTATTAGGTGTAAATAAGAACACTTTAGATTCATTCGGTGCTGTAAGCGAAGAAGTAGCAAAAGAGATGGCTAATAAGGTTAGAAAGACCTTCTTAACAGATTATGGTCTATCTGTAACAGGAGTTGCTGGCCCTGGTGGTGGTACTGAAAATAAACCAGTTGGATTGGTCTACATTGGACTATCAGATGAGAATAAAACTGAAGTTCGAAGATTTAATTTTTCTTCAGATAGAAAAAAGAATAAACTTAAAACAAGCCAAGTAGCATTAGATTGGTTACGTCTTACATTAATAAATGAGTGAAAAGCTAATAAGAACATTTCTTTCGATCCCTGTCCCACAAGACGTGCGTTCAAAAAAGAACATGCTTTATTCTACACTAGAGGAATCACCTGCAAAGATCAATTGGGTCAAGAATATTCAGTTACATTTAACAATTAAATTTCTTAGTCACACTCCTGAGTCTGTGATTGAAAAGATAATTGATCGAGTAGAATCAATAACTAGCGAATCTAAGCCATTTGATATTTTTATTGAATCCACTGGTTGTTTTCCAGTAAAAGAGAGGCCTAGGGTTTTATGGATGGGAGTTAATGGTAATCTAGATCCATTATATGATCTTTTTATAAAAGTTGAAGATGCTTTGGACCTATTGGGGTTTCCTAAAGAGCAGCAGGATTACAAGCCGCATATAACTTTGGCTCGAATTAAATATCCTCAAAAATGGACACCTGATATATCAACTTTCTTGAAATCATCTTATGATCCAATTGATTTCCCCATAGATCGTGTGCAATTTTTCAGTAGTGAATTGCTGCCATCAGGAACAGTTCATACTTTATTAAAATCATTTCCTTTAGGGGAATCTATTTAAGGAGACACCATGTCAACTGATACGAAAAAAGCGAAGGCATTGGAATTAGCGATTACACAGATCGATCGTCAATTTGGTAAAGGATCTATTATGAAGCTAGGGGAAGAGCATGTCCCCACTATGGAGAATTCTATTTCGACCGGATGCTTGTCTCTTGATGTGGCATTAGGTGTGGGTGGTGTGCCCAGAGGAAGAATCGTAGAAATATATGGCCCAGAATCATCTGGTAAGACCACACTTGCACTCCATATCGTCGCAGAGGCACAGAAAGCTGGTGGTCATGCAGCTTTTATTGATGCTGAACATGCGGTAGATCCAGAATACTCAAAAAAACTTGGTGTGAATACAGAAGAATTATTGATATCCCAACCTGATACTGGGGAGCAAGCGTTAGAAATTTGCGAGACACTAGTACGCAGTGGCGCATTAGATGTTATCGTAATTGATTCAGTAGCGGCATTAGTGCCACGTGCAGAACTAGAAGGAGATATGGGAGACGCACATGTTGGTCTTCAGGCTAGGTTAATGTCTCAAGCCTTAAGAAAGTTAACAGGGACTGTTAGTCGTTCAAATACCACTGTTATTTTTATTAACCAAATAAGAGAAAAGATTGGTGTTATGTTTGGCAACCCTGAGACAACGCCCGGTGGAAGAGCATTAAAGTTTTATTCTTCCATCAGAATGGAGATAAGGCGGATTACAAGTCTAAAAGATGGTGGGGAGATGGTTGGTAGTCGTGTACGGGTAAAAGTGGTCAAAAATAAAGTAGCGCCTCCTTTTAAACAATCCGAGTTTGATATAATGTATGGTCAGGGAATTTCTTATGAGGGAGATATATTAGACCTTGCAGTAGCTGGTGATATTGTAGAAAAAACTGGCGCATGGTATTCTTATGATGATATGAAAATTGGTCAAGGAAGAGAGAATTCAAAAACATTTTTAACTGAAAACAAAGAGGTCTTAGAATCAATTACTTTAAAAGTTAGATCTTTCATGGGCTTAAATGGGGAGACTGAAAAAGCTGAATCATAGAATAATCTCTATCAAGCCTCAAAGATCAAAAAATAGATTTAATATTACATTAGAATCTGGCGACGTCTTCGGAATCTCCGAAGACGTTTTAATATCTAGCAAGCTATCAGAAGGAAAGTATGTATCAGATAAAGAGCTAGGTATGATCACAAATCATGAGGTTCATCAAAAAATAAAAGAAAAAGTATTACACTTATTATCTTTTAGAGCAAGAAGCCGATTTGAATTATACACTAGACTCCTAAGAAAAGGTTTTGATAGATCAAAGATTTCTAATGTTATCGATGAATTAGAGGAGAAAGGATATATAGATGATAAGGAATTTTCAAAAATGTATGCAACTCACCTAATTAGGTCAAAACTTTTAGGAAAGATTGCAGTTAAATATCAATTTAAAAAACATCAGATTGCATCAGATATTCTTGATCCAATATTAGATGAATTATATATAAAATATCCAATAGAAGAACTGATAAAAAGGATAATACTAAAAAAAGAACAAAAGCTAAGCCCTGAATTAATTAAAGATAAAAAACTAATAGACCACATAAAAAGAAAAGGATATTCCTGGGGTGAAATAACATCAGTTATTAGTTCGTTTTAGTAAAAGATCCAAAATATTTCTAGTATTAAAATTGGATTTTTGACCGATATCATACTAAACCTTTATTTTTGATTAATATGTTTTTATCTATTTTCTATTTATTATAAGTCCAGACCTAAAGTATTTTATATAATTATATTATATTCAATAATAATAAGATATATAGGTTTA
>CAJVZI010000029.1 GCA_913020665.1 uncultured bacterium | reverse complement strand
TTTGTTAGTAAACCCATTTATTCTTCCTGATCCATTGCAATTTTTGAATATCTTCCAGTCCCATAACGCACCTTTCTTTTTACCCAGTCTAGGTCAGACTTTACCCACACATATGCTAGACCAACCACTAAGATCGATAGGAATATACCCATCTCAATCAAAGCAAGAAGACCTAGGTCTTTAAAAACAACAGCCCAAGGGAATAGAAATACAACTTCTACATCAAATATAAGAAATATGAGTGCTATAACATAAAAGCGGATATTGAATTGCAACCATGCAGAGCCTTCTACAACTTCTCCACATTCATATGTCTCAAGTTTTTCCTTAGTTTTATTTGAGGGTGCAACTAGCCAGGCTATGACCAATGGGACTACCACGAAGATGATAGCCACGATACTAGTAAAAAAAACCGTTCCGAAATCTCTATACATATATTCTATTAATGAAGGGGGTAAATAGACGTCAAATTTAGTCCGTGATATTTTGGTTAGTCAAATTAAACTTCATTTTAAAACACACATTTTAATCATGCATTAAATACAAGAAAACGCGTTGTTTGTAGAATTAAGTTCAGTATAATTTTTTGGATGTCATTTTTTAATTCTATCATTACGAATTCTCTTCCTTTTCTGCCTAGGTGGTTTGCTAAACCATTTGCCAAGCCATATGTTGCCGGAGAAAGTAGTGAAGATGCCTTAAATCAGGTAAGACAACTAAATGATAAAGGTTTTGATGCTACACTAGACATACTTGGAGAACATGTCATGAACAAGCAATTAGCGCGAAACATAACATCTGAGTATTGTAATCTATATGAACAAATTGAGGAACATTCACTAGATTGCACTCTTTCAGTTAAACCAACCCATATTGGTTTGAGCATTTCAGAAAGTGAAGCCATCTCTAATATGATCATGATCGCTAAAAAAGCACAGGAGTTTGGTAACTTTTTGAGAATCGATATGGAAAGCTCAGACTATACAGACCAGACATTTGAGATAATGAAAGAATGCAAAAAATTCTACAGCAATGTTGGGGTCGCAATACAAGCATATCTTTATAGAAGCCAAAATGATATAGAAGAATTAGGGGATGATTCATTTAATACACGCATATGTAAAGGGATATACAAAGAATCAAATACTATTGCATATCAAGAACGTGAAGACATTCGTAATAACTTTCTATTACTAGCAAAAACAATGGCTGAACAAGGGGCCTTTTGTGGATATGCTACGCATGACCAAGAACTTATAGATAGATTAATTGAATGGATACAAAGCGAGGGCATACCTTCACATCTTTTTGAATTCCAAGTCCTATTCGGTGTGCCTATGGCAGGTCGATTAGAATCTTTATTAGATAGCGGATATAAAGTGAGAGTATATGTCCCATTTGGACCTGATTGGTTTGAGTATTCAGTACGTAGATTGAAAGAGAATCCGGATATTGCAGGTTACGTGATATCAAATATTTTTAAAAAAAGTGAATAGAGCAGACATAATAAAAGAGATACTTGAAATGCAAACGGTCGCTGTTGTGGGTTTTAGCCCTAATAAAGCAAGACCGAGTCACTATGTTTCTATGTACATGCAACAGAATGGGTATGATATAATTCCTGTCAATCCAGGACATAGAGAAATAGGTGGCATGGTTTGTTATCCAATGCTTGAATCAATACAAAAACCAATTGATGTAGTAGATATTTTTAGGCGTAGTGAATTTGTACCAAAAATCGTTGATTCAGCAATAAACGTAGGAGCGAAAGCTATTTGGATGCAAGATTCTGTAATTCATGAAAAGGCTGCACAAAAAGCCGAAGCAAATGGCATGCTTGTTGTAATGAATGATTGCATGCTACGTCAACATAAAATTTTTAAGCCATAATACTTACTGTGAATAAAAAAAATTTAAAAAGAAAGTATGAACGTGATGGATACGCAATAATTAGAAATGTTATTAGCACAAAACTAGCAAAAGAAATTGAAAATCATATAGACTGGCTGACTAAAAAACATCCAAATACAAGGCCGGAAGCTTTCCATCATAATATGCTAATACATGATCCATTTATTCACCATATCTTAGATCAAAAATCCATACTTGATATAGTTGAAACGATCATTGGACCAAATATTGCTTTATTTGGGGCACACTATATAGCCAAAAGACCTTTAAGTGGGCAGCCTGTTGGTTGGCATCAAGATGGCTCTTATTGGCCGCTTGAGCCCATGGACGTAGTGTCTGTATGGCTTGCAGGAACTCATTCAACTAAGTCGAATGCATGTATGAAGGTAATTCCAGGAACACAAAATAAGAGATTAATGAAACCCTCAGAAATGATAAAATTAGATACTAGGGACTATGTCCTCGATCTAGCCATTCACCCTGATCATATCGATGAATCATCCTCTGTAGACATAGAGCTTGCGCCTGGTGATATATCAATACATAATCCATTTATAATCCATGGATCAAATGCAAACGTTTCTGATCAATGGCGTATTGGACTTACACTACGATATATCCCAACAACAACATTTGTTAATCGCGATGGATGGGAGTGTGCATTATTACGTGGCCATAAACAAAAGAATATAAGTAATAATTATGTAGACAAACCTGATTTTCGTAAGAAAGAGCACATGCCATTTAACCGACTATCATAGCAGAAGATCGTATCGTAATTACTTCTGCTAGAACTGTAAAGCTACTGCTCTCCTCTTTTACCCCAACCCATCTTCTTCCTTAGCGTTTCAAAGTAGTCGGTATCTTTAAAATCTATCAATTTTACACTGTAGTCTGATTTACTTATAACTATTTTACAGGATGGTTCAAGATATTCATGTATCTGGCCATCTGCAATAAACTGAATCGAATCATTAAAATTGGGAAAACTCAATGTGACCTTAGAATCTGCGGGGATAACTAAAGGACGCGATGTAAGAGTATGTGCTGCAGTAGGTGTAATGATCAATGAGTCTACTTTCGGAGTAACAATTGGACCGCCCGCTGATAGCGAATATGCTGTGGATCCTGTTGGAGTCGCTATGATCAAACCATCAGACCTATAATTACCTACCATATGGTCATCGACATATATGGTTGCATTTAGCATACGGTGGGATTGACTATTAGTAATAACAAAATCATTTAAGGCCACTTGTTCAATTTGACTACCATTATTTTCTATAGCAGCATTGACAAATATTCTTTCTTCTAGAACATAATGACCTTTTGCTACTTGGTCCAGTCTGAAAAACAGATCTTTGAGAGTGACTTTAGCAAGGAAACCAAGGTCTCCTAGATGGATGCCGAGTATGGGCGTATCTCGATGTGCTACTGTACGTGCTAGAGATAAAAAGGTGCCATCCCCTCCCAATACAAGCATGAAATCAAGACCCGCTATATCATCTTTTGATCTGATTATGCCTGAATCAATACCAGGAGCGTTTTTATGATCTAAAATTCTTTTTGTTAGATGTGGTTTTAGATTATTAATCTCTGACCAATCAATGATATCCGGCAATGTTTTCCAAAAAGATTCTTTATCAGTATTGCCCCAAATACCAAATGTTGTTGGTGCGTTCATTTAACATCCTTGGTATCAATTGCCCCATTAGTATTTTGAATCAATTCCTGAACCTTTTGTTCAGCATTATTCAATTGTGCCTGGCAGGATCTTATCAAATCCATTCCCTGCTCAAACCAAACTAAACTCTCTTCAAGAGTCGCGTCTCCAGATTCCATTTTATTGACTAGTTCTTCTAAACGTTCCAAATCATTTTCAAATGAGGTTTCTTTTTTCTTTTTTGGCATAATTAAAATTAATTGGTTTTATTTACTAATATCTGATGTTTTCTTTGCTCCAAGACTACCTTTAGCAGTCTTTAGTTCAAACCCCTCTCCTATAGATATCTGGTCAGCTCTACGTATAATTTCCCCTGATTGGTTAAAAGGAATCGCATATCCTCTTTCAAGCACTTGCTTTGGTCCAAGACTCAATAATTGTTTTGACAAATATTCTGTATGTTGAAACCATTTCTCATATTTAAAATTTATTAATTTTACTGAACGGTCGTGTAAAATATTTAATTTTTCAAACTGCCTTTCTATCTTTTTTATCGGCTGTTGGTAGGATGCCCTCTTTTGCAATTGATCTTTGATTTGCCATTTCTGTTCTAATAGTTGTATCACTGATCGAATCAATCTATTCTTAGTTTCGGCTAAATATGATAGCAGATCATCTAATTGAGGCACAGCGAGCTCTGCTGCAGCTGAGGGAGTGGGTGCACGGAGATCAGACACAAAATCCGTTATTGTATAATCTGTTTCATGGCCAATACCTGAAATAATTGGTATAGACGAATCAAAGATAGCACGTGCAACTTTCTCTTCATTAAATGACCACAGATCTTCAATAGAACCACCACCTCTTGCTATGACCAATAGATCTACATCGTCGTAATTATTAAAAATCTCAATTGCATCTACAATTTCTTCTGCTGAACCATTACCCTGGACCTTTACAGATTTAAGTAAGACATCAATATTAGGATTTCTCCTTGAAAGAACATTAAGAATATCTTGGTAGGCAGAGCCTGAACCTGAAGTTATAATTCCTATTTTATTAGGGTAAGGGGGTATTTTCATTTTATGTCTATCATCAAATAGACCTTCCTCATCTAATGAACGTTTTAATAGTTCATATGCTCTGTATAGGTCACCTAACCCCAATGGTTCCATATTAGTTACCTTAAATTGTACTTGCCCGCGTTTTTCATACACTGTAACTAATCCAAAAAGACGTACTTCCATTCCATCACTTGGTTTGAACTTGAGATAAGAATTATTCATTCGAAACATGGTGCATCGTAATTCACTTCCACCATCTTTTAAGGTAAAATACATGTGCCCTGAAGAAGGATGATGATGAAAATTTGAGATTTCGCCTTTCACCCAAATATCAATGAGTTGATATTCAAGTAGGTCTCTTATCTTTCTGTTTAGATTAGAGACTGTATAACAATCTTGGAACTCAGACATAAATCAAATATTTGGCCTAAGCGGATAAAGCCAGAGGGGAATTAGCCCAGTATTATAAGCTATTTATCTTTTTTCTTATGGCGATTTGCACGTAAACGTTTCTTACGTTTATGTGTATTCATCTTTTTCTTTTTTCTCTTTTTACCACTTGGCATTTAGAATCCACCTATTTATTGATTAAATCGTTCACTCTTGAACGCATGAGTTTACTAGGTTTAAATGTTGGAACAAACCTTTCTGGTAAATAAACTGGTTCTCCTGTTCCTGGGTTACGTGCCTTTTTTGGCATCCTATGCTTTATCCCAAATGTACCAAAACCGCGCAATTCTACTCTTTCATTATTTGCTAATGAATCAATAATTGTACCCATTATTCCATTCATGACCGTTTCTGTTTCAACTTTTGTTAAACCAGTTGCCTCTGATACAAAGTCTACTATTTCCTGCTTTGTCATTGCTTTATCCCCCTTATTCAGTTCAATTAATATATTCCTGAACTATTTTACCCAGATAACCAATTTTTGCCCTGGATGAATTAAATGTGAACCATATTTTAAATTGTTCCAGCGTCTTATTTTACTTGCTCGTGTTCCAAAAATTTCTGCAATCTGTCCTAAGGTATCACCTCGCTTAACCCTATAGACTCGCTTTGAATATCCAGGCGGACCTCCGTTATCACCATTCCCCCATACCCGTCCACCTTTTAGTGGAACATTTAATTTCTGCCCAACTCTAACTTTATTTCTATTTCTGATTTTATTTACAGCAGCTAGGTCATGTATTGATACATTATACTTTTTTGAAATGGTCCAAAGACTTTCACCATACCTAACTCGATGTACTACAAACTGTGGTGCAAACCGCTCCTCTTCAGGTATAGCATTCCAGGCACTATTAAATCTATCCTTAGTACCAATGGGTAATTTTAATACATAGCCATTTTCTGCCGGAGTAGCTGACTGCCTAAGCTCGGGATTATATTCTCGAAGGATATTTGGTTTAAGTCCTGCAACACGTGCAAGAACTGCGATATCTGCACTTTTTTCAAGCGTGATGGTTTCATATTGAAATGGTTCTACATTTTTAGGAAGATAAAATCCATATTCAATTGGTGATCGTGCAATTATAGCTGCTGAAAGAAAATACGGAATATAATTACGGGTTTCTCTAGGTAATGAATGCATCTGCCAAAAGTCATATGTTTGGTGAAGCTTAGATGCTCGGGCAACCCGGCCTGAACCACAATTATATGCAGCTAATGCCAAGTACCAATTATCAAATTCTTTGTATAAATCTTTTAGATAATTGCAAGCAGCATGTGTTGCTTTTACAGGATCTCTTCTTTCATCTCTGTACCAATCCCTATTTAAACCATAAGTCTTACCTGTTGAATAGATAAATTGCCACATACCTGAAGCTTTCGCTTTGCTGTAAGCTTTTGGATTAAGACCGGACTCGATCATAGCTAGGTACATTAACTCTTCCGGCATTTCATGTTCTTTAAGAATTGGCAAGATAAGACCTTTATACTTTGCGTACCTATCAAGCCAAATCTGGAACTGCTTTTTTCCTTTCGTTTGGAAATAATTAATATATTGGTCAACCTGTTTGGTCCTTACCAAAGGAATGTGCCCATCTCTATCTTCAACAACAGTAAATTTTGTTTCACCCATTTCAATTTCTATAGCTTCCGATATATCTGCCCAAACTCTTTCAGCCATTACAGGTGCATTGATATTCTGCACCGTTAACAATTTATGAGTATAAAGATCTGTAAAGGTCCGATTAAAACGATCAAATTCTTCCTTATCCTCTAGATTCATTTCGCCAATCTGGTCTGCTTCCATTAGTAATTCAAATATCTTACTCAACAAAAAAGCAACTTCCAATGTATCCTTATTAAAATCAGATACTATTACTTCTGCCATCAGCAATTTTGAATCCCTCAATAATTCAGGAAACCTATTGCGTGTCTCATCAATGCTGGAAAGATTGGTTGTATCGATCGTATTTGTAAAAGCAGAAGGATCTGGAAATACATTTGAGATAGACCTAGCCTCCGAGCCAGGAAGGAGCCTGATCAAAACTAAAAGTAATATGGTTGCTCTAAATAGCTTATTCAAAGGGATTTAGTGTAACTCCGCGGTGGGATATTAACCTAAAATATAATATCAGACAAGACCTTGTCTTTTCATTTTTTCTATCTTTGATGTAGTGCTATAATTTGGAGTTAAGGGCACTATCTCTATTCTACCACCCCATGATTTCAATTCCCTAAAACCCACTACTTCATCTGGTAAATAATCTCCACCCTTTACCAAAATATCAGGTTTTATTAATGTTATTAATTTTATGGGAGTCTCTTCACTAAAAATATATACTTTTGAAACCAAATCGGTTTTTAACAGCGCATTCATCCTTTCGTCTTCTGATTGGATAGGTCTGCTATCACCTTTTAATAATTTAACTGAACTATCAGAATTAAGACCAATAATAAGGATATCACCTAATTTTTTTGATTCTGTTAAAAGATCAATATGTCCTCTGTGAAGCAAATCAAAACAACCATTAGCAAATACAATAATATTGCCCGACTCTTTCCACCTTTTACAATCTTTTTTGATAATCATCTTTTGATCTTTATAAGATATGCTCATTGCTTTAATGCCTCAACCTTATCTCTAACATAATTGGCTAGTTCTCTACGGGTATCAATAGAGTACTCTCCCGGATTAATAGGCTCACCTACACGTAATTCGATCGGATGGTATTTCATAGACCATGATCTAGGTTTAAGCATCTCATATGTACCAACAAATGCTATCGGAACAATCGGGATATCAGTATCAACAGCAATTAGTAACCCGCCAGGTTTGAAAGGAGCTAATGACCCGTCCCTTGTGCGTGTTCCCTCAGGGAATAATAAAATAGACCTGGGCATATCCATTAATGAATTCTTTGCAAATTCTAGAGACTTAAGGGCACTTTCAGTATTTCTTCTATCTACCCAAATATGCCCCGCCGTATTCATAACCCATCCAAGAATGAAAACAGATCTTAATTCTACTTTAGCAATTGGTACTAACCAAAAGGGTAACGTTGAAAATGCAAGCGGAATATCAAAAACAGATGTATGATTGCCTGCAAAAATATAGTTACTATTTAAATCAAGACCACTTAAACCTTTTATTGAATATTTTACACCAGTAAAAAATAAAATATATTTCGCCCAGAGTCTTGCACAGTGACCAAGGGCATGCCCTTTTTTAGATTCAAAAAGTGATATAAATATACCGGACAATCCAAAAATAAGTGTAAAAATAATTGTGACTAATAAAGCCCAAATAGCCCTCAATTATGTAATCTCCTTTATACCTAAAAATTCAGCAACTTTTTCTGGAAAACTTATCGTACCATTTTGATTTTGATATGTTTCGATTAGAGCAACCATTAATCTGGGTGTTGCAACTCCGGATCCATTTAGTGTGTGCAAAAACTTTACATTATTATCTGAATCTCTAAACCTTATATTCCCTCGACGTGCTTGAAATGATTCAAAATTACTGCACGATGAAACTTCAAGCCATTTACCTTCGCCAGGTGCCCAGATTTCTATATCATAACATTTTGCTGCCGCAAAACTTAAATCACCTGTACATAACTCCACCACACGATAGCATAGCCCTAGCTTCTGTAAAATCGATTCAGCTTGATGAGTAAGAGTTTCTAATTCATCATAAGACGATTCAGGAGTTGTGAATTTGACCAATTCTACCTTGTTAAACTGGTGAACACGTAATAAACCTCTTGTATCCTTCCCATATGACCCAGACTCTCTTCTAAAGCATGGTGAATACGCTACATAGTGAATCGGAAGTTCTGATTCATCAATAATTTCATCACGATGTATATTGGTTACGGGGACTTCAGCCGTTGGAGCAAGATATAGATTATCTACTTCAGTATGATACATATCCTCTTCAAACTTTGGCAGCTGTCCTGTTGTTATCATGGACTTCTTTTTCATTAATACTGGTGGGAATATCTCTTTAAAATCATATTCATTATGGTGGTGGCTCATCATTGAATTAATTAGGGAACGTTCAAGATGGGCACCCTGGCCAGTATAAAGAGGGAAGCCACTTCCAGAAAGTTTTGCACTTCTAATAAAATCAAATAATTCTAGGCTCTCTCCAATCTCAGTATGAGTCTTTGGTGTGAAGTCAAATTCAGGCTTGCTACCCCAAGACCTAACTTCAACATTATCTGATTCATCCTTTCCTTTAGGAGAACTGTCATGTGGAGGGTTTGGTATTTTATATAGTAGGTCATCCAATTGGATTGAAACATCTTGAAGATCACTTTCTATCTCTTTGATATTTTCTCCTAACTCTCTCATGGTACTAATTGCAGCAGAAGCATCATCACCTGCTTTTTTTGCTTTACCAATCGCATCGGAGGCACTATTCCTTTCTGCTCTCATTTCGCTAGATGCTGTTTTTAATTCACGTAATTTTGCATCGAGAGATAATATAAGATCTAAATCTGCATTATCATTCTTCAAAGCTAATTTTGATTTAAAAGAATCTTTATCGTTTCGGAGTTTTTTAATCGATATCATCTACAATTACCAATAATCATATGATTAATTTATTTTGAATAATCATCCATTGCCAAATTTTATAGACTTTTAAGTTTTTTTTGGGCAGTCGCCCGGGCTAAATATAATTTGGATTAATTCTATTATCAGAATAAGTTCAATTATTCATACAAGGAATACTATCGATTTAAACTGCGCCCAGTTTATTTAAAAAGGCAAAAATTTATAAAACATTCGATCGAGTGGCGATAGTTCCTTGGCTCATGTCGAGTCCTCGGCGAAATAACCAAAATAATGGAAAAAATTATAAGAATCATCATACTATTTTTGTGTATAAATGGGATTGCAAAATACCAAACACTAGATCTTAATACCTTAAGACTCGCCCAAAAACAGGTCACAAGATCAGCAGGTGCGGTTTCAGGAATTGCAAAAAAAGGTAAAAATCAAGACCAGTTTATAATTGACAGGGCTGTTGACCCTGATAAATATATTGTTGGCCCGGGCGATCAATTCCATATCAATATTATTTCGAGTAATGAAACCTTTGATCACAGTATTACTATATCACCATCTGGAAAACTTCTTATTCCTTCAGTGGGAATTGTAGAAGGCAATCAATTAACATTAACAAAATTAATAAAAGAAATAAAAAAACAGATTAGGTCATGGAATAAGAATGTCAAAATAAATGTAGAATTAGAAGTGATTAGACAATTTAGAGTATTGGTAACCGGGCAATTTAGTAATGCAGGATATTTTGTCGTTACGCCAATGACAAGGATCTCAGACCTATTTGAACAAATTATTTCTGACCATAACCAAAGAAAAAAAGAAACTATTAGTGGGAATAGAGAATCCATATATAACGAGACATTTGGAATGCGATCAAGAATAGCAGTTGATGACTTTTATAATAGAAAACTAGGAATTGATCAAGAACTCGATAAAAATGATATTGATCTTTTATCAAAAAGAAATATCGTTATAAAAAGAGGTGATGATTCTATAATGGTCGATTTAGAGAAATTCAAGGTCACAGGCAATGAGATATATAACCCCTACGTTCAGCAGAATGATATAATTCATATCCCTTACAAGAATCGTTATTTTACAGTTAAAGGCGGAGTACAAAGACCAGGCGAGTATGAATACAAGATAAATGACAATATAAATGATGCCTTGATAATTGCAGGCGGTCTTTACCCTAACGTTAATACAGATAATTTAAGAATTACAAGATCTACCCTTGCTAATGATTCGGAATCATTCTACCTACCAATTGAAGATTCTAAAAACACCAAATTATTTTCACAAGACCATATTATGGTTCCTTATTTTGATAATGCAAATCCCCATCATATCGTTGAAATAATAGGTGAGGTGAAGTATCCTGGCTCATACCCAATAATTCTTGGTGAAACGACAATAAATGATATCATCCTTGATGCTGGTGGTTTTTTACCGAATGCTGATTTGTCAAAGATATTTATTAATAATAATACGATTTCAAAAATCCCTGATAGGGAACTTGAAAGAATACTACTAAAGGATGAATTAAATAGGTCTATCGAAGAAAAAGCCTATGTAAAAGCTAGAATAAGGACTGAGAAAGGCGCATTGGAAATCTCTTCAGAAAATACCAAAGATAAAAATCATATCCTTTCGGCTGATGACGTCATCTTTATACCAAGGTACTTCCCATATGTAGAAGTAATAGGCTCAATATTGTCACCAGGAAGGTATCCCTATATTATTGGTAATAAAGCTGGGGATTATATAGATGCCGCGGGTGGCATATCAAAAAATGCATCTAGAAAAAGGTTTATAGTAAAATCGACAACAGGACAAAGATTAAAATTGAGAAGAAACCAACAGATTGAAAGTGGAGATATAATTTTTGTTCCAGATAAATTAGAATATAATGAATGGTATGCTGCTAAAGAGTTAATAGCTGCAATAGGTCAGGTTGTCGTACTATTCGTATACATCCAAACAATAATTATACGATCATAATGAAACTCACGCCCCACGAACAAAAAATATTAAATATTATTGAGGAGAACCCTCAGATAATAGACAGCCCAGATAAAAGGGCAACAGTTGCAAAAAGATATGGATTAACTGAAAAAACTCTAAGAAATCGTATTGCAGAATTGAAAAAAAGAGGACTTGTAAATATTGAAAAAGGAAAAATTCAAAAAGATAAGAAACCGCTTATAACAGATAATGATGAAATCAATATTAATGTAATTGGTGAAATATTATTAAAGAAAAGAAAATTTGTATCAAAATTTGCTATAATCTGTACATTGATCGGCCTCACTTATTCCCTTCTTGCAACAATCTATTTCGAGTCAAGGATATCTCTTTACCCTGCGGGTGAATTAAGCCAGACTGGTGGTGTATTAGGTGATTTTCAAGGTCTTGCTAAATCATTCGGACTCGGTGGACTTGCAAGTGCACCAACCTATAATATCCCTGATATAATAAATAGTAGAAGATTAAAAAAGGATATAGTCCTCAAAAAATGGAAAACAAAATTATATCCAGATGGATCCAACTTAATTGAATATTGGGAATTAGATGAACCATCCTTTTTTTCTCCAATGGAATTGATCAGAAAATTCTTACCCAGTGGTGGTTTCCAATCAGAAAAGATAGATAAAGAAACCTATGAAGCTATCCTGGAACTAGATGAACTGATATCTGTAAAAGAGGAAATCTCTGGCCTTATCTCAGTTACAGTATTAATGGAAGATCCACAACTAGCATCTGATATAGCGAATTATATCGCGGAATACGTTAAGAGTTTTATTTCGATAGAACAAAAAAGAGAAGCATCTAGAAATAAAACATTTGTTGAAAATCAAATGGAAGAAGCAAAATCCCAAACTGAAAATTCGGAAGATTCACTAACAGATTTTAGAAAAAATCACCCATTAAGGTTGGATACACCATCTATTGAGATGATGAGAGAAAGACTTGAAAGTACCGTAGAAGAAAATCGTGCTGTTTATATAACACTAAGACAACAATTCGAGATTGCTAAAATTGATGAAGCAAAAGAAAGACTCCTAATTAATATCTTAGATACTGCAGAGCCTGCTGTAAAGAAAGCTAAGCCAAAACGTACATTAATTGTTATTCTCTCACTTTTTGGTGGATTTATATTAGCAATCCCATTCGCTATTTACTTTGACAGACGAGAAAGCTAAAAAAAGAAATAATTTTTTCTTTAGTCAGCGCCTGATGAAGAACTCGTTCTACACAGGATTAGCTTTAGGTTTTGTTGGGATTATCCCATTTACTTTTAATTTCTTAGTTGCTAGATCTTTTGGCAAGGAGATTCTAGGTTCAATTAATATAACCTTAAGTTTTTGTCTTATTATTACAATCTTCATTACAAACTTTTTTGGAAGTGCTGGTAATAAATATCTTGCTGAATACCGTGGAAGTCGCAAACTAGAGCATTTTCAATTTGTATTTAAAGTAATGCTAGGCACTCCACTGATCATTTTATCGATTATTGCAGTGATCCTTTCATGGAATTGGATCTATTTTTCTAACAAATTCTCCCTACAAACAGACCTCTTAATACCTATAATAATTTATATTTTTTTAAGATCTTTCTACATTCTTTTTCGACGCGCATTATATGGAATTGATCTTGTCAAATCCTATACGGTAAATGAAATATTATCAGATTTAATAATGCTATCTGCAATAGGTTACGTAACATACAATAAACAATCTTCGCTCTTAATTGAATGTTATTTATTATCTTATTTAATCTTCTGTTTATTGAGCACTGGCACTCTATTAAAAAGATTTAAATCCATAAAAATCACTTTAAATAGGAGTAATCATTTTGACCAAAGGGATGTCATGCAAAAATTTGCTCATTATGGTTTGGTCAGCATGATTGGAACAGTCGCCAGTACAGGGACTGGTTATCTTTCAATAATAATAATCGGGATGTACTTAAGCAACTCAGATGCAGGTATATATTCATCAGTACTTTCAATTGTAAGCGTACTAATGTTTATACCAAAGCTTTTCACCCAAGTATTTTTACCTGAGTTTTCTAAACTGTTTGGCGAGGGTGATAGACTCAGAATATTACAAATATTTAAACAATCAAATTGGCTAATGCTCGCAATCTCAACTACAGTTTGTTTGGCATTATTTTTCTTTGCTGGAAATATTTTATCTTTGTTTGGCCAAGAATTTTCAAAAGGAAGTACTATTTTAAAAATTATATTACCCAGTGTATTTATAAGAATGATATCTATTCCATATGTTTCTTTCCTCTCTGGAACAAAATATGTTATTTATCCAAATATTGGAGGAATAGTAATCCTTGTTACATCATTGATATCCTGGATCATATTAGTTCCAAGTTTTCATTTAATTGGGATTGCTATGGGTTATACAATTGGAATTATAGTAGGCATTGGCTATCAAATAATAGTTGCCCTCATTAAAATTAAAACATTTCACACTGTGAGTTAGCGGTATTTCCGTATGATCAGATTATCGGCTATAATTAAATATTATCTATATTTTTTTCTACTCATTGATGCTTTTAGCGGGTTTATACGTATTTATTCAGGTATAACAAACCCCATATTTAATATTGGATATTGGGTCAGAGGTCCGATACTTGTCCTTTTATTATATTATTATTTGATTCAATTGAAAAAGAGAAAATTATTTATAGATGAATTTTTGGCATTGATCATTTTTGCTTACTTCATATTTAATTTATTTCTGAATTATACTATTATGCCGTCATCAAGGATGATAATTGAGAATATACCCTATATACTACGGCAACAATTTTTAATATTTCTTTTGGTGTATATTAGAAACCGATTGACTTTTTCCGATGCACTGGTAAAGAAAGTTATCATGATTAATTTCTCTGTATTAACGTTAAATCTAGTGATTGGTTATTTCTTGGGATTTGGTCTTGAATCATACAGGTTCTCAGGAACTTCAAAGGGAATGTTCCAAGGAGGTAATCCAGTTTCAATATTAAATCTGGTATTTTTTACATTTTTCTTAATGGATGGTGCATTAAGAAAAAAGTTTATACCTATTTTATTAACATTTTTTAATGGTTTCGTCATTGCATCAAAAAGCATTTTCGGATTTATTATACCAATATTTTTTGCTTTAAAAAGACGATACCTAAGTTTAAATAAAATTATCTTTTATAATATTCTCGCCATAATCATTCTTTTCTCTTTTGACTATATGTCAAATAAGGCAGTAGAACTATATGAAAAAAGATTTGGACTAAATATTAGCAAATCTATTGCAGCTGCAGAAAGGGTAGGTGGACTTTATGATAATCAAACCTTGAATAATGTAGCATCAATAAATTTTAGACGATACGCATCTATGAACATACAAATGGAAGAATCTTGGAAAGGATTTAATTCAACCATATTTGGAATAAGCCTAGCAGGACAGAATATTTTTTGGGAAAAACGCGGTGAATTTATATTCCGTCATGCATCCATGGATTTCTTTGATTTCTTTTTTAAATATGGAATAATAGGAACAGTACTCTTTACCATGATTTTATTTAAAAACTATAATTTATATATATCAAAAATATTTAGTAGAGATGGATTAGTCTTTACTTTGTTCTTTCTATATGCCTTCTTTGGTGGGCACGTAATCGATTCAGTAACCTCTGGTAGTCTATTCTTTTTCTTCCTTGGTAAAATATCTGGGAAAAATAATCAAAATGATTCTAATTAAGATCAACATAAATTAGTCTTATGAAAGCACCAAACGTCGCAATTGTCTGTAATAGTTATCCAACAAAGAAAAATGCAACTAATCAAATTTTCATTAAGAATTTGGTTATGGAACTTAATAGACAATCTATAATCCCGTATGTCTATTATAACCCAATCTATAATTATTGGGGAAATGCAAGTAATAGCAAAAATCTATTATCAAACATAATTAAATACTCATTTTTTACAATTGGCATTTTAAGACTAATAATTAGAATAAAATCATATGACCTGTTAAATCCTCATGGTGTAATGCCAAGTGGCTTTGTTTCAGTCTTCATAAAACGTTTTTTCAACATACCTGTAGCCATTCATATTCACGGGGGTGACTTAAACCTATATAAATCTTCTAATATGATTTATAAAAAAATTTATGACTTTACTATTTCAAATTCTGATATTGTAATTGTAAACAGTAATAATATAAAGAGGAAACTTCTAGAACTAACTGGAATTACACCAAGTAAATTGACAGTGATATCTCCGGGAATAGATTATAAAAAATTTTATCGTATGGATATTGGAAAGATAACAGAACATAAAAAGACCTATGGTATTCATGATGATAAAACTGTCCTTTTATTTGCAGGCAATGCGATCAAGCGTAAGGGTCTTGACATTTTGGTGAATGCATTAAACCTTTTAACAACCAAAGATTTAGAAAAAATATTTCTTATTATATGCTCTGAAGGCCCTGAGATAAGTACAATAAAAACTAATTTGGATGATATAAAAGGTATAAAAGGTTCTGTAATATTTTTAAAAAAAGTTGACCAGCCAGGACTAAGAATATTATATAACATTGCTACAATATTTATTTTTCCATCAAGGGAAGAACCACTTGGGCTTGTAGGTTTAGAATCAATTGCATGCGGAACGCCAGTAATCGGATCAAATGTTGGAGGGATCCCTGAATATATAAATAAAAACAATGGATTATTATTTGATCCAAATGAACCAAAAGAGCTAGCGAGTATAATTAGTACAGTTCTTAATAATCAAAAAGTAATTTCTTCATTCAATAATAAAATTGATAAAAGAAAAGCAGAACATGATATCAATATTACAGTAAAAAGGTTGATAGATATATTTTGTGAACTACAAAAAAACTCTTTGTTAGAAAAGAAGTAGATATAAAATAAGATGAGAATTTTCATAGATATCGGCCATCCGGCGCATGTACATTATTTTAGATATATCATAACTAAATTAAAAATGGATGGACATGATATATTTATAACTGCTCGTAACAAAGATGTTACGCATCAATTACTAGACAATTATAATATACCTTTTACTTCAAGAGGATCAGGAAGCGATAGTTTGATTGGGAAGTTTTTTTATTTGTTAAAGGCGAATCTTTTATTATTTCGATTAGCTAAAGACTTCAATCCTGATCTATTTTTGAGCTTTGCATCACCTTATGCCAGCCATGTCTCTAGCATGATCAGAAAACCTCATATTGCTTTCACAGATACTGAGCATGCTAAGCTAGGTATATTCTCATTCCTTCCATTTACTGATATTGTATTTACGCCTGAAGTATATAAAAGCGACCATGGAGTTAAACATTTTCGTTTCCATGGATATATGGAACAATGCTATTTGCAAAAACAATATTTTGAACCCAATAATGATATTATAAAGAAACTGCACCTTAAAGAAAATGATAAATATGTAATTATACGTTTAGTGTCATGGAAAGCCAGCCATGACATTGGTCAAAAAGGTTTTTCTTTAGGCTATCTTCGACGGTTGATTGAACTAATTGAAGATCAGGCAAAAGTATTTCTTTCAGTAGAAGGTGAAATACCATCAGACCTAGAGAATTATAAACTATCTATTGATCCAACGGACATACATAGCATTCTATACCACGCTGAATTATTTATTGGTGAAGGTGCCACAATGGCATCAGAATGCGCTGTTTTAGGGACACCAAGTATCTATGTTAATTCATTATCAGCAGGAAGCTTAGAAGACCAAGCAAAAGAAAATCTAATCCACATGTTCCATTCAACAGATGGTGTGATAGAAAAAGCACAGGAGATTCTAGGAGATGATAAATATAAGGCTCGGCAAAAAAACATATGCGATAAAGCATTAGAAAATAAAATAGATGTGAATAAATTGATTGAATGGTTTATATTGAATTACCCAGATAGTTCTAGAAAATTGCAAGAAAATCCAGACCTTCAGTATAATATAAATTGAGATAATATTTTTTAGTTCTAATACTATAATTGAAGTAGATTAGAACTGAACATGGAGACCACTATATTGATGTAAAACGCTATCATTTTTTAATAAATCCAATTTAATACAAATGATAATTGCGTCTTTACACACATGTTCCATATAAGATTCTGTGATACTCAGCACAGTGTAAAATATCCTTACAGGATAAATTTATCTTTCTTTAATCCATTAAGAATATTGCCGGTATTACATGATCAGTAAATCGAAACTCGAGAAAATATTATGGTCACTTGACCTATCAGTTTTCACTGGTGTATTTCTATTAATGAACTACAATAAGTTTGA
>CAJVZI010000028.1 GCA_913020665.1 uncultured bacterium | reverse complement strand
AAGTAATAAAAAAAGATATCCAACCATCTATGGAAGCGATTGCAAGTTTTACAGATTCCTTACCTGTTAGTGAGTATCATTTTATATTGTACCTAAGGGATGGGAAGGCGTTTATGGAGACGATGAGATCTAAAGATATTGGGTGGATAAAAAAAATTAAGACCGTCTGGGAAAATCGATCATTGATGGGAGCGGGTGCATTGGAGCATGGTAATTCTTCATTTTACGTATTGCCGGATTTTGGAGATACCACTTTTACTTCTATGATAAAGCGTGTAGCCCTTCATGAATTCATGCATATTTTTACACCATTGAATTTGCATAGTGAACAAATAGGAAATTTTGACTATGTTGACCCTAAAATGTCCAAACACCTATGGCTCTATGAGGGGGTAACGGAATATTTTGCCAATTTGATCCTCTTACAGTCTAACTTAATAACGGATAGAGAATTTTTTACACAAAGAATTAGGAATAAAATCTCCTCTTCAAGCCGTTATCCAGAAAAGAAGATATCCTTTACAGATATGAGCCAAAGGGTTTTTGAAAAAAAATACGGTCAGCATTACTATCAGGTCTATCAACGAGGTGCGATCATCGGACTTTTGTTGGATATAGAGATCATTCGTTTGACCAATGGTCAGAAAACATTAAAGGATGTGGTCTTAGAATTATCTAACAAGTATGGTTCAGAAAGATCATTCAATGAAGAGACTTTCTTTGATGAATTCACTGCCTTGGTACATCCAGACCTTAGACAGTGGTTTGCTGATTATGTAGAGGGCACAGTCCCTCTAGATATAACAGGGGGACTATCTCAGATCGGAGTAAACTATTCTAAGAAGGGGAAGCATCTAGTGCCAAAAAGAATTTTTCGAGATTATGGAACAAAAAGTTATTTTTTGTCAATGGGTAAATATAGGAAGATCAAAAAGGTAGGGAAAAAAGACCCAATTGGATTTGAGGTTGGGGATAGTGTCAACACAGAGATATTGGATTCTTTATTATATGATGAAAAAGGATATCCAAGACCTGAAGGAACACAGGTCAGTATAAAACTAAAGAGAAATGGAAATAAACTTTCGTTACCGTATAAGATCGAATATAAAGAACGAAAATATAAACATAGACTTTTATTATCAAAGGACCCTAATGATATTCAATCTAATTATTACTCTGTTTGGAGATCAAACTAATTCGATTCTTTCTTAAGCTGTAACTTATTTGTTAAATTCCGCCTCGCCCTTTTACCACTCAAGCATCTATTTAAAAGGAATATTATATGTCAAATTGGGATAAAGATCTATTTATCGAGCATTTAAGAGAACATTGCAATAGAGAAATTGCTAAAGTTGGTGTTTCAATTATAGAGTTTACTGAAAAACATGCTGATGATATATCTTGGGGTCGTGGTACAGATCATGGAACCTTGACATTTCGCTGCGAGACAGATGTGGGCCCTGTTCCACTTTTTCATATGACATCTACTGGCCAATTAAATCTCCAGATCAATTTCATGAGGAATAAAGAGCTCCCTCCAATGGTCTTGCGCGATGTAGTGTTAAAATTAGAATCCAATTTTCTAAGAGATTATGATGAAATTGAATATCCAAGTGATGTTTTTGTCCCAATGGATGAGTTATTCCACACTGAGAACCAAATTGAAAAATTTCTTAAGACAATGGAAGGTGCAACCTACCGGTTGAGACAGTAAATATATTAACATGCGATCCCTCTAGGTGAAGGATCATACGATTTCTTTTTTTATTACAATTCATAATTTTTTACTTTTTTTGATATTGGTCTAAACCAGTTATGAAATCATTTACCATCTTTTTATTCACTTTTACCATAGTGATATCAAATGATCAAATAGTTGAACTTCCTATAGGATTAACTGAAAATGAAAGGTTACGTATCCACGAGATACATTCAATGGGTAGGGACACTGACCCTCCACCCTCACCAATTCGTAATGTGGCAGAATATGAACGGATGCAGGGTGTCCTCATCCGTTACCCTTTTGGTATACCGACAGAGCTTATTTTAGAAATGTCTGAGAATGTTACCATTTATTGTTTGGTTTCATCTAGTCAACAAAGTTCTGCTTCAAATGCTTTAGAAAATGGCAGCGTCGATCTAGACAATGTAGAGTTTGTTATTGGATCAACAGATAGTTATTGGACGCGTGATTATGGTCCATGGTGGGTTGTAGATGGTGAAAGAAATATGTCTATTGTTGATTTTACATATAACCGTCCACGTCCTAATGATAATGATGCACCGTTAAAAATGTCGAATCATTTAGATGTACCATTTTATGCTTCTGACATTGTGCATACAGGTGGAAACTATATGACAGATGGATTGGGTATAGCTGCTTCAACTGATATCGTATATGTTGAAAATTCAATTCCGGACGAAGATGTACATTCTATTATGCAAGAATATTATGGTATTGAAACATATCATGTAGTTGATGATCCAAATAATACATATATCGATCACATTGATTGTTGGGGTAAATATCTAAGTACTACAAAAGTATTGATCAGGGAAGTACCAGACAGCCATCCGCAATATGATGAGATCGAAGAGACAGCAGACTATTTCGCAAATTCATTAAATGCATGGGGGGAGCCATGGGAGCTGTACAGAGTTTGGACCCCTGGTAATCAGCCATATACTAATTCTCTGATCCTAAATGAAAAAATACTCGTTCCTGTAACTGGTGGTAGCTGGGATGATGAAGCACTAGCTGTATATGAAGAGGCTTTGCCTGGATATGATGTAATAGGGTTTACTGGTTCTTGGGAGTCAACAGATGCTTTACACTGCCGTGTTAAAGGCATTCCTGACCTTCAGATGCTTCAAATATTCCATAACCCATTAAATAATGGCACTGAACCAGATACGAATGGTTATGTGGTCGAGGTCTTATTTGATGATCTAAGCCAGACTGGCCTGATAGAGGATTCTATTAAAGTATTTTGGAAAAATCCTGACTCAGATAATTGGGATTCTAATATTCTATATCAATCAATTTCATCTGAGGAACCGGATCTATGGACAGGATCGATTCCTGCACTTGTAGATTCAGGAATGATACAGTATTATATCCAAGTTGCAGATTCTTCAGGAAGATCTGAAACTAGTCCAATGGCAGGATGGCATACATTTTTTGCTCATCCTACTGATGCTTGTGATGAATGGTTAGTGGGAGACCTGGATAATTCAGGAGACCTTAATGTCTTTGATATATTGCTTTTATCAGAGGTTGCAAATAATAATGGTAGTGGGATATGTCCAGCTTCTGTAGCAGATATTAATAATGATGATATGATCACAGTTGTGGATATAGTTTTTCTTGTAAATATAATTTTGAATCCCTGATTCTATTATTTTAATAAAAAATTATTTCTTATTTAGGCTAAAGTAAAACATCTCCTAAATTCGCCAGCTATTTTTCGGGATATGAAGTGAAAATAAAAGTAAAAAAAGTAAATGACTACACAAGGGAATTAGTAATAGATATACCTTGGACTGAATTAGAATCTGATTTTAATGATACGATCAAAAAATTCAGTAAAAAGATAAAAATGCCTGGTTTTCGTGCGGGAAAAATTCCAAGAGAAAGATTATTGGCTCAATTTCAACCAAATTTAGAAGTTGAATTCATGGACACCCATTTCCAAAAGTATTACCTAATGGCTATTCAACAAGAAGGTTTAACTCCCGTGAATAAAGCCGAAATAAAGGATGTCGATTTTCAAATGAATGGAAATTTTTCTTTTAATGCCACTTTTGAAATAGAGCCTGAATTATCCTTGCCTAGATTAAAAAAACGGTCCCTTTCTGTGCAACGTACAACGTACATTCATGATGAACAAGATATTGAAGATGCTATTATGCAATTAAGGAAGTCCCAGGCCACCATGGCAACTATTGAAGAAGGTGCAATTGAAGGAGACTACCTTATATGTACTTTACAGAAATTGGATGAATCTGGTGTTCCTATCATCGGGAAAAAATTTGAGAAACAATATTTGAGAGTGGGTAAAGGTTCATTTACAGACGATCAAAAAGAAAAATTGATAGGTCTTAAGCCTGGTGATAGCACTCGTCTAAGATTACCTGTAAATCAAGATGGTGAAGATGCGGACTATGAACTTACTGTGGATAATGTTGAACGCGAGATGCTCCCTGAGCTAAATGAAGAATTTTTTAAGCGAATTAATCCTGAGCTTGATTCTGAAGAAGCTTTAAGGAAAGATGTTGAGAATAAAATAAAAGAAAATTTTGAAGAACGTTCCAATACTGCGTACGAGAGAGACCTTGCAGACGCACTGATCCAAAAAGTTGATCCTTCATTTGCTCCATCTATGGTTGAAAATTATTTAACCAACCTAGTGGAAGATGTTAAGAAGCAGAATAAGGGTGAACCAATGGATGAGGAAAAGGTTCGAGAGCACTATAAACCGGTTGCAGAAAGGAATATGAAATGGTACTTGATCAGGAATAAGCTCATTGAGAGCCAAGGTTTTGATGTTTCTACGGAAAAGATAGAAAATGAGATCCAAAGACTTGCAGACCGGACTCCTAAATCTGAAAATGAGATTCGGAAATTTTATAAGAAACCCAGTAATCGAAAACATCTAGAAGATGATCTAATGGAAAAGATAATCTTGGAATATTTAGAACAATTTGCTAAAGTCAAAGAGGTAGATGTTTATACTAAAGATCTACGAGGAAAAGAAGATGAACATTGATGAAAAAACATTAAATCAGCTGGTTCCTATCGTTGTTGAGCAAACAGGACGGTCTGAACGTGCCTTCGATATTTATTCGCGTTTGCTTAAAGAGAGGATTGTCTTTCTTGGTACGCCTATTGATGATTCTATCGCGTCTTTGATCATTGCACAATTACTTTTTTTAGAAGCGGAAGACCCAGAAAAAGATATATATCTTTATATTAATTCTCCTGGGGGAATTATTACATCAGGCATGGGTATCTATGACACTATGCAATATATAAAACCAGATATTTCAACAATATGTCTGGGGCAGGCTGCAAGTATGGGTGCCTTTCTATTAGCAGGTGGCGCAAAAGGGAAACGTTCTGCCTTACCAAATTCTAGAATTATGATACATCAGCCAATGGGTGGAGCCCAAGGGCAGGCAACTGATATAAAGATCCAGGCAGAAGAGATCTTACGTATGAAAAAACAATTAAATTCAATTCTTGCCAAGAATACAGGGCAAACTCTAAAAAAAATAGAGGCTGATACAGAGAGAGATAATTATCTTACGTCAAAAGAGGCTAAGACCTATGGTATCATTGATTCCATTCTTGCAAAAAGAAAATGACCAAGATAAAGAAGGGAAAAAAGCCGGAAGTAAACCTAGAGCCTGAGCTAGATCATCCTCAGTCTACCTTTAAAGTAACGCTCCAAAAACCATCTAAGATCAAAGCCAATCTCGATCATCATGTCGTGGGGCAAGACCGAGCAAAAAAGGCGATAGCTGTATCCGTATATAATCATTTTAAAAGAATAATTCACCAATCTTATTTATCAGATATTGAGCTAGACAAGAGTAATATTTTACTGATCGGGTCTACAGGGACAGGAAAAACATTGATCGCTCAGACGTTAGCAAAGTTTTTGTCTGTTCCATTTGCAATAGCGGATGCCACTACGCTCACCGAAGCAGGTTATGTGGGGGAAGATGTAGAAAATATACTTGTCAGATTGCTTCAAGTGTCAAATTATAATATTGGTGCAGCAGAAAAAGGCATTATTTATATTGACGAGATCGATAAAGTGGGTCGGAAGAGTGCCAGTGCATCCATAACTCGCGATGTAAGTGGGGAAGGTGTTCAGCAGGCTCTATTAAAGATTCTTGAAGGAACCATTGCAAATGTTCCGCCTAAAGGAGGAAGAAAACATCCCGAACAAAGTTTAATCCCTATTAATACTTCTAATATACTTTTTATTTGTGGAGGATCATTTTCAGGATTAGAGGAGATCATTGCTAGAAGAGTTGGAAAGGGAGAGGTTGGTTTTGGTGGAAAAACAAGATCTCAGAATAAGAAGGTCAATACTATTTTTGAGGATGTCAGACAGGAAGATCTGATCAGCTATGGCTTGATCCCTGAACTGGTTGGCCGTTTGCCAATAGTTAGTACTTTAGATACGTTAGATGAAGGTGATTTGCTTCGGGTCCTAGTAGAACCAAAAAATTCAATTGTTAAACAATATCAAAAATTATTTTTACTTGAGGGTGTTGTTTTAGAATTTCAAGATAGTGCGTTACAAGAGATCGTTAAGCTTGCAATCAAGAAAAAGGCAGGAGCAAGAGCTCTCCGTTCTGTCATGGAAGAACACCTAATGGATATTATGTATCAGCTTCCTGAAATGGAAGGTATAGAACGGGTCATAATAACCAAAGATACTATAGTAAAAGGTAATGATCCATTATATAAAACGATACAAAATCGACGATCAGCCTAATTATTTTAATAGGTTTATCTTTCTAATATCTCTGAGTGAACCCACTCTAAACTCTAAAAAATAGATACCTGAACTAAGATGGGATGCGTCCCATTCGATTTTATAGATACCACTGGTATATGGCCTATTGGTAAGGTCTCTAACCATCCGACCGGCGATATCAAAGACACGTAATCTAACTTTCTCATTATTATTATCTGGAACAGAAAATTCAATAGTTGTGATTGGATTAAATGGATTTGGATATATATTGTTGAGTGCGTAAGCAGTAGGATGGTCATAAGCAAGATCATTTGATAAGACCTCATTTATTGTAACTGTGCCATCACCATTTACAAATGGTACCCCGCTATTGCCCCAAGCATCAAGTATTAATATTACATTAGTAGATATTGTGGTCATATCATTTAGCTCTACATCCTCATTTACAGAACAGTTCACTCTGAACAATTCATACGGCGCTGGTTCGAGTGGTTCTGCCCAGTTAGATATCCCTACTGTTAGGTCTGTACCAGAAACTGTCACATCTATTTCCCATTCTTCAGATAAGGAGATCAATTCAACAATGGGAGACCACTGCTCATTCTGGTTCCAATCTGTATATGGTTCTCCTTCATCATATTGACCATTTCCATTTAGATCCTCAAATGGTTCGGCACTTGGAGTAAGGATTCCTGGGTCATTGGATAGTTGAAAAACAGTCAAGGCAATAGGAACGGTATTGATCAATGAAACAGTATACGAGGCACCTCCACCAACAGATCCAGTACCATTTTGAATATTATAAAATTGGTCAACTGGCTGAATATGATAATTTGCAACATCCTGTATTGTAATCCCTACTTCACTACTATCAGAAGTATAGGCCAGACACATATTATAGCTAACCAGAACATTTGTCTCTACTCCCACATGATTAAATAACTCTAGATCTAATATTGCACCATTGCCAGGCGAGATGCTTGGATTAATAAGGGTAATAGTAGAATTATCTATTATAACAGAATCGTAGCTTGTTCGCTCAGTGGGGTTTACACCCGTTATTTCAACAAATGATGGTTCGAAATCCAATGAAAATTCAAATTGTCCTAACGTCATATCATTTTCTAATCCTAATGATATGGAACCTTGGTTATATGCAGAGCCATTGCCATCTTCAATTGAGGCTGTAGCAAGAATAATTTCATTATATTCTACATCAATGGTCATGAACTCACCAGGGTCTGAGATGTTATCAATACGCAACATTGATGGTTGTCCATAGAGGCTGGTTGTATTTGGGGAAGAAGAGTTGCTGAACTCTCTGTTATCCGTGTCGCCTGGAAATACATCTGCTCCATTACTTGGCCCACCGTTTTCATGTGCAAACATTCCATCAGCCTGCTCTAGCCCTACACCATAATATGGTTCATTGTTATTGACAGCCCATCCTTGTGCAATATCGTCATTAATATGCCAAATTGTAAGACCCGGTGTAGGCATCAGTGTGTCAGAGCCGATCTTTTGTCGATTTTCGATCAACCAGTATTCCTCATCAACTTGAGAATGATTTACGCGAAAAATTGTATTATTTGAATAGCTTTGTTCGATGGAAACTACATCCTGGTCATCCGTGATCTCAACGACATTTGACCAGCCTAATTCATTTTTACACCATCCTATCATTGTTGCTGGATACCAAGGCGAGTTATTACTGGTTCCCCATGACCCACTTGCCATAAGAGCAAGTTTCCCTGCCCCGGTCGAGCTATAATCAGTATCATAAAGGTCTGGCAGACCCAAGGCATGTCCAAATTCATGTGCTAACACACCAATGGCGACTATAGTGCCGTTCTGTATCTCTGGGTTCATATTATAGCTATTAATGGTCACACCATCGTATGTAACAGCTAAATTTCCTAGGCTCCATTTGTGTGACCAGATATTTGAATAGTCACCTTCTTCAGCTCCTGGACCTTGATGGACAAGGTTCAATGCATCTACATAACCATCCCCATCATTGTCATATCCAGACCAGTCAAACCCGGATGCTTCAAGGGAGTCAACCATATCTCTTACTAATTGACGAACGTTGTTGTAACCTTCAGGATTGCTATATGCGTAGTGGTCATGCTCATGAGGCGCCATAAACCACTCAGAGACTTCCGCAACTGGTAAGAATTGTCCATAGGATATTTCTTGGTAAAAATCTCGAAAGCTACCAGTATTATCATAGTTAAGGTGTGTATATCCTTCTTGATTCATGATAAGATCAAATTCGCTAGGTTCATAGATAGCATAGGCATCAGGGAATTCTACAAGGATCATAGGAACATAAAAGGTGTCTGTCCGAGTATTCTGAATATCTGGTACAGGTGCATTATCGATCAAAACGATCGCTTCAGGACGAATTCCTTTCTGGATCGATGATTGTTGTTCAGGTTCTTGATCGATCCCTACTTTGAATATTGATGGGATCAATTCTCGTCCATTATTGCCCTTTGCATAAACCCACCATCCATCGCTATCCTTGGTTATCGTCCATCCATTATATTCATGCCAACCTTGAAGATGATTTCCTCGATTGTATATTGTGATCATTTCACCATTTGGTTGTTGTACCATAAATGGCTCAGGGCTTGCAAGATCAGATCTCAAAAAGGATACGATAATTATGGATATTAGAAATATATTTTTTGTATTATTCATAGTGGGATTCTTTTTTTTTAAATAAGAAAAGAAATATAATAGTCAAATGATTATATTTAGCGCTTCTTTCTTGGGCTGAACTTGTAATTAAATAGATGAAAAAACAAATTATTAGGAAATTTTTAGTATCGGGATTTGTATTATTTTTCTGTTCATGTGATTTTATGAAAGAAGAAGAAGCATCAGAAAATGAGCCACAAGGATTCACTAACACGCTAAATCAGAGCTTGGGTGGCGACCAAGGTGCCATCTCTGAATATTTCTATAATTTTGAGAATGATGTGAATGCAACATTCTTTAGATATAATCCAAACCTAATGGCGAACTATAATACATACATGGATTATTATAGTTTATTTGGAGAAGATCCTACCAGAATGAGTTTTAGAACATTCCCCAACCATTTACTTGCAATGACCTCAGCCGATGAATCAGAGTTCACAGAGCGCAATTATATTGATTCTTTATCCGTGGCTGACTCAGTTGTCTATGATTCTGTGCAGATGACCTCCACACCATTCAAAAATCTTGAGTCGCTAGAATGGAATTTAGAGGCAGAGCCATCTCTACAAAGATATAAGCTTGTTAATTCTGATTGGATCGTATCGGACACCATGCTCTTTTACAATGACACTTTTGATGTGAGTGCTTATTGGGCAGTGGTAGATACACCATTTATCGATAATGGCCTGCTGTTTGTAGATTCCTCAGAATGGAATGATACAGACTATGTTTTTATATCTGATGAACCACTACGCTTCTTAAATACCTTTGATTTTATCAAACAACAATTGAGCACAGACTCACTGGTCTTTCGCAACAATACGGATTGCAATGATAATGGTATCTGGGATGGCTCAGAGGTCGTCATAGCTGATTACAATGGCAATGGCGTGTATGAAGTTCTATATGAATATTCAGATAACAATAATAATGGTGAATATGATTCAGGAGATGATCTGATACAGGACTATGATGGGAATGGAGAGATATCAGTTGCATATGAATTTGAGGATAGAGGCAATGGCGTATGGGACCCGCAAGAACCTTACTATGATATTGATTCTTCAGGTACCTATGATCTGAATGAGCCATACCAAGATCGTAACTGCAATAATAAATGGGACGATGCTGAGGTCTATGTTGATAGTGATAATTCTGGAACATATACTAGCGGAGAAGATTTCACCGATCGTGGGAATAATTTGTACGATGAAGAAGAAGAATTTACTCTAAAGGATGCTAACGCAGATGGCCTAGAAGACACACTTTTATATGTCATAGGTGACAAGCCTGATAATTTAATAGTGGATTGGAGCGACCCAATGGCTCCAGATGTTAGGCTTGAGATCAATTTGGGTGATGATATAACCAGCCGTTGGGGGACAGTTTACACTGATCTCATAGAAGAAATAGATTTTTACGACCTTAAACAACAGTTTGTTGATGACGTAGACTCACTCGTCACTTTATTTACTAGGGAAGAGGTGGGACATATTAATGATCCAGCAGCTTCTTTATCTCCCGATGATTATTATATCACAAAATCAGAATGGACCAAGACCGCAGGAGGCCAGACTGAAAGATTTTATAATTACCATATTTTTCATGAACCTGGTCATTTAAACCAAATCATCTATCCATCCTATTTTCTTCCGGTTGGTTTTTATTTTAGTCCTAATGATATAGAAGATGGATTTTGGCATAAAAAGAACTTAGAAAGTGAGGTTCTATATTATACCTCCAATGGATATCTAAGAGATGGTGAAATGGTTGACACATCTTACTATGATACGACAGAGATCTCTGTATATTTTATTGAAAAATCCTATGAGGTTGAATCTGAAAGCGTGACCGTACCTGCTGGCCATAGGGTGAGCATGGATGAACCTGCACCGGACACAACATTTGCTGACTGCTTCAAAGTAACTCAAACCGTTACAATGACCATGGTGGGTAGTGGTGTTGATTTTGGGCAAAGAACTGTATCATGGCTAGCGAAGAATAAGGGGCTGGTTAAGAGTGAGGTTTACATAAGGTGGACTGAGCATCCGTATGACTCAGATTACACACAAAATAATAGTTATCTTGACACATTGAATCAGGCTTGGGTTGGCCTCAATCGTATAGAGCTAACATCCGTTGATATTCAATCAGAAAATAGTGTGTTCAGAGCATTGACCAAGCCAGTGAGAACTGTAAAACTTAAGGATGTGGGTGATCATCCAGATTTTGATTTTGATCCTTTTTACATCAACACCCAAAGTGGTATACAGACACTTGATCTCCGGGAGTTAGGCGAATGATAAGATCTTTAAAAAATATATCCACATTAATTTTCCTTCTTGCAGTTTTAAATGCTGGTACGGATGGTACCATTCGCGGAAAAATAACAGACGATCAAGGCGCTCCTCTTCCTGGCGCAAATATATATGTACCAGATGTAGGTGCAGGAGCTGCGGCTGATTTTGATGGAAATTATATTATATTGAATATTCCTGTTGGTCAATATGATGTGGTCTGCCAAATGATGGGCTATGCAAAAACGACGACCAAGGGTGTCAATGTTGTAATGGATCAAACGGTTTGGCTTAATTTTAAACTTCGCCCGGAAGTTGTTGAAGGGGAATCGGTAGAGGTTCTCGGAACGCGTCCTCTTGTAGAAAAAGGTACCACTTCAAAAAAAGTAACCGTTGATAAGGAGGCGATACAGTCCCTACCCATACGTGACCTGACCGAATTATATACTCTCCAATCAGGGGTTGTTAAGGTTGAAAGTCGAACAAAATCAGTTCCAGATCATGAAGAGCGTGGGATTGAGGAGATACACGTAAAAGGTGGTCGGTCTGGAGAGATTGCGTACATGATGGATGGTATGTACCTAAGAAATCCTATATTTGGTTCAATTGGCTCTGGAACAAGACTGAATTTATTTGCGGTCCGACAGTTCGATTGGCAGCCAGGCGGATTTAATGCTGAATATGGAGATGCACAATCTGCTGTTTCAAACTGGCATACAGCGGTTGGTGGGAAAAAGATAGAGTATCATTTCAAATATGAGACAAGCCAAGTTGGGGCTGCGATAAACTCAGCATTAGGCAATGACCTTGAAACAAATAATTACGATCTTAATCGTGGATATACTGATTTTAATTTTGGTCTTGGTGGGCCAATTATAGGAATTCCAAAACTAACTTTTTGGGTCTCAGGTCAATATACTATTGAAGATAAATATAGTGTTTATGAGTTTGATGATAGGATATATAGGGGGCCGAAATATTTTCTTAATGAATCAGACCTGGATCTTGATGTGCTACAGCAGAACAAGAAAGACCTTGCCTACCCATGGGATGATGTAGCTGGATTTAGGGGTTTTGGTTTTGATGACACATGGGACGTGTTCGCAAAGCTAAGTTATAAGTTTACTAATAAACTACGTTTCCACGGTTCATACTGGCAGGTTGCGAATCACAGACAGGCATTTAATCCGCGATTCCTTTATTGGGATGAAGGAAGGAACGAACTCTTCCGTGACACATATAGGTATAATTTTGAGATGAACCACTCTGTCACTCAAAGTACATTCTACACACTCCGTTGGTCTCGGTTCACACAGGATCAGTTCCAAGGTGTAAGATGGAGAGATAACGATAAAGATGGCTATCCTAATTGGTTTGAATGGAGGCACCCCGCTGGATACAAAGAAATATCAGACCCTGAGAATGAATATGTTGTTCCTTATTCAATAGGCGAAGACGGCGATACTATACGATATACTAATGTTGATGAGAGAAGTGGTTGGTACCACGGTGCTCAGCCTGGGCTCTGGAATTGGGAGCTTGCTGAGGATTTTGATGATCAGAATGGTAACGGGGTTTGGGACATTGGAGAACAATATACCGATACTGATGGTGATGGAGTTTGGGATGGTCCTGAACTAATAAAAGAGTTGATGTATAAGGATGGTGATTACTGGTTAGAGCCAGAGATGTATGAGGATAATGAACCATTTTTTGACTATGCAAGCGTTGATCTTTTATGGCAGAATGTTCCTGGATACTTTGGAACTCCTAATAACTTTAGTTTTATTCCAGGATTACCTAATCCATACTATTATATGCCTGATGTTACAGGTGTTGCTTGGGATGAAGGCAGGACATTTGGTGGACATGATACATTTTATGCAAGCTCCACTTCGATCACTGATGAGGTTCGTTTTGATATAACCAGCCAGCTTACAGACAAGTGGAAGGTGAGAGTAGGTGCTGATTATAAATCGCATAAACTTAATTTCTATGAAGTGAAATATCCATGGTTAGGAGCAGGCGCAAAGATTCAAACGTTCGCCGAGTATTGGCAAGATACAGGCCCAGACGGATTGATACTAGGTGATGAGGGCTACATAGAAGCTGATGCAGGTGAGAATAATGGAAGATGGGATGAAGGTGAAAAGTATACAGATGCAAATGATAATGGGAAATGGGATGACTTCCGGGAGCCAGAAGAATTCTCAGCATATATCCAAAATACATTTGAAGTGCCTTGGATGGTTATCAATTATGGTGTACGAATCGATATGGTTGATTATAATTCTCAGGTCTGGTCTGATACTCTTGGAAACTTTAGTCCTGGCAGGCCCTGGTTCTACTCAGATCTGAATGATAATGATATATGGGATCAAGGATCAGAAGAGGCCTCTGATATTGCAGGTTTAGCAAGGCAAAAGATCATGCTGAAGAATTCAAGCTGGTCCTATAAGATCAGTCCTCGTATTGGTTTTAGTCATGTTATTACTGATAAGTCAACTTTCACATTTAATTACGGTCTATATTTTCAAAATCCTATTTACCAAAATGTATATCTTAATACCAACAGCTTAGAAGACCCCGAAGAATTATTTGAAGAAGGAGAAGGTGCAGTTGGGAATGCGACCATGAATGCCCAAAGAACCCAGCAATATGGAGCAAGTTTTAATGTTCAGGTTGGAGAGAATTGGGCCTATTCTTTTGGCGCATGGGTGCGAGATATGGATCAATTGACCCGTTATAATAATGAGAGATCTGGTGTTTATTCTTATCAGGTTGCTACTAATGGTGATTATGGATCAGCTAAAGGTCTTGATCTTACGCTAGAGTGGCGTTGGGCATTCTTAGGCTCTATGCTGCAATATACTTATTCCATCGCAAAGACCAACAGTGAATATGCGTGGGCAAGTATAAGCGGACAATATGTGGATGCTCCCAGCCAGGAGAATCTTGCTTATTACGACAGACCCCATGACCTTACTTATTATCTCTACACATTTTTACCCTTTGGTATACAAGCTGGTCTGACAGCTTTCTACCAGAGCGGTTATCCTTACACTCCTATCATATTTAAGGGTAAGGACCCTGCAGAAGATCTTAGGCATCCAAATTCAAAGAGAGGTCCTGCTTATCGTAATGTTAATCTATCCTTTTCTAAGTACTTGGAAGCATTTAAACATAAATTCTCATTAGGACTAAATATTTTCAATATACTAGATATCCGTAATGCTTGGGATATATATGCTCTAACAGGTAAGCCTGATGATCCAGGAACCTATTATACAAATTATGTAGGACTCCCTGGAACTGATCCTAATGGTGCTGGTGTCTATGCTGATAAATCTAGTGCTTATTATGATAGGCCTTGGCGACTTTCAACTCCTCGTGAGATAAACTTTTTTATAAGGATCGATTTTGACTGATACATATAAATATATACCAATCGCTGCTATATTGATCTCTTTTTCATTAGCAAAAGATGGCAGTCTTAAGGATGCACCTGTCTCTCCTGATCCATTCAGGAGAACTGCAACAGCAAAGATCGGTGATAATCCTTTCCCCACTAATCCAATGAGCGATAGGGCAAAAGGTTTTATTGATCAAGGGCGAGTAAAAAGTGCCATTTCTAACTATGGAGCTGTGATCAATTGGGATGTTCATCCAGCTGGTATCTGGGGGGAGTATTCCTATCTACCTGCAGTGTCATTCATTGGTGCCGTTCCTGGGCATAAGAATACTGCGCATTTTACATGGGAGGTCGTTGAGACTGTTGTAGATGAAGAGGGCTTCCCTCTGTACAGTATATGGGAGTCTTCCAATGCTTATGATGACTGGTACCCTGTATCGGGTGACACGACCTATAAGGGTGTATTATTCGAGTTAGCTAATGACGATGGGTTATACAATCCAAATAATGAGGTTTATTCGGTAGACGCCATTAACTCTGATAAACAGTATTATTTTAATCATGAGGATAGAAAGATAGTTCTTAGCACTTTTGGTGATTCTGATCCAAATAAGACAACTGCTAGGGTAGGCTTTATCTATCCTTGGGCTTTAAGACCTGCATTGATAAGCAGAGAATCACAATTTGACTTTTATGCTTATGGAGAAGATCTTGAAGAATGGACAGATGATGATGACTATGCATACTATGGAGCGAATGCCGCAGAATCTCATTTCATTGACACTGAATATAAAACGGATTGGCATGCTTCTACTATGGCAAGAACAAATTCCCACCAGACTGAGTATAATGCAAGTGATGTGTTTGGTTCTACTCCGTGGGTATCTGGAGATGACACATATCCCGTGTTGGCCCATTCAGCATATTCCAATACATGGCCTACTAGAATGAATATGGGTACTGGCCTAATGGAGTCTTTTTGGCCAGGATGGTGGTCACAGGATTATAATGTTAATCTTCCTGGTTGCTCCTATTCAAGAAAAGACCCTAATTGCTGGGAAGAGGTTCCTGGAAGATTTGTTTCAGATATGGACGTTTATATGGAGTTTGATGATCGGTGGTCTCATAGAGCAAATACCGTGAATACCAATGATAAATATGAACAGACAGGCTATCCAATGGGGCTTCGTGTTAAGGCAACTGCGCATTCTTATGGTGTATCATATGCAGAAGATATCATGTTTGTTACTGTAAAGGTACGTAATGAGAGTGGGGACTGGTGTGCTGAAGATGAAGATGGTAATCCGATCTTAGATAATGAGGGTAATCAAGAATGTGGTGAAGCAATGATCATGCCTGATGGAACAAAGCTTAATCGTGGTAAAGGATTTGATTATAGCGGGATGTCATTGGGTTTTTACATGGATGCAGATGTTCTCATGGGTGATTGGGATGGTTATAATGGTGGATTACATACGAACGATGATGATTTCATGAAATATTACTGGGAAATATTTGAGGTTAACAATGATAGGATGTTGATCAGTATGGCAATGATCGGTGACCATGATGGGCTTTCAGGTGTTGCAGGGTATACACTTGATGAACCATCCGCGACATCGCACCCAGGAAATGAGTTTGGTGTGGTTGCTACCCAGTTACTTGATTCGCCAAGAGCAACTGACCCTGTTGATCTTGATCAGGATGGAACAATCGATATTTTCCCAGGAGAGCCATTGAAAATGACCGACTGGCACTGGGTAGATTGGTATCAGCGCCCAGGCGTTGTGTCCCCAGAGTCCAACTCAAGTAGTTGTTATGCTGGATATGAGGGTTGTCCAGTTGCAAGAAATAAAGAAGAAATATTGTATAAAATTATGGTAGGGGATACCTCAAACTTAAGTGAAGGTGAGAAAGCCTGGCATTTTCATACGCCAAATCCTGGGACTGATCTAGGAGAAGAATTAAATCCGCATTTTGATTCAGTGGAGGGATTAAAGCTAGAGGCTGTTTACGAAAGAGATCCTGAAGGATTGGACTGTGTTTTGATCATGAGCTGCGGCCCCTTTGACCTGCCTGTTGGTAGGGAGGTTCCATTCTCATTCTGTATTATTTTTGGACAAACTGAAGCCGATCTAATTAATAATGCAAGGTTTGCGCAGGTCATGTATAATTCTCGTTATCAAGGGTTTACACCGCCAACAAGACCGACTGTGCATGCAGTGACCGGACAGGGTGAGGTCAATATATATTGGAATGATGATGCAGAGTACTCAAGAGATGTGGTAACTGGATATGCAGATTTTGAAGGATATAAAATTTACAAAAGTGGTGATGGTGGTAATACATGGGGTAATGCAGAAGATATGATCTATGATACAGATGGTATCTTTGCAGGTTGGAGACCCTACAGACAGTATGACCTCTCTGCAGAAGAAGATTCGTTACACTGTGTTTACTCAAGAAGTTTTGATTGTCCAGAAGAGTTGAGAAGAGGACATGCGATCAATGGGCAAGACCCTTATTTCCCATGGTTTAGCCTTGGAAATGACACAGGTTTTGAGAGCATTAGGCTAGATGAGCCAGTAGTGGTTAATGGTGATACAATGCACTATATGTTCAAAGATCAAAATGTTGTTGATGGTCTTGAATACACTTACTCTGTTGTATCTTATGACATGGGTGTTGAACCTCCTTTTGAAGAGACGTACAATGATATTGGTGGGGGTCAGTATGTAGTAGAGGTTGATACAAATTATTCCAATCCTGATCAGTGGGCAAATCCAGATGGTTATGCCTCTATCGAGAACTCAAAAGGCACCACGGTGTTAGATAGAAATTTTGTACAGGTCTATCCTGGTGTAATGCCTGTAGCTTCCTTAGGAGATGTTGGTGTTGTGCCGAACCCATATAGGGTAAACTCTGGTTTTAAAGAGGGAGAGCATCTCAGACAAATAAGATTTACGAATTTACCCGCCCAATGTACTATTCGCATCTATACATTAGCAGGAGAAGCAGTAAGCACTATTGATCATGACGATACAGAGTCGGGAAATGCATGGTGGGATATGAGATCTATTAATAATCAAGAGATAGCTCCTGGACTATATATTTTCCATGTAGAAGAAACTGGAAAATCAAGTGATCCATTTATTGGCAAATTTGCGGTGATACGATGAAGAGGATATTCATATTGCTTTTCCCGG
>CAJVZI010000027.1 GCA_913020665.1 uncultured bacterium | reverse complement strand
TTAAAAAGTTTAAATAGGAGTGTAAAATGAAAAATAAAATGAAATGGATTCTTTCAGTTGCTCTTTTATGTGGTACTGTCGCTCCAGTAGCAGCAATGGATCTAGATGACAGAGCTGGCATGGAAGAAGTAAAGAAAAAGAAGTGGAATAAGAAAAAAAGTAAGTCCAGTACGAAAAACAGTGGTAAAAAAGCCAAGAAGGGATTTTGGTCCTGGTTTGGTGGGAAGTAATTAAAAGAAGGGGATTTCGATCCCCTTTTTTTTTAGTCTATATTTATAGAAAGACGAAGTTGAATACTCTCTGGTCTAGTTGATAGACCATATGATAGGTATTCATTAGATCTTTTATTTTGAACCATTTTCCCTATCGCTATACCAGTTAAAGCGCCTACTAATACATCTGACATATAATGCTTATCAGCTGCTACGCGAAAATAAGCCGTCGCGGCGGCTAATCCCATGCATCCTGTCCAAATATATGGTTCTTTCTCTGGAAATCTTCTAGATAGCATCATGGCGGTCGATGTACCAATAGAGAAGGTTGCACTACTATGGCCGCTAAAGAAGGACCTATAAGCATCTTCACCTTCATCTCGTGTTTTGTAATAAGATGCTGGTCTCTGTCGTTTCACTAGTTCTTTTACAAGGTTAGTTAAGGTCCCATTGATCGATAGAACCTCAATATTTGTAAGAAGCATACTCATATAATCATCATTAGAAAAAAGTGGCATTATAGGAAGAGTGCCAATAAAGACCCCATATAAAAGTATATCACTTGCTTCTTTTGCCCATTCCATATTTGAATCGCCCCATCGGAGTTGATCTCGAAAATATTGGTCGACTGAATTTGGTTCATTTTGTTCTAGGTCAGATATATCCGCGTGTATACCATATTGTAAATAAAGAAAGATCCCAAGCTCGGCAGCTGTTCTATAGTAGTCTTTAGTGGTAGGCTTTTGTCCATAAATAAATGGGATCAATAAGAAAATAATAAGAAGATATTTCAATGTTAATGTTCTATTCATTCTATACATGCCATGATATTATATAGTTTTTTATAAATCTCAAACTAACAAGGCTAAAGTCTGGTTTTAATTATAGTTAAATTAGTAAAATGAATAATAATAATTAGTGAGTCTAGACTTAAAAATGAGTAGTTGTGTAAATATTGCTGGTAGAGAGATCAAACGCCGACAGAATTTTGGGTATATTGGAATATTATTGACAATTATGACCGTATTTTACTTCTTGTCATTTGAACATATTTATTACCTTAGATCTCTTATATTTCTTCCATCTATATTAATGACCGTTCCGTTGCTAGAGGCAAGATCAGAGACATGTATTGTAAATGCATTTTTGGGTCTAAAAAATATGGGTGAAAAATATGAAAGAGAAAAAGATAGCGAATCTTTGAGACATCAAAAAAAGGAATCCATTATGATAATTATCAAAGGTATCCTTATTTCGTTATTGATCACTGGTTTAATGTTTATGATTTGATGGAAAAAACATGATCGATCTAATTATTAAAAAATTTGAAGATCCTGACGAGATCAGAAATTTTGAAAAAGGAAAATTTGAAATATTACATTTGCCAAATATGACCATAGGAAGAGCAACATATAAACCAGGGTGGAAGTGGTCTATTGATGTTTCGCCTCTTGCAGAAAGTGAATTTTGCCATGTAGAACATCTAGGAATGGTCCTTCAAGGTAGCGCTACAGTGGTATTTGAGGACGGAGTCGTTCATGAGTTGATAAAAAATGATCTTTTTTATGTTCCACCAAAGCCACATGATAGCTGGGTGGTTGGTAATGAAGATTATATTTCGATCCATTTCTTAGGCGCCGATTCTTATGCAAAATAATTTTTTTAAATAATATCAAAAATTTTATGAATTCAGTTTTTCTTCATACCATAATTATTATCAAAATAGTGTGGTCATTATGATAAGGTCCTTTAAACTTTTTGCGATTTTACCGTTTTTCATATATGCAGAAGGCACTCCCAAAATGTCAGAACATTTAGCATCTCTTTCACCATTCGTTGGAAAGACCTATAAAGGAGAGTTATTACACTCAACAGAAGATAACCCTGTATATGATATAGCTAGATGGGAACGTGCCTTAAATGGAAATGCTATACGTATTCTTCACTCTGTCAATAATGGAGAATATGGTGGTGAAACAATTATTATGTGGAACCCAGATAAAGAGAGCCTAATGTCCTGGTATTTTACAACTGGAGGGATCCTTACAAACGCTTTAGTCAATGTGAAGGGGACAAAGATAACCAGTATAGAGGATGTAACAGGAAATAATAATGGAATAACAAAGGTTAAATCCATCATTGAATTAAAGCAAAATGGAGGCTTTGAGAATAGATTTAAATATTTAATGAATAATATTTGGGTAGATGGACACCAGATTCTTTATAAAGAGGATCCAACAGCAAGTGTGTTATTCAATTGAAGGATCTATAGTTCCTCATCAACTGATATATCAATCCCTAATTGCGACTCCACTAGTTTAGCGATCTCCATTTCAGCGGTCATAACAATTCCATCAGCTTCAATAAGCTCTGATAATTTTGGCCCTAATATTTTTATCTGATCTTCATTAAGTAAAACTTTGATCCTATTGATAACATCTAGTATGTAATTCATCCTATCTGTATTTTGTTTTTGATTTAATACTTGCTGAGCCTCGCTAAGAAATCGATCAGCACGCTCTTCAGAAAATTCAGGAAAAAGTTCTTCTATCGCTTTGATCCATGTTTGCCGTTCTTCGTAGTCTGCCTGGCCATCTGCCAATTGGATAGATGCACAAAGGTGTGTTACTGCTTCCAATGGTGACATGTCTTTTGGTTGATTGATCTCAGGTTTGCTATCTTTGCTTGAGAACCATCCCATATTATTTTTTCTCCCATTCTTCTGGTGTTAAAGTTTTCATACTTAGTGCATGTATCTCATGCTTCATAAGATCACCTACAGAGTCGTAGACGAGTCTATGTCTATCGATCAAATTCTTACCTTCAAACTCTTTAGATACAATGACAGCTTCAAGATGAAAGCCTCCTTCATTTAATTTATGATTTAAATGTCTACCTGTGAAGTCCTTGATCTCAAAATGCTCCAGGTTCATTTGTTTTTCAAGTCTATTTTTAATTTCTTTTTCAATTACCATTGTATTTTCTTTTTAAGTATATGAATTTATGATGTGAAGAGTACCAAATTATTTCAGATAACAGAAGAAGATAAAGCGCATTATAGAGATCTAATAGATAAGGTCGATGTGGCGAATATGAATTCAATAATTAATATTCTAGGCATAAAGATCCAAACTATTCTTGATGAAGGTAGCATAAATGCAGTAGAGGCTGAATTGATAGAGGATATGGCTCATCTTGTTAAGATACTAGAATTGCATACAGATCTGCCGGAATTGGTAATAAAAAAGGTTCTCTTTGCAATGTCATATTTTATAGATGAGAATGACGAAATTCCTGACATTATTCCCGATTACGGATATCTAGATGATGTTACTGTGGTATCTTGGGTCATGAATGATATCCAGGATCATATACCGGATATCCCAGACGCGTAGATCATTCTTCTTCTTTAGAATCTATTTCAGCTTGATTCAGGTCTTCCTGTGAAAATTGCCATTGGCAGGGAGCGCACCACCATGGTTTTCCATAATAAGTTTTTTTATTTTCCACTAGTTCCAAAGACTCACCACAACGTGGGCAGTCCTGCTCTGTGCCTACTTCTGGCCATTCATAATCAGGCCTATATTTAAACCCTTCTTCAAGTGTATGATGTTGATGCATGACGAAAATTACGCAAAAATCCTTTTTCAGTATAGTAGTGTTTTAAAAAATAGACAGTAATACATATATCAGGACTCCAAACAATGAGAACCCAACATAGTTCTGTAACTTCATTTCTTCCTGAAGTGTTTCTACTTGTGATAGATAGTGGTCATAAAATAGAAATACCTCTAGGGTATCATTTTTTGCCACATATACCCGCTTGATTCCTTCAGTTAATTTATTTTTTACCGTTTCATCCTGAATATCCGGAGGGATGTAACTGACCTCGTGAAATCCGGGTAATACTGGAACCGGTGCTTTTAGTGGGTGGTTACCAACATAAAAGCCATCAATAAAGAACGGAACGTTCATACTATCTGTTTTTATATCGATAAAACCAAACTCATCTATCTCTTCTTGTTCTTGACCAATGAGCTGTCCTGTGAAAATAATGACACCAATCAACAGTATAAGTGTTCTTTCCATGCCCATCAAATTATTTTTGACTTCACCTTAAATCAAATAAGTAAATTTTATTATAGATGTTCATAATATTTAAACAAAAATCAACCGCCTTTCTAATTCTTATATTATGCTCGTTGAGCTGTGCTTACTTCAATACATTTTATAATGCGAAACAATATTTTGATGAAGCGGAGAAAATAAGACTGGAAAAAGATGGAGAGACCATACCCATCACCGCAATGGATAAGTATGGTAAAACCATAAAAAAATGTCAAACAGTTCTCGATGATCATCCAGATTCAAGATTTGTTATTGATGCAACCCTTTTAATGTCAAAAGCAAGGTACTATAGGTCAGATTACGACCTAGCTATATCAGGATTAAAGACCATACAAAGTATAGGTAGCAATCAACAAAAAGAAGAAGCTACGTATTGGCTTGCACTTTGTAAGTGGAAAAAAGGGAGTGTGCAGGCCGGGTTGAATGAGTTAAATGAATTGTTGGTAAATGCGACTCAAAAAGACATAAGAGCAAAATGCCACTTATCACTTGCTGAATTAGCTAAAGAATTAAAAGATCAGGACCTTGCATTATCACACCTGCAGTTAGGAGCAAAACTAACCACTGAAAGGGCAGAGAAAGGGGTTATTTATGGTAGATTGGCGGAAATGGCATTCAATAAAGAGGACTATGAACTTGCTAGAGAAGGATATAATAATGTAATTGCACATTCTCTTTCAAAGGAGAATGTTGAAAAAGCACACTTGCAAATACTGAAAATTTTAAGAGTAAATAATAACTACAAAGCTGCACAGAGGAAGATCAAAAGTATGCTGGTTGATGATAAGTTTAAGAGAATATCAGGGAACCTAGAGCTAGAACTGGTTCAGCTATATAGAGCTCAAGGAGAATCTGAAGAAATTGAACTACGTCTTGAATCGATCGTAAATGATTACCAGCGAACACAAGTTTCTGCAGAAGCTTATTATCAATTGGGACAAATTTATACTTCAGAGAAATGGAATCTTGATAAAGCAAAAGAATACTATGATAATGTATCTAAAGAGTCTAGCAGATCGTTATTCTCTCCTATGGCAAAAAGTCATAGCAGATCCATAACCACTTATCTGAAAGCTCAAGCAGATATAGACCGACACAAGAATATATTGGAGGCAAGCGAGTCCATCAGCCAGATAGATTCGAAAGATAGTACAGAAAGGGAACGAAAATCAGTTTCAATAGAAAAAGCACCTGATAGGGAATTACCAGAATTGTACTACCAACTTGCAGATCTAGAAGCATTTAGTTTTAATCGGTATAATGAATCAGAGATATTTTTAAATAAGATCATTAAAGATTATCCTGAATCTGAATTTAGGCCAAAGGCAATGTTTGCATTGATCTTTGTTTATGAATCCTTAGAAGATTCAATATCCACTGCCAAGATAAAGAATGATCTATTAACTATATATCCTCAGTCAGAGTACGCTGCATATATCAGCGATGAAGAGATCGATATTGAGATAAAAGGTCAAAAAAAGGTTTTTATGCAAGCCGAATCGCAAATAACAGATAATATTGATAATGCAATTAAATTGTATAGATCAGTATTAAATATTGATCCTAGTGGTGAATATGCTGCACCAGCTGCCTATTCAATAGGATACCATTATGATCAGGTTGCCTTGATCGATAGTGCTGTAAAATATTACCACTGGCTCAAAGATAATCATCCAACCACCGAACAGTCTATTGAAGCAGATAAAAGATTAAATAAACTGAACCTAGTCCTTGCTACAATTAAAAGTGACACAACAACGGATAATAGCCAGGAAGAGAATTGAGAATTAAACTTCTTTCATTCTTATACCGATCATCTCGATATACCATAACCCATTTTATATATTTTTTCCAAAAGATCCTTTTTAGACCTAGAGATCTAGAAACTGCGGTCAAAATCGGAGATAAGGTGCTAGGGTCTTTTTTTATTTTGAAAAAAGTAATTTTTGAATTCCCGATCCCTGCAGGAAATGACCTAGATATCTATGGTCTTAAATTTCCATCACCTTTGGTTGGTGCTTCATTTAAGGCTGATAAAAACATCCTTGATATGTGGTTACAGATGGGGATTGGTAGTATCATATTCAAAACAATTATGAAAGAAGTGCGTAATGGAAATCCTAGACCTCGTTTGCAAGAGATAACTATGGGTGGTGGTACAGGTATTTTCAATTCTCTTGGATTACCTGGTCCTGGTATTAAAAACTTTTCAAATAATATTAAAGATCATATCCTTTGGGATTATAATAGGCCACTGGGAATAAGCATCGGTGGAGATTCTATTAGTGACTACATTGATAATATTCACCAAATTCAAAGATCATTACAAAATAATGATCATCAATATTTTTATGAGTTAAATATTAGCTGTCCAAATACTGACAATGGACAAACAATATGCGAAGACCCGGGGGCATTACAAAATATGTTATCATTGATAAGAGAAAACATATCGCAGCCAATCTCCATAAAGGTTTCACCAGATGTATCAGATAGCACTCTAGATGAAATAGGAGAAGTATGTAGTTCTTTCGATCAAATGATCATTAATACAGGCAATACCCATTATAAGAAAATATCTGAAATTAATTTAGATGAGAGTAATTTTTCTATGAAAGGAGGTGGTCTTTCAGGAACCTCAATTTTCAATAGAACCATTGAAATGGTGAATATTTTTTCAAAATTTAATATGCCTATTATGGCTACAGGTGGAATTTCAAAGATCGAGCATGTAAATAGACTGAAAGAATCTGGTGCTATTCTTTTTGCTATGGCAACGAGTTTGGTACTTGACCCATATTGTATACCAAGGATAAACAGGCAACTCTAATGTTTACGATAGTATTATTAGAGCCAAAGATTCCACCAAATACTGGTTCTACTGGTAGATTATGTGGTGCAACAAATAATAGGCTCCACATAGTTGGGGAATTAGGTTTTGAATTGTCAGATAGAACGTTAAAACGTGCGGGATTGGATTATTGGGACCATATAGATTGGGAATATTTTTCTGACCTGAATGATTATTGTAGTAATATGGCTAAAAATGAGTCTTTCCATTTATTAACAACAAAAGCCACTAGGTCATATACGGAAAGGCCATTTAAAAAAGGAGACTTTATTGTATTTGGTAGTGAGACAAAGGGAATCCACGAATCATTTCTAAAGGATAATTGGGATAACGCCTGTACTATACCCATGGAAAATAATAATATCAGAAGCTTGAACCTTGCAACGAGTGTTGGAATAGTCCTATATGAAGCCATTCGACAGGTCAATTCGTAGAATCATTATGTCCCTGGTATTTAAATACTCTTTAATTTGTTTAATGATAATAGGTTGCTCTAGTTCTCCACGCTATACAACAGGGTCAACGCCTAGCAGGTCAAAAAGCACAAAAAAAATAAAGAGCACTTCTGCTAGTTCAAAAAATGGAAAGGTAAAGCATAGAAAGGTTATGACTGGGGTCAGTTCATTTTATGCAGAAGATTTTCATGGTAAACTTACAGCAAATGGTGAAGTATATGACATGTACGGTGTCACAGCAGCACATAAGACCCTTCCATTAAATACAGTCTGCAGAGTTACGAACCTTGCAAATAATAAATCCCTTATCTTAAGGATCAATGATAGAGGGCCCTATATAAAGGGGAGAATATTAGATTGTTCATACGGAGCAGCAAAAAAATTAGATTTTATTAAAGAGGGAACTACAAATGTAAAAATTGAGGTTATAGAGTTTGGGGATGGTAAATATATGCAGCATAGAAAAAAACCATAATGAAGAAATTCTATTTGGTCGTAAATCCAAAAGGGGGCGCAAAGAAAGGTCTGGAGATCTTAAAAAAAGTGAGACCTATTTTTGAAAACAGTGGAGCTCAAATAGATGTGCTAGAAACAGAATATGCTGGACATGCTGAGGAATATGCAAAAAAAATGGATTATAAAGGTTATGATGGGTTTTGCGCAATTGGTGGTGATGGTACAATGCATGAAGTGATAAATGGCATGCTTAAAAGAGAAGATGGGCAAATGCTTCCTATTGGCCTTATTACTGGAGGAACTGGCAATGCATTTATGCATGACCTGGAATGTCTTGATCCTATTGAATCCGTAGAGAGAATTATGAAAGGCCATTTACGACCTGTAGATATTGCAAGAGTGGATGCAAACGGGCAATTATTCTATGCTTTCAATATTATTGGATGGGGCATGGTCACTGATGCAACTTCTTTAGCTGAAAAATTGAGATGGCTTGGAGAGGCTCGTTATAATATTGGCGCTATATATGAAGTTATTAAGAGTAAGAAAAGAATATCAAAATTGATCATAGATAATGAAGAAATAATTGAAGATTTTGTATTTATCATCGCTTGTAATACGATTCATACAGGTAAAGCAATGAAAATTGCCCCTCTAGCTAAGGTAGATGATGGGAAAATAGATATTGTTATTGTACGCAAAGCATCTAGAGTACAATTATTAAAATTATTTCCAAAATTATTTACAGGTGAACATATTGATAGTCCATTAGTTGAATACGATCAAATAGAGAGCTTTTCTATTGTTCCCGAAGAAACAAGTGATATAACAATAGATGGTGAATTGATTGGACAGACTCCTATAAATGTTCAGTTGGAATCTCAAAAAATTAATGTACTTGTCTAAAATCAATAGGAAATTCAGCATATGATGAAAGGTCGTAATCTTGTCGTTTTGATTGGTATACCTTCCTGGTTGTTCTTGATATGGAAAGGGGACCTCTACTACAGTATATTTATTCTAATATGTATGGCACTAGCATTAGGTGAATTCTATTCTCTTATGGAAGAGAAAGGTGCTAAACCTCTTAGGTGGATGGGAATGGCAGCAACGGTATTTATTGCAGACTATTATTATGTTCAGCCTGCCATAACTCCACATGAAATGCTTGGAGGAATTATTTTGATCATTATTCTGACCTGTATATGGGAACTTTTCTCAAAAAAAGAAAATTCAGGACAGAATATAGCTGCTACTCTAGCAGGAATAATGTTTGTTCCTGTATTATTGGGCACCGCCATAGATATTAGACAGTTTGATCTTCTAATGAGCACTCAATTGACATTAGTATTAGTATTATCAGTATGGGCCTGTGATACTGCTGCATTTATTTTTGGTACCCTTTATGGAAAGAAAAAAATATTTCCAAGTGTAAGCCCAAAAAAATCTTGGGTGGGTTCTGTAGCCGGACTAATTGCAGCAATGGCAGTATTTCTTGGATTTTATTATCAAGATTGGTTAGGTAGTTATTTTTCGTTAAAAGATGCAATTGTATTTGGTTTAATTACAGGAGTTTTTGGACAAATAGGTGACCTAGCAGAATCTTTATTAAAAAGAGATGCAGGAGTAAAAGATACAGGCACATTGTTGGCAGGGCATGGTGGAGTCCTTGATAGGTTTGACTCATTGATATTCGCAATGCCTTTAGCTTATCTTTACGTTCATTTTATAATGCATTATTAATCTATTCATCTACTAAATGACCCTTAAAACAATTTTGGCCACAGATTGTGGTAGCACTACTACAAAGGCCATCCTTATAGAGTACTTAAATGGAGAGTATCGTTTAACACAGCGTGGAGAAGCTCCCACAACCGTCGAAGCCCCTTTTGAAGATGTGACCAGAGGTGTATTGAATGCGGTAATGGAGATCGAAGAGCTTTCTGGCAGAACCATCATAGAAGATGATCAGGTGATCAGTCCTTCAAATGGAACAACAGGCGTTGATATATATATATCCACTAGTTCTGCGGGTGGAGGTCTCCAAATGATGGTAGCAGGTGTTGTAAAGACAATGTCAGGTGAGAGCGCAGAAAGAGCTGCATTAGGTGCAGGATCTATTGTAATGGACATAATTGCTTCAAATGATGGTAGACTTCCTCATGAGAAAATAAAAAGAATAAGAGATCTAAGGCCTGATATGATCTTATTATCGGGCGGAATTGATGGTGGTACAGTTTCGCATGTTGTAGAGCTAGCAGAGATCCTTGCTGCTGCTAATCCTCAGCCAAGATTAGGGCAAGAATACAAATTGCCTGTCATATATGCTGGAAATAATAAAGCACAAGATCAAATTAGAGAAACACTTGGTGATATGGTAGATCTGGACATAGTCGATAATATTAGACCAGTTCTAGAAAAAGAGAATCTAGAGCCCTCACGGGATAAAATACATGACCTGTTCATGGAGCATGTCATGCAGCAAGCACCAGGATATAAAAAATTAATGTCCTGGACAGATGCTCCTATCATGCCAACACCTGGGGCCGTAGGATCATTAATAGAAATGATAGCAGAAAAAGAAGATATTACTGTTGTTGGGGTTGATATCGGAGGAGCAACAACAGATATTTTTTCAGTTTTTCAAGGAAAATTCAACCGGACTGTTAGTGCAAATCTTGGAATGAGCTATTCTATATGTAATGTGCTTGCAGAGTCCGGTTTAGATAATGTCCTTAGATGGGTACCTTTTGATATCGACCGTAAGGAATTGACCAATAGAATTGGTAATAAAATGATCAGACCAACAACCGTACCTCAATCACTTGAAGAATTATTTATTGAACAATCAATAGCAAGAGAAGCACTAAGACTATCATTTAAGCAGCATAAAGAATTTGCCGTAGGATTAAAAGGGATTCAAAAAGAGAGGACCATATCTGATGCATTTGAACAAAGTACGTCTGGAGAATCTCTTGTGAATATGATGGACCTAGATCTTCTCGTTGGATCCGGTGGTGTATTGAGCCATGCTCCGCGAAGAGAGCAGTCAGCTAAAATGCTAATTGACTCATTTATGCCTGAAGGTGTGACGCAATTGGCGGTGGATTCAATATTCATGATGCCGCAGCTTGGAGTGCTTGCACATGTGGATAAGGAGGAGTTTAAAGATGAGTCACGCAAAGCTGCTCTTGAGGTGTTTCATAAAGATTGTCTCATAAGACTTGGAACCTGTATCAATCCTGTCGGAAGATCAAAGCCTGGTGATATCGTATTAAATGCAGAGCTAACAATGCCTGATGGAAGAATATTAGAACAAGAATTGATCAAAGATAAAATAGTAAGAATAGAAGTCCCTTATGAACCAGTCAAGGCTATTTTAAGGCCGGGGAAGAATATGGATATTGGAGCAGGCCCAGGCCAAGAGATAGCAACAGATATTTATGGAGGAACAGTTGGATTGATCTTTGATGGAAGAGACAGACCCATTAGTATTCCATCGGACCCCCTGAAAAGATTAGAGGCGCTAAGATCATGGTCTAGCGCGTTAAATGAATATCCCGAATAAATAGGCATAATCAAATATGGCACATGCATACACCCCTGGTCTTAAAGTATTACATTACACTAAGCTTAAAAAAAATAGACGATTACCGATTAAGGGAGAAGTAAGCAAAGGTAAGGGAGATAAGGTCAATGCAGATGATGTGATCGCAAAAACTGACCTTCCTGGCAATGTTAATATGCTTAAAGTAGCAAACCTTTTAAATATTTCCCCTGCAGATATTCATGATGTTCTAGAGGTGAAAGAGGGTGACACTGTTAATAAAGGCGATATGATAGCCCAGACCGATGGATTATTTGGTTTTTTCAAATCAGATGTTCGATCACCAATATCTGGGACCATTGAATCGATCTCTGATGTGACAGGGCAGATCGTAATGAGAGAAGCTCCTATACCTGTAGAAGTAGATGCTTACGTTGAGGGTATTGTGTCGGATGTGATAAAGGATGAAGGTGTGACGATTGAATCCGAAGCAGCGTATATTCAAGGTATCTTTGGAATTGGTGGTGAATCTAGGGGCGATCTTCACGTTGTGGTTAATAATAGAGACGAAGAAATAACGAAGGACTCGATTAATAGCTCTCATGCAGGTAAGATAATTGTTGGAGGCTCATTTATTTCCCTTGATGCCTATAAAAAAGCAATTGAACTGAAAGTGAGAGGTGTAGTAGTTGGTGGATTTAATTATTTTGACTTAGAAGATATTCTAGGATATACTTTAGGTGTTGCAATTACGGGGACAGAAGACCTCGTAACTTCATTAATAGTGACAGAGGGATATGGAAACATTAAAATGAGTGAAAGAACTTTTAATCTCTTAAAGAAACATGATGGGAAGTTTGTCTCTGTTAATGGAGCAACACAGATAAGAGCCGGTGTGATTAGACCAGAGATCGTAATACCCTTAGATGCCGATCAGATACCAGATAATAAAAAGGATGATAGAGAAAATCTAGGGATTCAAGAAGGGTCGTTGGTTCGTGTGATCAGGGCTCCGTATTTTGGTAAGATCGGGGAAGTGACAGACCTACCCTCAGAATTACAGAAAATGGAATCAGAGACGATGGTTAGAGTAGCAACTGTAAAGATAAATAGTGAGTCCTTTACAATTCCTCGTTCAAATTTAGAAATGCTAGAGACAGATTAAAGTATCTATCAATGAATATTAAAGAAATTTTATCGTTCAATTCTCCCTCGAGTGAATTATCTTTAACCCCAGAAGATAGACAGTTTTTAGAAAAAATTGCGCGAAAGATACATCAGCATGGTCTGGTAACACCTGCAGTATTTTTTTTAGAAATGAGTAAACCTCTTTCACTGTTAGGTAGTCACTTTCTGGTATTTTTTGGACCGATCATTAATGCGTTTATTAGATCTGAGAATTATTATCGAACGGTGGAAGTGTTTGAAGAACCAAAGAACGTAGAGCTACTGATAAGAATAATCGAAGAGATTGATAAGAATGAATGATAGAGAATTCATAATAGGCAGTGTTATTTTCACTATTGCCTTCCTGATTTATTGGATAGTAGGGCACCCTTACTTTATTGCTGAACGAATTGTAATGTTCATAGCGATTATTGGGTTCGGAGGAACGTTAATTTTCTACACCCGTAAAGCACAAAGAGGCGAAGATATCTTTCTTAGAACTATCCCTGGTCTAAAAGCAGTTGAGGAAGCTGTGGGTCGTTCAACTGAAATGGGGAAACCGGTGCTTTTTGTCCCAGGTATTCAAGATATGGATCAAGTTGAAACGGTTGCTGGAGTTATTGTATTAGGACATGTGTCAAAAATGACAGCAAGATATGAAACTCCTCTTAATGTTCCTGTTTCTCGCGCAATTGTGATGAAGGCAGCAAGGGAGGCATGTAAAGAATCTTACCTTATTGAAGGACGTCCTGATATGTTTCATGAGGATATGGTACACTATGTTACGGATGAGCAATTTGCTTACGCCGCAGGTGTAAATGGAATCATGGTGCGTGAAAAACCGGCCGCATGTATCTATATGGGCAAGTTTTTTGCAGAGTCACTGATATTAGCAGAAACTGGTAATTCCATTGGAGCTATTCAAATAGCCGGAACTGCATCTCAAGCACAGATCCCATTTTTTGTTACTGCCTGTGATTATACACTCATAGGAGAAGAATTTTTTGCTGCAAGTGCCTATTTATCTGAAAAACCAGAACTAGTAGGAGGAGTAAAAGGTCAGGATATGATAAAGCTAGTTATCATTGGTCTGATATTAGTAGGTGTTGTGTTAAGATTGGGTTTTGACATGGGTATAATTAATATAAATATTATGGAACTATTAGCTGCTAAATAATCTATGCTCTGGAAAAGACAAATACCCATCCTTATTGTATCCGTCATAGGTTTTTTAACTCTATTTGGTTGGTTCATTGATCAACCTACTATTAAAGGTTTTGTAGATGATGATGCTACTCAGTGGTACGATATATTAGCCAGTTTCGCAATATTCTTAGGAGGCTTCAACCTACTAAAGCTTCAAATGCAAAAGATCCTTAAGAAGCAGGCTGGATGGGAGTACAGTATTTTCGCTGTTGCTGGGCTAGTTTTTGCAATTATTGCTGGTTTTTTTCTCAAAGGAAATCCTGAAGTCGCATGGGGAACTCATGTAACAGCAAAGGGAACATTGTTTAAATGGATGTTTACTTATATGGTAGCACCTATGCAGGCTACCATGTTTGCACTTTTAGCCTTTTTTGTGGCATCTGCTTCATATAGAGCATTTAGAATTAGGAATTTTGAAGCAACGTTGTTGCTAGCATCCGGTATTATCATTATGATTGGAAGAGTCCCTTTAGGAAGCAATATTTCAAGTTGGTTTTTTATGTATCTTCTACTTTTACTTTGTGGAATCGTTGTCAACTCGATCTACAAGAATAAACAGTATACCGCAATATTTGTTATTTCAGGTGTTGTCCTAATAACAATAGCTGGTTCCTATATGGGGTGGCCATTGGATGAGCCTGGAATATTTTATTTACCCACGCTCCAGGAATGGATCTATAAATATCCAAATGTAGCAGGCGCAAGAGCAATAATGATTGGGATTGGACTAGGCATCTTTGGTACGTCCATACGATATATACTAGGAATTGAAAGGTCTTACATAGGCGAATAATGAATTATATAATTGAACTTATTTTAAAATTGGGGAAGGTTGACAGGCGTTGGATATTTCTTATGATCGCATTAGTGGTTCTAATACCATTGCTATATCCAATTTCTCTTCCAATTCGGGCTACTGCAACCACACAGCAGGTATACGATGCTGTTGAAAAATTACCTCATGGATCTAAGGTGTTATTATCCTGTGAATATAGTCCTAGTACAAAACCTGAAATACACCCTATGGTTGTTTCTTTTTTAAGACACTGTTTCCGCAATAAACATAAAATATATATAACCTGTTTATGGCCTGATGGCCAGTTCATGGCTGAAGAGGCGCTAGAAGAGGTCGGAAAAGAATATGACCTTAAATATGGTGAAGATTATGTATTGCTAGGTTTTAGACCAGGAAATGAGGCTGTAGTTAAAGGAATTGTTAGTGATCTCAGGAAGTTATACACTATTGACTCTAAGGGTACCAAGGTAACTGAGATCCCAATGATGGAGGGGATCAATAAATTTGAAGACTTTGATTTTCTTTTTTCAGGTTCAGCAGGATCTCCAGGCTCTATTGATTGGGTACAGTATGCAGCAGACCCTACCGGCATTCCTATGAGCACCGGTACCACATCCATTCAAGTGAATGAGGTCATGCCGTATGTGCAATCTGGTCAGGTTCAAGGTATTCTAGCGGGAATGCCAGGGGCAGCTGAGTATGAAGCACTTATTGGCGTGAAAGGAATTGGCACAAGTGGTATGGATGCACAGTCTGTAGCTCACCTAGTCATAGTTTTGTTTATTGTTCTTGGAAATATTGGATTCTTCATTGAGAGAAGTCGTGAAAAAAAGCATCGAGGATATTAAGGTATGAATATTGAGATCTTTGGTGCCTGGGTAGCGGTATTCTTAACACTTGCAATTTTTTCATTTTTATACAAGGATAATCCCTTTTATAAAATTGCAGAACATCTATTTGTAGGAGTTTCAGCGGGATATTGGATGTCCATGTTCTTCTGGACACAGATACAGCCTAATCTTTTTGGTAGGCTCTGGCCATCAAGTCAATATTCTGAGAGTGGGGTGTGGTACCGAATATATGATTTGTTAGGAGTAGTTGCTGGCAATGTATTTCCAGATGGTGGCATTGATAAAGGACATGATCTTCATTTTATTTATCTCATTCCTCTGGCTCTGGGTATCATGATGCTGTTAAGTCTTTACAAACCTTTGAACTGGATGGCGAGATGGGGTATAGCTTACACGGTTGGTATGGCAGCAGGTCTCCGTGCATATGGATTTTTATCCTCGAACGTACTAGGCCAGGTGAAAGGAACCATTATGCCCCTGGTCAATACAGAACTACCATTGTTTGATCTAGTTGAGCCATCACATTTTAATAATCTTGTGATCCTCGTTGGTACGGTTACTGGATTATTGTATTTTTATTTTTCAAAAGAGCATAAAGGTGTATTTGGAAATGTTACTAAAGTGGGTATTTATTTTCTTATGATATCATTCGGTGCTTCTTTTGGATTTGCAGTTATGGGACGAATATCCCTATTAATAGGTAGGTTTGTAGATCTCTTAAAATTCTCAGGTGAACAATATCATCATGCCAGCATATGGGTACTATTATTGATGGTTATCTTGCTAGGATATTCTGCTTATAAAGAAAAAGAAAACCCAGAAGTATAAAAACAAAATAAAAAGGCTCGAATTTTATCGAGCCTTTTTTAATTGAGGAGAAAAATTCTATGAAAAAGTTTCTAGTAATGATGATCTTACTGTCATTGGTTTTAGCGATCAATCCTCCGCAAAATGGGAATTTCCCCGATGGGTTTTGGGAAAAAATGAATGAGCAGAATATTGGTCAGACCTATGGAGATCCTGGCTGGGTAAGGAAAATTTCAGAGCAGATGAATGGTCAGACACGTGATGCTCAGTTAGAATTTTTCATCCCTGTTCTACTCGGACAATATGCAGATGTGCCTACTACTTATTTTAATGCATCAGACTATGATGAATTATTATTTGGTGAAAATCCAACAGGTTCTATGAAAGAATATTTTGATGAGATATCCTATGGTAATTTCTCAATAGATGGAACTTCTGGTGGTTGGTATCAGTCAACGTTGACTATGTCACAGGCTGTTGACAATGCGAAACAATATGTTGCTGAGATAGCTGCCCTATCTGATCCTGATTTTAATTTTGCTAATTATGATAATGATGGTCCAGATAATATACCTAATTCAGGTGATGATGATGGATATGTAGATGGTATAATAGTAGTGTATTCAGGCTGTGGAGCAGAATGGGGTGAGGGGAACGATAATTTATGGCCGCATATGAGTTCACTAGGATCTTATGAATATGAGACGAATGATGTAGGTGCTAATGGGTCAAATATAATCGTTAGTTCATATGCTGTTTGTCCGGAGTTAGCTGGAGGTGGTGACTGCTATACAGACATTATTAGACCGATGGGTGTATATGCTCATGAATTTGGTCATATCCTAGGATTACCAGACCTTTACGATAGAGATGCGAGTGATGGTAATTCTGATGGAATAGGTGAGTGGTGTTTAATGGCAAGCGGTAGTTGGTTAGGTTGGGCAGGAGAAACACCTGCGCATATGTCATCCTGGTGCAAGATACAGATGGGTTGGGTAGACCCTATAACTATTACAAATGATCAAACAAATGTAAGTATTCCTCAATTAGCAACAACACCTACTGTTTACAAGGTATGGGAGGACGATTACTATTGGAGTCGTTATTTTTTAATAGAAAATAGACAGAAGGTAGGGTTTGATTCAGATCTTAATGGGTCTGGCTTACTTGTATATCATATTGATGAAAATAGAAGGTATGGCGAGAATGCATGGAGCAGTGGTCCTGTTAATGATAATGAAGGGCATAAATTAGTTGATCTTGAAGAAGCAGATGGACTGGAACATCTCGATGATCAAGTGAATAGAGGTGATGAGGGTGATGCTTTCCCTGGGTCAACGGATAATAGAACATTTAATGATAGTTCAAACCCATCTGCAAATAGATATGATAATTCAATAACAGGTATTTCGTTCAGCAATATCAGTGATCCAGACTCATTGATGACTCTTGATATACAATATCGTCCAAATTGGGGGTATGCGCTAGCATACGATCCAATGGGAATGTCTCTTTATGGTTTTGGAAATTCTGAAGAATCTGATAAATGGTCAGCAGTATCATTCGATGCAGAAGAAGCCGGTTTTTTGACAGAAATTGATATTGGAATGAGATATGCTATGGATTATACCATCTATATATATGATTCCTTTGATGGCTCTTATGCAGGTACACTAATAGAGAGTATTAATGGACAGTCAGAAAGAAATGGTTGGTTAACTGTGCCTGTAGATTCAATCCCTATTGACGCAGGGCAAAATTTCTTGATCGCGATTAAATTTTCTTCACAAACTTATCCAATTGCCTTTGATAATATGAGCGCCTTAAGCGGTAGGTCATATTATTCGACAAATGGAGA
>CAJVZI010000026.1 GCA_913020665.1 uncultured bacterium | reverse complement strand
CAGTATAAATACCAGTATCAACCATAGCCGCTCCTCGTAGACCGATGAGACCTTCCTTATTATTAACTATATCGTCAACGAGTTCTGATACAGATAGATTTCGATGTACATTCTTTAGGTTATTTAGTCCAAGGCTATCTAGACCTAAGTCATTTCCATAAATCTTCATTTTGTTTTCCTATAATTAAGATGCATGTGGATGAGCTTTTTTATAAATCTTTTTGATTTTTTGTGGATTCACTTTAGTGTAGATCTGCGTTGAAGAAATACTACTATGACCTAATAATTCTTGAATGGAACGAATGTCCGCATCATTATCAAGCAAATGAGTACCAAATGTATGTCTTAGAGTATGCGGACTAGCCCCTTTTTTACCACCTAAAATCGATTGAAGGTATTGTCTTAATCTTTGTTGAACGGTACGTGCCGAAATACGTTTGTCATTTTGACTAGTAAAAAGTGGTGTATTTGGCTTAGAAGACCAACCAGAACCTCTGCTATTTAAATATGTCTCTATGGCATCTTTTGCGTTATCCCCAAAAGGTATAATTCTTTCCTTATTGCCTTTACCTAAAACTTTAATAAGGTTATTACTATGATCTACAGAACCGATATTTAAACCAACTAATTCACTTAGGCGAATTCCAGTAGCATAGAATAATTCTAACATGGCATGGTCTCTCTTCCCAATCATTGTGGTCCTATCTGGCATATTCATGAGTTCATTAATTTTATTTTCTTGAATAAATGTTGGAATCTTTTTTTCAACCTTTGGAGTTTTAACATGTATGGATGGATTATCTTCCACTTTTCCTGTTTGCTTTAGATATTTAAAAAAAGATTTTATACTAGCAAGTCTACGTGCCGTAGTTTTTGAGGAAAGAGCATTTTCTAATTCCTTTGCTAAAAAATGACGAATGCAAGACCTGTCAACTTTATTTAGATCCATTGCAATATTTGTATCATATTCCATCAAAAATGATAAGAAACAGTTGAGGTCATACTTGTAGGCAGCAATAGTGTGTTTAGAGAAACCTTTCTCTTCTGAAATGTGAATTAAAAATTCAGATATGACTTTATCACTACTATTCATTGTATGATCCATCAATCGCTTCTATCAAATTTAAATATTCTATTGGCAAGGGTGCTTTGAAAAATATAGGTTCTTTATTTATCGGGTGCGATACTTCTAATGAACTAGCATGGAGTGCATGGCGATTGAATTGAGACATTTTCTTTTTATAGAACTGGGTAAACTCTGGAAGGAAACCTTTTGTTTTTGAGATTCCACCGCCATATTTCTCATCCCCAAATATAGGATGTCCAACATGCGATGCATGTACACGAATTTGATGAGTCCGACCTGTTTTAGGAAAAAATGATACTAAAGTGCAATGTCGGAATTGTTTTTCAACCTTATAATCAGTAAATGACTTTTTACCACTTTCTGATATGGTATATTTTGTATGATCTTTCCTATCTCTACCTATGGGTGCATCTATTTTGCCATTATTATTAGTCCATTTCCCCCAGGTCAGGCCAGTATACTCTTTTATTACTTTTCTATTTTTAAACTGTTCTGATAAATAAGCATGAGCTTTATTTGTTTTTGCAACTAAAATAATACCTGATGTATCTTTGTCTAAACGGTGAACAATTCCAGGTCGGTTTTTCCCATTAAGGTTAGATAAATTTTTAAAATAATGAATTAATCCATTTACAAGCGTTCCTTTATGAACCCCTGTACCAGGATGCACCACCATTCCAGCAGGTTTATTGATCACAACTATTTGATCATCTTCAAATAATATATCTAGTTTAATTTGTTCAGCAATTAACTCTTCCGCTGAATCTTCAACCTTTGGTGGGTTAATAAGGATTTGATCATTTAATTCTAATGAATAACCAGTTTTAACACTCCGGTCATTAACAAGAATAGATCCTGACCGTATCCAAGATTGAATCTGCGATCGAGAATGATCATCCAGATTAGATACGAGATAATGGTCTAAACGCTTGCCTACTTCTTCTAAGTTATGAATATAAAGAGTAATCAAACCTGTGGATTGTCTTCTACATGGTGCCTTTCATAAAGGATAGAATGTGTTATAAAAAGAATCATTCCTATCGTTACAGCAGAATCAGCGACATTAAAGATATACCAATGAAAATTACCTATCATAATATCCAAAAAATCAACAACCTTACCGAATAACATCCGATCTATCAGATTTCCTATAGCACCGCTTAGAATAAGTGCGAGACCGTATTTCACTAAGGGATGTCCTTCCCTTTCTTTCCATAAAAGACCAATAATAAATCCCGTAAGCAGTATGGTCATTACCAGTAAAATATGTTTACCTCCTGGGAATGAAAGCCCAAAAGCCATGCCGTCATTCGTTACATAAGTAAAATGAATAAAGTCCTGTATTATAGGTTTTGACTGATAAAGATTGAAAGATGTTTTAATTGACCATTTGGACCATTGGTCAAGAAGAATTACAGAGGCAATGAGCCCATAAATATACATTTTTTTAAATATTTAGTTTTTCATTTTCCTTACATTGCACGCATTTAGTAGCGTTTGGCACTTCTAGCATTCTCTCTTCTGGTATTAGCTCTTCACAAATAGTGCATATACCAAAGGTGCCATCATCGATTCTCTCCAAAGCTTTCATAAGGTATTTGTAGTAATCAGTTTCCCGATTCATAAAATGATATCCTTTTTCTCTTTCATAAGAATCTGTTCCAGCATCAGCCATATGAACACTATAGACTGAGTCTTGAGACATACTAGCATTACCACTAGTATCCTTATCTATTGCATGCTTGATATCATCTAGGTCATTGACAACAGCTTCAAGTCTTTTTTCAATACTTTTTCTAAATGCTGCCAATTTTGTTTTTGAATATTTTTTTGGAGGCATATACAATATCCTAATTATATTTTTTTAATTTGATCTTATAATTCTTCCCGCTTAATTCCAGATCTTCCATGTGATCAAAATTTTTGATATCATCCCTTATTTTATTGGTTAAAGTCTCTGTAATAAAATAACCCTCAAATTTACCCAATGCTTTTGCGATTTTCCCATCAAAATCCCATGATATTTCAATCCTGTCTTCAACAGCAAAACCTGCATTTTTTCTCATTGATTGTACAGAACGAACCACATCTCGAACCAAGCCTTCCAAAATAAGGTCTTCATTTAATTCAGTTGAGATACCAACAGTGATACCCTCACCACTTTCTGCCAAAAGACCTTCCATCGCCTGTGTTTCAATAAAAACATCATCTCTATCTAAAATGTATTTATTGTTTTCTAATACAATATGGTCTTCCTGTTGTAGTGTGTTAACCATCTGATTCATATCAGCTTTAGCAAGTAACTCTTTGATCTCGGCAAGGCCTTTTCCATATTTCTGTCCAAGTGTTCTCAAGTTTGGCTTAATATTATATGAAATAAGTTTATCCGATTCTGTTATACGCTCCATGGTTTTAACATTTAATTCATCTAGTATGATCTCTTCATTTTCCTGAAAAAATGCAGCGACCTTATCATCCTCTAATGCATAGAAAACCTTGCTTAACGGTTGGCGTATCTTGATATTAGAATGGCTTCGTGCAGAACGACCCAACTCTACACATTTTTTTAATGCATCAACATTCTTTATTAGATCTAGGTCGATCCAAGATTCATCTGCATCTGGATAATCACATAAATGTACACTTTCAATCGCATCAACTTCTGAATTGACAACTAAGTTTTGATATATTGTTTCAGAAACAAATGGTAATACGGGTGCTATGGATCTAACCAGATGTGTTAGAACATGATACAAACTAGCATAAGCTGAATGCTTATCTTGATCATCTTCAGATTTCCAAAATCTTCTTCTGCTACGACGAACATACCAATTTGATAATTCCTCAAGAAATATCTCAAAAGATCTCATAAAATGATCAACTCTGAACTCATCCATTGCATTTCTACCTGTTTTTAATAATAAATGAGTTTTTGCAATGACCCATTTATCTAACACAGTAAGATGGTCTTTCTTTATTGGATTTGCCATTGGATCAAACCCATCTACGGAAGCGTAGGTTGCATAGAATGAATATACATTCCACAATGTAATAAGTTTTTTTCTAACCTCATCAGCAGGGCCATAACCAAACAATAGATTTTGTTCCACATTTTGTAATGCATACATCCAACGCATTACATCTACTCCCATTTTTTCAGCGGCATCTTCAAACCAGATAGCATTACCCCAACTCTTATGCATATCCCGACCAGTTTCATCTTTTACAAGTGCATGACCAAGCAATTTTTTAAATGGAGCTCTACCCTCAAGCTCTGCAGACATTGCTAATAAAGAATAAAACCAATTCCTAAATTGCCCGGGGAAGCACTCAGTAACAAAATCTCCTGGAAACCACTGATCCCAATAATCTCTATCTGAATTATATTTCAACGTTGAGTAAGGCACAATTCCAGCATCAAGCCATGGATTACCGACATCTTTTATTCTAGTACCGATCAAACCAGTTTCAGGATGCTTGATCTTTACTTTATCGACCCAAGGGCGATGAGGAGATTGTCCTTCAAAATCATCCCAACCTTCAATAGCTAATTCTTTAAGCTCTTCTTTTGAACCTACAACAAAGAATGAACCATCTTCAAAAGTCCAAATAGGAAGGGCTAGTCCCCAAAATCTCTTTTTTGATATCATCCAATCACCCATATTATCCAACCATTCATGTTCACGATCTCTTCCCCATTCAGGGATCCAATCAATATCATCTACAATTGCTTTGATCTTATCACGCCAATCCATATTTATGTACCATTCATCAACAAGACGAAATACAAGTTCATCTCCAGATCGCCAACAATGTGGATATACATGGGGATACTCTTCAGCATAAATAAGCAAGTCTCTATTTTTAAGGTCTTGAATTATTGCTTCGGTGGTATCTTTATCAGTTGCTGATCTACCAGTTAACCAACCAAATTTTTGAATAAACCTTGATTCATCATCCAAAGGAGCAATATTGACCAGGCCATGTTTTTTACCAATAGTATGGTCGATATCACCACAACCCGGAGCCATATGCACAATTCCTGTCCCTTCGCCAGCAATAACTATATCATTACCAATACTATCTTTCCCTGGGTCTATAACTTTGTGGTGTTCAGCAGCATTAATATTTTTATTTTTTAGTTCATCATTTACAATTGGAAAACCACCATATTCGAGTTGTGCTTCAAAGTCATCGAACGGACCATCATATTCCCAACCGACCATATCCATTCCTTTTATTATACCTATTTCCTCATATCCGCCTCTTTCCTTAAAGATCTGGGCAATGGTCTTTAATTTTGGAACGCCATCTATCCATTGTTTCTTTTCTTTATATTGTTTATCTAAACGTTGGAATTCAAGGTTATCTTTAGCAAAGTAATATATGGAATCATCCGGTGTTTTTACTTTTACATAATCCAGATCTACATTCACTCCGACGACTACATTCGAAGATAATGTCCAAGGTGTTGTTGTCCAGATAAGTAAATATTCATTTTCTCTTCCTCTAATTGGGAACCTTACAAATACAGAGGTGTGAGATACAAGTTTACGTCCCTCGATTATTTCCATTTGTGAATACGATGTTCCTGAGCGCCCACTCCAAGGGACTACATCAGATCCTCGGTATATTTTCCCCTCAGACCATAATTTTTTTAAGAATGACCATATGGTATAGTTATTCTCATCAGACATGGTATAGTATGAATTATCCCAGTCCATCCAATAACCCAAACGTATTGACTGATCAGTTTGAATCTTAGAATATTTCTCAACACGCTCTTTACAAAGGTTAACGAACTTTTCTATTCCATATTCTTCTACATCTCGTTTTGATTTAAAACCTAGTTCTTTTTCAACCTCTATCTCTACCCATAAGCCCTGGCAATCGAACCCATTTTGATATCTTAATTCATAGCCAGACATTGATTTATATCTATTATAAATATCCTTTAATGATCTTCCCCATGCATGGTGTACACCCATTGGATTATTCGCTGTGATCGGGCCATCTATAAAACTCCATTTTTCCTTATTTTTATTTAATCTGCGTCGTTTTTCAAAGATGGAATTCTCACTCCAGAATTCGAGAACATCATGCTCAGCTGAAATAAAGTCAACTCTTGTATCTACTTTTTTTATACTCATTAAATTATTGAAATATCGATGAAATAAGACGAGGAACTTATCTCTATAAACAAGCTATAGTCACGGATGTTTTAAAAATAAAAAACGCCCCAAAAGGGGCGTTAATTAGATACTGGTCATTAGCCTATTGATAACTAAGTGTATAATACCTAGATGATCCGCCTGGTTTCTTAACAAGGACAAGTACAGTTCCTTTGACCTTTGCCTTTTCTAGCAAACGGTTATAATCCTTTAATGACCTTACCCTTTCCGTACCGATCCGTTTTATAATATCACCCTCACGAATACCTTTTCCATATGCCTCACCATTAGGATCTATACGAGTTACAACCAATGCGTCTTCTTCTTCAATTTGATATTTTTCTTTTAATGAATCTGTGATCTTCTTTAACTCTAAGCCAAACTCATTAGATTCATTCCTCTGGCGTATAGCATACTGTTGAGGGTTTTCTGGTAATTCTTGTAATGTAACCTTTACAGTTTTTGGTGATCCATTTCTTATGACCTTGACTCTATTTGTACTTTCTGGTGCTGTCAATGATACAACATTCTTTAAGTTGGCAGTATTCGCAATTGGCTTTCCATTAAACTCCACGATCACATCACCTTCCTGCATGCCAGCATCCTCAGCAGGGCTATCTTTTACGACATCTGCAATGAGAGCTCCATTTCTTGTCTCAATATCCAATGCTTCAGCTGTCTCATTATCAAGTTCCTGAATAATAACCCCGAGCCAAGAACGAGTCACATAACCTTTATCAATAAGGTCAGACATGATACGTTGTGCCATGTTTGAAGGAATTGCAAATCCAACTCCGCGGTTTCCTTTTTCATATCCTCCTGTTGCAATGGCAGTATTGATACCAATTAGATCACCATCCATATTTAATAGCGCACCTCCACTGTTCCCAGGATTGATCGCTGCATCAGTCTGGATAAAATCTTCATAACTACCAGAATTCAAAATATTACTTCTACCAATTGCAGAAACAATACCAGTAGTGACAGTGTGGCTCAGGTTTTCTGAAAAAGGACTCCCTACAGCCATTACCCATTCTCCCACTCTAATACTTTCAGAATCACCTATATCAATATCATCTAAATTCTCAGCATCGATCTTTAGGACGGCCAGGTCAGATTTAGGGTCTGTGCCTATAATAGTTGCGTCAAATTCTCTTTTATCAATTAATTTGACTCTTATCCCATCCATATCATCAACGACATGGTTATTTGTAAGTATATAACCATTCTTAGAATCAACAATGACTCCCGATCCCAGAGCATTTGTCTTGAACTCTCTCTGCCTTGGCATATTTGGCTGATAAAAAAAGAATCCAAAATCATCAAACTGGTTAAGAGATACTACTTTGTCAGTAATAATGGTGACCACTGCTGGTTTTGCTTTTTCAGCAACATCTGCAAATGCCTTACTAAATTGTCGTACAACAGAATTCTGTGCTGTAACAATGCAGATAAGAAATATCGAAATAATTAATTTTTTCATCTATGATCCTAAATATTTATTATTTAAAATGCATTATGATGCATTAGGTTCCAAAAAATAAAAAAGCCCTGGTATTATTAGACAGGGCTTTTTTAATAATAGATCCAATGATACTATTTTAAGAAAAGCATCTTTTTAGTATCCTTGAATTGGGAAGTATTTATTGTATAAAAGTACATACCCGTTGAAACCTTGTACCCCATATTATCAGTTCCATCCCAAATAATAGCATGATATCCAGGTTGCATATTTTCAGATGTGAGCGTTCTAACCTCCTGACCTACCATATTAAAGACAGAAAGTTCAACATATCCTCCTTCGGCAAGGTCAAATCTGATCTCCGTGGAGGGGTTGAATGGGTTTGGAAAATTTTGCTGTAATGCAAATTGACCAGGTATCAGTTTTACCTCTGATGTAGCTGAACGCATAACGAGATCAATCAGATTACCATCTAAACCAGATAGTTTCACAGCATCCAATATAACAGAACCAGTTTCATAATTATGTCCATTGAACTCTACAGGAATCGCTAGGAAAGAGCTGTTACTGCTTTCAATAAATTCACCTGAAAGGTCAGCGGCTATGAACTTCATCATACCTTGTTCCATGGATCTTGAAGAGGTCAAAACATTTTCTTGAAAATTAAATAATCTTGGAGACTGTATTTGTACTATTTCAGAATCATATTTTAATTCTAATTCGATTCCCCTGATAGGTGAATTGTATTCGATCTCAAGAACTAATCTAGAGTTTTCAAGGTCTGGCACCAGGTCAATATATGCTAATTCACTTGGGTCAAAGTCCATAGTTCTTCCTGCAGATCCAAAAATAATATCGACCATCATGATCACATCAGCAATGTTGATCTCTTCATCCATATTGACATCCACATTCCTGAATTCATCCTCAGTTGGATAATCTTCTTCTAAAATAAAGTCTACAACAGTTAGAACATCATTGATATCAGTATCACTATCAAAATCTGCATCACCAGGTGCATAAGGTACAGTGCATGCAACATTAGAGTGTCTAGATTCAAGCTCACCATAATCATCTGTACTCCAATAAGCTGAAACATTGTAGCAATATTCAATATAGTTAGGGCTCGCTGCAACAGTTGCAAATGTATCAGTAGTTGACGCAACGTAGGTTTCATTGCCTTCTATATCAACTTCATATACTCTGTATTCGATCAGATCATCTCTATCCATATCTCTGCTTGATGGATTTAGTGGTTCATAGGGAGTAGTTAATAATGTCACCAGGTCTGAATCAACAGACTCAATCTCACTTTCATAATTGGATGTATTATGATTCGATATAACACCAGATGTTACTGATTCAACCTCAGTCACACCGCCAGTAGCATTCATAGCATATTGTACTCCAGGTGCTCCTAAGAATGTAGCTAGAATTCCAAAATTTCCGGTCAATCCAGGATCACCACCTACGATCTCTTCGATCGTTGCCCATTCGGCACCTGTGGTCACCCAATTACGGTCATAATATTCAGGGGTTTGTGGCTCTATATCATTAGCGATGCCTAAAAAACCACTTCCATTCTCATTTACAACAATATAGATATCACCACTATTTACCTCAACTCCTGCACCACTAACATCAAATTGGTATTGAACCAATTCAGCAGGCGCAGAAAGATCAACAGACGCAACTAGATTTATCGGGTCTCCTACAGGTCCAACCATTGAACCATCAGGGTCTAAATATACATCCACATTCGCTGCTACTGCACTTGCTCCACCCTGAAAGGATAGAACTAAACCAGTTAAAAGCGCAGGATAGTTTGGAGGTGTAAAGCGAACTCCAAACTGACATGGTGCACCGCAACCGATCTGAGCCTCAAAAAAATCATCGTAATAAGCCATATCGTAAAAGTCTACACCACCTGGCTGGCGCCACTGCAAATATACCTGTTCATCGAGCGGGTAAGCATTGAGTCCAACTGGACTCGGCATATCAGGACTCATTTCAAAGTTTTGTATTGTTGGATCTGCCTGCGCCAAGACCTCAACATCAGCATTGGTAGTGTAGAATCCTGGTCTACGTACTTGAACAGTATTGACACCAACATCCAGGTTCCAAAGGGTGTATACACCATCTGCACCCGTAGTATCTGAAGCATTACCTGATGTTACAATGACACTATCTAAAAATGTACCATTCGGATCTGTCACCGTTCCTGTAACATCCCCAAAAACATATACAGACTGAGCCACAACATTGACAGGGTAGCTCTCATAATTATCTTGACCTTCAGCACCTTCATATACTGAAGTGACACCAAAAGTATATTCTATCTCGTTATCTAGGTTGTAAAAGGTATAGCCTGTCGTATCAAAAATATCCTCATTATTTAAAACACCATCCAGGTATACGTTATATCCCAAGAAGTCATATTCGTTCCTACTTTCTCTTCCTTCTGAAGTAACAGAAAAATTGTCAACAAGCCACCAGTTTATATCAAAGCTTGTTGCTCCATAACAATGAAATCTCACAAATAGGTTTTCTGAAAGACCTGTGATATCATAGCTATAATTTGTAAATGTAAACTCTGCGCCCCCATTTGAAAATTCTTCTAATACGGTCCAGTTCACATCATTACCGGTCTTATACTCCGCGGCAAAAAATTCAGCACCCGTTTCAGCCCAATTATCAAACTCTAGATCAAATGATACCGTAACTTCTGTTAGACCACCCAATGGAATAACCGGAGAATATAAACTTTGATCATAATTTGTTGCTGTTGGGCTCCAATTAAATCTAAATGATGGTTCAGGATTCCCGGTAAACTCATCATAATACCAGTTTTCACCACCATCTGTTAACCATAGGTCTAATAGCCCACCTTGATCGAATGATTCATAATAGGGTACGCCAAGGTTGTTTACCTCTGGTGCGGTCCAATAAACAGATACTTCCTCATCCCATACCTCAGCATATACATTGGTTGGGGGAAGTGGATCAAAAGTGCTTGGAACGCCACATACAGTCTCTGTGGGTTCCGATTCACCTTCATCATAAAGAGTGGTAATGTAATAACAATATTCTTCTCCATTCGTAAGGTCGCCATGAGTAAACGAGAGATCAGTTGTACAGGTTATTATTGAATTATCAGCTGCATTATAGACACGATAGCAACTAAAGGTACCACACTCTTCCGGGATATCTCTTGTCACCTGATCGGGGATAGTATAGCGTACTGGATCCATCACTACTGATGTATAGTTATCAATTTCATTCTGAGAGAATCCTAGATCGGTCATTTTATTGATCTCTGAAGGCCATACTGTTCTGATTGAATTATTGGCATGGCCATCATTGGTCCTGCCACCTGTTATACTGATCGATATCTCATAATTACCTGTGGCACCGCCAAATCCATCTACAACAACATAATATTGGCCAGGCTGGAGAGTGACAGCCCATAACCCACTGGGAGGGTATGGTGCAACATAATCAGGGCAATTGGTGTAATCATCATCATTATAGTTCCCTGTTGATACTGGAGTAATACAGTCCTGATCATTCGTAAAGATTTCAAGTTTAGAATCATAGTCAGTAACGTTAGAGCATAAGGTAAAATCATATGTGGTTGCTTCACTTACGTTAAGTGTATAGGCCACATCCTCACCCTGGGAACCAGCAACGGGCCAGTCATCGCCCATTCCTGAATTATTACCTTGATCAGAAAAAGGCATCTCATCGACCGCATAATCACCACAACCAATGTTACCTACTGGCTCTCCCCAAGATACTATGTTCTCTTCATTTCCGCCAAAAACATTGATACTAGCTGGCGGACAAAGCTCTTCATCCTGTGAAAAAAGAAAATGATTTATTGAAAAAAGGAGTGTTATAAATGTTAGCCTTATTTTCACGGTATCTCTCCCGTTATATATTGATTAAGAAATTGTATACTGGCTCAAACTAAAATAAGCCTTTGCCTATTTGAATTTAGGAACTCTCTCGAGTAATTCAATCAATTTTCTAAATACTTCTCTGGAAACTAAAGACCCAATTATTAAAATTTAATTTTGAATCATTTCCATCATAGACATAGAAAGGAAAATCAACTCTAATAAAAAGATCTTTTTCAAGAAGACTTGTATTTAAGCGTATCCCAAGACCAGCATCAGCAAGGGTCCGTTTAGTAAAGTGGTCATTCAATCTTACTGTTAGATCGAATGTTCTATATTTTTCTCGATCCCAAAAGATACCACCATCAAAAAATGCAGAAAGTTCAAAAATAATATCTGGCTTATCTGGTCTTGCTAAATTCTTATATATACTAACCTCAGAGGTGCTGGCTATTAATGACTCTGCACCACGCTCTCCTCTGCCAACAAACCCACGCAGATTACCTTCACCAGGCAAGTGATAATGTGTAAATAAAGAGTCCATACCATAGAACCGGTCAACAAGATAGTTTTTTCGTAACATATCATTGGAACTATTTCCTTCTATATTATAACCTTCTTGTCCAGGCACGCCTAATTCATCAGCCCATATTCTCCCAGTTATAAATCTTTGTTTGAGATGAAGTGTGATATTCCGGTCTAGATCGGGCCTCTTTTTACTTTCTATACCCAATACTTTTTTCCACTTGATCGTTGAAGTTGAGGTCAATCGATTAAAATTCCATTTTGAAAATGGTCCAATGGTAGTAGCACCATTTAATTCAAAGGATAAGGGCCCAACTCTTGTACCCCAGTTCAAATACCCAACCGCAAGCTCACCATTAGGGTCATACCCCAGGGGTTCAGCTCTTTTTGCATCATATTGTGGTTGAACGTAGAATCCAGCGGCAAATGTATGTGTGGGCGTCCTTCCATAGACCCTATTCCATTTTTTTTCTATCTCACTACCAAACTCCCTCACGCCTGGACGGTCAAATCCCCAAAAATAAAATGTAGAGCGTGGAAAATGGTGAACCGACTGTCTCCAACCACTCAAGTACCAATATAATTTTTGTGTTTCCATAGCATAATTCGCACGAAAAGTTGTACTCTCATATGGCCCATAATTACGATCAATATTGATCCCTGGTGCAATATCAGATTCATCGGCATTATAATAAAAATAGGGGGACCATAGATAGACCATCTCATCGCGGGGCTGATACCATAGGCCTGGCCAATCAAACATCACCCTTTTTTTCATGCGTGTTGTATTATTTCTGAGGTCTAGATCAACGGTCTGAGCATCAGGGTCTAGTGTCACCCTTACAGGTCTTTTGTCTACTGAATACCTTAAGGTATCTTGGAAACGCCAAAGATGATTCCACCACCATCTTCGATCATTGGTCCCATCATCAAATACAGTTTCGACCAACATTGGCATAAAACGCGTGCCTTTACTACTGATACCTAGTTCAATATCCCAATTATTCTCTTCATTCAATGACCTTTTAAATGATGAGATCTCATAATCTAAATGACGCGTCGTATGGAGCCACGGCTCAAAGAACCAGTCTAACTCTTGCCCCACAAACTCCTCAATCGAATCAATGAATCGTATCTCATTTACATGTTTTAGATTCCATTTAGTATAATAATGTTGCATGGCCGCATAATAAAGAGAGTCCCCAAGAAAATATTTTAGTTCAAAAAGCATTAAAGATGGCTTTGTATAAGCATTATTACTATATGCATAACCATTATTAAATAGATAAGAAGGCCTACTAATATTTTCATCGTGTCCACTACGCATAAATCGGATCGCGCGCCATTGATCTGAATGCAGATCGTTCTCCAAAGGCCAGAACCTCTTTGGAAACCTGTCATAACCATCATACAGATCTGTATCAAACCCATGATCTCCATAACGTTTCATCATGTAGTCAGTGGTCTGATTGGTTGTGAGTCCTTCATCCAGCCAGGCCTCATCTACCTCGTCATTTGCTATAATTCCATAAAAGTAAATATGTCCATATTCATGGACGATCAAACCTTCGCTATCACGCCCATTCATAACCAACATTGGATATTCCATTCCCCCACTTTTTATTCTATCCGTGGTTGTGATCTGAGGGTATGAATAATTACCAAACTTTTTCTCTAGCCAATCAAGAGCATTGATAGAGCGTTCAAGCACAACCTTGGTCCATTCATCTCCACGCTCTTTATCGTATAACACGTGAACATCTGTCTCCCCATCAATGCTGACACCACCCTCGTATAAAAAATCCTCAGATGCAACCCATGCAAAATCATGTACATTCTCTGCAAAAAAAGTAACCGTTCTTCTTACATCCTCACTTGGCTTAGATAGTGTTGAATTATAAATATCTAGCCAAACATTATAATCAATTGAGGTATCAACCTTCACATCAGACCACCCTGGGTCTCCTGCAGTAACAACACCGCTTGCTGCAATGATAAATGAACTTGGAATATCAAACTCTACCTTAAAATCACCGAATTCACCATAAAATTCACCTTCAGCGTGAAATACATCCGCGTGCCAACCCTCTTGGTCATATACCACCATTTTAGGATACCACTGTGCCATATTATATTGTCCAGCATAATATCCTGCACGCTCAACCATCTCTCCTACATGATGCGTCCAATCCAGGTCGATCCTTACTGTCTGACCTGGTGCGATCTTTTTTAATAGCCTAGCTTCTAGAATGGTATCGTCTATTTTATAATCACTAAGTATTGGGGTCTTGTGGATCCAGGAGGAACCCTCCTTTGGCAGTGCAACGGAAAATTCATGTACATCGATCTTACTTTCGTGCGCTTCCAATCTATCTTTAAAATATTTTGCTCGTGATATCCTGCCTGCAAGCCCAATGTATTCCCTATATTTAACAGAACCGATCTGAAAAGCATTAGGATATAGATGCATATAGATCCGGTCCAGAGAGTCGGGTGAGTGGTTGGTATATTTGATCATCGTTGTTCCAGCGATCTGACGAATTGAATCATGCAGGGTGATATCCATTTCATAATCAACCCTCTGCTGCCAGTAATCGTCTAGTGGATCTGCCAGTGATCGATCAAATAAAATAAAAAGAAGAAAAAAAGGATATAAAAAAGATTTTATGTATGTATTAAAACAATGCAAGCGGCAGAAGAGCTCTAAAGATAGGGTTTTAGATCTTTATAAAACACTTCTTCTGATCTCGGTCCTACATAACGCTGCCGGATATAACCCTCTCTGTCTATAATAAAGGTCGTTGGTATACCTGTGATCCGTTGTCCAGTAACCTGGCTATACAAGGAAGTGACCATTTGGGTCTCATTACCTTCTATATCCGTGAGGAGTGTATAATTAATTCCCCAATTATCTGCAAACCCCCTGATCTTATCTGGGGAACCAGATGTCAGAGTGACCCCTACGATCTCTAAACCATCTTTCTTATATTTTTTTGAAAGTTCAATGAAATCTGGTATCTCGCGCCGACATGGCCCACACCATGTTCCCCAAAAATTAAGTAATACGACCTTACCTTTTAACTGGTTCAGACTTACCCAATTACCGTCTAGGTCAGCGAGCGTGAAATCTGGCGCAACAAGAGCGTCGTCCTTTTTCTTCTGAGCTTTAGCAGAGGCGGAGCTTGGACTATTTTTGTTCTGTGCAGTACTATTTTCACAGCCAATAGAACATATCAAGATCGATAGAATAAAAATTCGAGATCGGATAAAATTAGATCTGCGATAGTATTTATTTATTGTCTTTATCATTTGCCGGTCTTTTCATAATAAGCGGATACACCGTCTCTCAAAAATTCATCAAAACCATTCGGTACATAGCCACCTATTTCTGCTAAAGAAGATTCATCTTCTGGGTCAAGGACCACGTAGTATGGTTGCGTCGCTTGTTTGTAACGCTCAAACTGCAGTCTCGCAAAGACCTGACTAAGTGAATCTTTTTTATCTACGTAAAGCCTCGTAAGTACCATTTTATCTAACTGCTCTTTCACAGGTTTTGTTGGAAATACCCTACGCTCCATCACACGACAATTCGCGCAATAGACACCAGTAAAATCAATAAACAATGGTTTCTTCTCAGCTTTTGCTTTTGCCAATGCTTCATCATATTGGTCAACAAACCAGCCCTCTTTGATTGCAATATCATCTTCTGTTGGGGGTGGGGGAACCAATGCCTCAATGAATTCGTCCATCAGTCTTGGCATTTTAGCATAGTGATATGTTGGAGGCGAGGCCACTGACATGCCGATCGGATAGAGGAACATTAGAGTGATCAGTACTGCTACGACCCTACCCTTTCCTAATGCAAATGGTTTTATATTTTCTGCTGAACCTATCCTGTAGAGTCCGACCAAATAACCAACAAGTAATGCTCCGATCAAAATAAAGGACCATAGAACAATATCACGTGGTAATAATCCGATCTCCCATTCCATATCTGGCACCCACAAAAATTTGATGGCTGCAGCGATCTCGATAAATCCAAATCCAATTTTAAGGGTCTCCATCCATTTGCCTGAATTCGGAAGCTTATCAAGCGCTGTTGGAAAGAGAGATAGAGCAACAAATGGAGCTGCAAATACAACTCCATAAATGACCATACCATACAAACTGGTCAAAATGCTTCCCGCGGTGCCGGCAGCTGCTACAACTAGCAGAGTACCAACGACAGGCACGGTACAACTAAAACTGGTTATTGCAAATGCAACTCCCAACAAAAATGATCCAAGGTATGCGCTATTCGCTGTCTGACCAGCTCGATCGGTCGTATTGACAAGTTTTCCCGCGACATTCACATTTACAACACCAAACATCCAGAGGGCAAAAAATATAAATAAAATACCTAGTGCCAGATTGATCCATGGATCAGTTGCAATAAAATTACCTATGTTGGCATATTTTGATTGAGAAGCGGCATCATTAACTCCCCAAGATAAAAATCCCACCAATAGACCAATGAGGACAAAGGTACCGGCTATACCCAGACCATAAAAAGTAGCAATGGTCGTCCTGCCTATATTCTTATCCTCTGACATTTTTCCAAAAAATGAAATAATGATCGGTATCATTGGGTATACACATGGCATGACCCAACTCAATATTGCACCGCCTATAGCCAATAGGAGAATGCTCATAAGGTTATTACTAGCTCCTGAGCCACTACTGTTTGACCCTGTGCTAGCAACAACAAATGCGGTCTTATCATTTCGAGGTGATCCCGCTTCAACAGTGACCACTACCGTATCTGTTTTGGTCAGCGGCGGGTAACAAAGTCGTTCATTGCAGACCATATAGTATACGTCCACCGCGATCGGATAATTGCCAGGCTGGAGACTCCTTTTTAATCGAACTGGAAAAATGAAACGAGTATTACCTTTGTGGTAATAGGTATCAGTCTCAAACCCTGGGTCAAAAAGATACTTTGGTTTTGGCTCTTGAACTGGCGCGATCGCTCCTATGGCACTACTGTTTACAGTGATCTCAGTTGGAAGAGGTCCCTCCGTGATCTCATAAATAGAATAGATATGCCACTGGTCCTCCATTTCTGCGTCGATCTTGATGTTAACCACTTCTCCTGCCCTTGCTGGAGCATCGACAAATGCAGTGATCGTAACGGGGTTTTTAGCAGACTGAGACAGAAGCAGTCCCGTCAACATTATTAATTTTAAAATATTATTCAATGTTTATAGACGAATATTATGCCGCGGAAAGTAATTGCTTTCTCATTTTAACTCAACTATTGTTTGTGAATAAATGTAGAGGTCTTTTTAGTTATCTATTTTATCTAATCGTACGCTCATTTCAACTCTACGTGTAGGGTTATCCCTTGCATCACGCGGAAGGTTTACGATCTGCTCCAAGACCTGGTCTCCCTTTATCAATTGACCAAATACCGTATACTTTCCATTCAGGTGTGGTGCATCAGCGGCACAAATGAAAAACTGACTTCCTCCACTATTGGGATCATTTGCGCGTGCCATGGATAGGATCCCGCGTGAATGGTTTATATCATTGAACTCAGCGGGTACGTTCCAGGTAGTGGGCTCACTCTCATTACCCACTCCAAAATATTTTGCAGCATGACCACCTGTGCCATAGCTCGCTTTATTATCGGTCTTTGTATTTGGGTCACCACCTTGGATCATAAACCCAGGGATCACACGATGAAATAGTGTTCCGTTGTAGTATCCATTTTGCGCATGGAGCTTAAAACTCTCAACGTGCTTTGGCGCGACACCTTCAAAGAACTCGACGACCATATCACCAAAATCGGTGGTGATGATCGCAACATCCTTTTGTTGCTTATCTTGGTCTACTTGTTCCGGTTGTTTTGTTTCTTGAGCTGATTGCTCCGTTGTTGCATTCACTTGCGCTTCCTTTTTTGGTTTTCCACAACTCATATTTATAAGTCCAAATACGAGTAAAGATGGTATAATAAAATGTTTCATGATAAATATCGACTCCCAGGTTTTTGTATTGGAATTGCAGCGAGATCATCTGGGACCTCATCTTCTCCATAACTAACTGCGTCCAATTTTACGATTGAATATTGATTATTGTGAAGTGTTACTGATCCATTACTGCGATCGACTAAAACGCCAACACCAAGTATGTTGCCACCCGCTTTTTCGACCAGGTCCATGACCTCTTTAACAGAGCCACCTGTAGTGATGACATCTTCAACAACTAAAACTTTTTCGCCCTTTTCTATATGAAAACCCCTACGAATGACCATGTCCCCTTCTTTCCTCTCTGCAAAAATGGTACGACAGCCTAATTGAGTCCCCACCTCTGTTCCTAAGACCACACCACCAATTGCTGGAGATATTACAACATCAGGGGCCTGATCTTCATACTCATCGGCGATCATAATAGAAAATGCGGTTAGATACTCGGGATGCTGTAAAACCTTGGCACACTGGAAATAAGAAGCACTGTGCCTTCCAGAAGTCAAAACAAAGTGTCCTTCCAACAGAGCTTCTGTGGATCTAAAAATAGATAGTATCTGATCTCGCTCACTCATTTAGCTCATTACCTTTCTCATTTGTTCTACATAATCTGATGCAGATCTATGGATCGCATCCTCACTCATATCACCTTTAAAGCTTATATCTCTAGACACATTGATCAGACCAACACCGCTCTGATTACCTACTTTGAGGCAATGGGTAAGGTCTCCACCTTGTGCGCCCACTCCAGGGATCAATAATGGGGCATCAGGTACAATACTTCGTATACGATTTAATTCATCCGGGGCAGTTGCACCCACTACAAGACCAACATTATCTAGAGTATTCAGATCTTTTATCATTTGGGCTACATGTTCGTAGAGCGGTTGTCCATTTACGAGATGGTCTTGCAGGTCTTTTGCAGACGCATTAGAGGTTCTACATAATACAAAAGCGCCTCTAGTCTTATCTGTAATAAAGGGAGCAATACTGTCAGAGCCCATGTAAGGATTTACAGTAACAGAGTCGAATCCAAAGTGGTTGAAAACACTCTCGGCGTATTGCTTGGCAGTGTTGCCAATATCACCCCTCTTCGCATCAGCTATTTTTATATACTGATCACCAATGTAACTGACCGTTTCCTCAAGCCAGGCAAACCCGACCGCGCCCCAACGCTCAAAGAATGCAAAATTTGGTTTATAGGCAACAGCAAGGTCTCTTGTCGCATCGATGACCTTGAACGTATGGTCTTTCAAGCTAGACA
>CAJVZI010000025.1 GCA_913020665.1 uncultured bacterium | reverse complement strand
TTATTGAAAACCTCTACAATGAGTGATGTAAAAAAGTTCCAAGGACGATGGTTTCCATCACGAATTAATTTTAAAGATGAATTAAAACGAAATAGTAAAGGTACTGAATGGGTTATTGATGATATACAGTTTGATATCAATATACCCGAATCACGTTTTTCAAAGGCATTACTTAGAAAATAGCATAACCATTTCTATGTGTGGAGTATGTGGGAACATATCTACCATCGTAGCATCTTTTATCTTATATCCATTTTCACACAGAATCCTTGCATCCCTTGCCTGTGTTGTAGGGTTACACGATACATAAACAATCTTTTTTGCTTTTAATTTTGGTAAATAGCTTACCATATCTTGATGCATTCCTGCTCTAGGAGGATCAACTATAATAACATCTGGCCTTGGAATTCTATTGGGTAGTTGGCCAGACTTGAAAAAAGTATCGAGGTTTGCTTTGAGAAAATGAACATTTGAAATATCATTGCGATCAGCATTTTTTTCTGCATCATCAAGTGCAGATCTAATTACTTCAAATCCGTAGACCTCTTTAGCATTTTTAGATAGATATAGGCCGATTGTTCCAGTACCGCAATATAAGTCATAAATGACCTCATCGCCTTTGAGGCTAATTGCTTTTTCCACTTCTTTGTATAATATCTCTCCTTGCAAAGTGTTGGTCTGAAAAAAAGAATTTGCTGAGATCTCAAAAGTGAGGTCACCTATCTTTTCCTGAATAAACGGGTCACCATATAGCAAGGTCTCATACTCTCCAAAAGCAACGTCTGCCTTACGTGTGTTCACGTTGTTTACAAGTGATGTTATCTCTGGGAATTTTTCTAGCAGTGTATCTGTTAATGGTGAAAGCTTATCTATATCATGATAGGATGTAACTATATTCACCATTAGATCTCCTGTATTTACACCATATCGCAACATTAAGAACCTTAAAAATCCGATGTGAGATCTAGGGTCATAGGGTCTTAGCTCCGGGTGCTCTAAACAAAGATCTCTGGCTACAGAAAGAATTCTATTTCCTATTTCTGGTTGTATGTGACAATTATGAATATCAAGAATTTTATCAAAACGTCCTGGGATATGAAGTCCTAGAGCAAAAGATCTATCCACGCCTTCTGGTTCAGACTCTAGAACCCAACGATTAGGAGAAAAAGTAAACTCCATTTTATTTCGGTAATTATAGATGTTTTCTGCTTTCATCACTGAACCCAGTTTAAAATCTGTGAAACCGCCAAGCCTGTTGAAGGCATCCTCCACCTGAGCTGATTTTTCCTTTATTTGTTCATCATACGATAAACTTTGAATCTTACTGCATATCCAATAATGCTTACAACAAACCTCCACAGCATTTGGAGATTCTTCTATGAGTTTTAATACTTGCGCCTCCGCAAATCCTTTTCTTTTTTTATAGATCTTCACAAGTACCCTTTGCCCAGGAATTGCATATTTTACAAAAATGACAAAGTTATCTTTCCTTGCAAGGCCCATCCCTCCGTAGGCTAAAGACTCTATATCTAGCTCAAGCTCAGCACCTCGTTTTATAGTGATCTTATCGCTCATGAAACTATCTCAACACCACTGCTTGTTCCGATCCTATCTGCTCCTGCATTGACCATAGCACGTGCATGCTCTAATGTCTTTATCCCTCCACTTGCCTTTACTCCCATGTCATCGCCAACTGTTCTCCGCATTAGCTTGATATCATCAACATTTGCACCTCCAGATGAAAAACCTGTGGATGTTTTTACAAAATCCGCACCATTCTCTTTAGCTAAAATACAGGCCGATATCTTCTCCTTATCATTTAACAGACATGTTTCAATAATCACTTTTACACAATTCCCATCAGCAGCATTGACGACCTGTTGTATCTCACGTTCAACGATATTTGTTTCACCTTCCTTCAATGCCCCAATATTTAATACCATATCTAATTCTTCTGCACCTTGATGAATTAAGAATCGAGCTTCCGCAAACTTCATTTCTACCGAAATAGATCCAAGTGGAAATCCAATTACTGTACACAACTTAGGTTTATTTTCATTTAACACTGATCTAGCTAAAGGAACGTTGGCAGGATTTACGCAAGCAGCTGAGAACCCATACTCTATTGACTCTTCGCAAAGTTGTATGATCTCAGACCTTGTTGCATTAGGCTTTAGGTTTGTGTGGTCAATGAGATGAGCAAATTCATTCATTCAAATAATTGATCTTATTTTTGATACTAATTCTAGCGCCTGATCTTCACTTGGTGCTTCCGCATATATCCTCATAATAGGTTCTGTATTTGATCTTCTTAGATGTACCCATTTATCATCCCATGTAAATTTTATTCCATCTAGATCGTTTTTATCTGCATCATTGAATAAATTACTTACTTTATCTATTAGCTCATCTGAATCTATTGTATCTACACTTATTTTATCTTTTACAATTTTAAATATTGGTAAGGTTCGGTGAATTTCACTTAACGTATTTTCTGTTTGAGACATCCTATTTAAAACCATAGTAGCACCAACCATTGAATCTCTACCTAAATGACATTCTTTTAAAATAACACCACCATTCCCTTCTCCCCCTAGATTCGAATTGACCTCATTCATTTTATTGACAACATTTATCTCGCCAACAGCAGACCTTTCTACGGTGCTTCCATTTTTATGAGCTAGTTTTTCTAATGCTAGAGATGTTGAGAGATTGACCACGAATCTTTCCTTCTTTCCAGTTTCATTTATATATCCATCTGCAGCTAATACAAGAGTATATTCCTCTCCCAGAGGTTCTCCATGTTCATTAACTACGGCTAACCGATCTGCATCAGGGTCTACAGCAAAACCCGCATCAGCATTATGGTTTTTTACCATTGCAGATAAATCGTTCAAATTTTCAGGAAGTGGTTCAGTCCCCCGAGTAAAGTTCCCATCTGGTTCACAATTTAATTCAATTACTTCACATCCCAATGCTTCTAGCATATTTGGAAGTGCTATGGCACCAGCACCATTGACTGCATCTATAACAACTTTGAATTTTCTCCTTTGAATTCTATTTAGATCAATACAGCTAATACTTGCACATGCGATCACATGTTTCTGAATAGCATTCTGCTCTGGCCACACAATACCAGCTTCTTTTGATTTTTTCAATTCTACATTTTGATCAACCATATTAAAAAGATCTTGGCATTCTTCAGGATGAAAAAAAGTACTATCTGGTCTTAAAAATTTTATTCCATTCCACTCAACAGGATTATGACTAGCGGTAACAATAAAACCACCTACAGCTTCAGTATTGTGAACCATAAATTGTACGGTTGGCGTTGGGACTATCCCACACTGTATAACTGTTCTGCCTAAACCTACTAGCTCTTCGGTCATTGCATGCAAAATCATATCCCCTGATGGTCGACTATCTCGGCCAGCCATGATCACACCATCAGGAAGAGAAGTATGAAGTGCTCTTGCATAAATAGATGATATTTTTGGTGTTAAATGAGAGTCTGTAAGACCTCTAACACCGGAAATGCTACGAATCAACATATGGATATATTCTTTTAATTTTTAAGAGATACTAGTTTAAACGAAAACAGGTAGAAATAAAAAAGGTTCCAAAAAAGAAAAGCCTTGGTAAACCAAGGCTTTTTAATTTTCCCTTTTGGGAACTTACTTTCGGCGTCTACGTCTACGCTGTTTATTAGCACGCGGATTGTTTCGCAATGCTTCTATCCTAGCAAGTCGTTTGATACGTCGAACGGTCTTCTTCTTTGCTTCCCGCTTCACATCGCTAGGTTTTTCATAAAAAGAACGATTTCTGATCTCCCTAAGGACACCTGCTCTTTCCCACATCTTTTTAAACCGACGCAGGGCTCGTTCAAACGATTCTTTTTCTTTTACCTGAACTTCAACCACTTAAATCACCTCCAAAGTGTAGCTTGTGGTAATAATTCTGATTACTGTACTTCAAAAAAGCCGGCGATTTTACCTGTTTAGGTTATGACATACAAGGATTAAACCATGGACACAAATTCATCAATCGTTAAGGTTTCTGGCCGTCTAGTAAAATCAATACTTTCTTGAACTTCTTTTGATATACCCCATCCGCTCAAAGTATTTCGGAGCATTTTTCTCCTCTGCGAAAAGGCTGCACTAACAATTTTGTTAAATCTCATATATTTATCATCATCTATTTTAGGGCGGACTTTTTTAGTGAATCTCACAATAGCAGAATCAACTTTTGGCTTTGGGATGAATACATCTGGTTTAATAGTGAAGCAGATATGAACATCTAAGTATGCTCCCACAACAACAGTTAATCTACCATATGCTTTTGTATTTACTACAGCATTAAGCCGGTCTGCGACCTCTTTTTGCATCATGATATACGCATCATCCCAATAATCAAGTTGTTCTATAAGCCAAAAAATAATCGGCGATGTAATATTATATGGGATATTACCAATGATCCGTACCGGCTCATCAATTGGTAGATCTTCTATTTCTTGGAGTAAGATATCCCCATGAACAACTTCCACTCCTTTTAATATAGGTCTTGCCTTTAATACCTTTATAAGTAAAGGGTCTATTTCAACTACGACCATATCATTAACATAAGGGAAGATCCTTTCTGTAAGACTTCCTTCACCTGGACCGATCTCTAAAAAATCATCATCTGATTTTGGGTCAATTGTTTTGGCTATTTTATCTAGAAGATTCGTATCTGTAAGAAAGTTTTGTCCCCATTTTTTTCTAAAAGGATGATTTTTATTAGCTGTGGACAAAATAATTATAATCCAAAAAGTTCTGTGGCATTTTTTGATGTGATCTCAGCTATCCTTTCCAAAGGCAATCCATGTATGTCAGATAATTTTTCGGCAACAAACCGTGCGCGGCCAGGCTCATTTGTCTTGCCTCGGTGGGGGACGGGGCTGAGGTAAGGTGAGTCCGTTTCAACCAAAATCCGACCCAAAGGGATCTGCTTTGCAACTTCTGGTAGATGGCTATTTTTAAAAGTAAGGTTTCCTGAAAAAGAAATATAATATCCAAGTTCTATAAATTTTTCAGCTGTTTCTAGATTACTTGAAAAACAATGGGCAACACCAATTACATCGGGGAATTCAGATAATATTGATACCACATCTTGATCAGCATCTCGATTGTGGAAAATAACAGGCTTATTTAATTCTTTTGATATACTCATCTGTGTACGGAATACATCTTTTTGAATCTGAGGATCTGATAGGTTTCTAAAATAATCTAGGCCCATCTCCCCCACAGCGACCATAGAGTCAGATTCCATTAAATCATAAATGCGATCGACATAATCTTCAGGTGCATCTTTTGAATCATGTGGATGTACGCCTGCAGAACCATAAATATTATCATAGGCCTTGGTGAGGTCTAAACATTCTTTTGCATCTTCCACATTGGTAGCTACGCAAATAAATCGATCAACACCAAGATCTTCTGCTCTTTTTAATACATTAGGAAGATCATTTTTAATATCATCATAAAATAGATGGCAATGAGTATCGGTTAGCATTTCTTTAATTCTAATTGTAAAATGATAGGTAAAAGTAATCTGATTTTTACTTTATCACGATCATGAAATTAATTAGTTCAATTTTTAATAGTTCATCCAGTGCTGTCATTGGAAAGAATATTGGCATTGGTAATTCAATAAGTAGTCTGGTATAGATGAGTTTCTTTATTCAGTCTCTATTTATTGTAATTCCCATTTTTTTTGTTCTCATCATTGTAGAAGAGGTCGCATCACGCATGATTGGCATCCAAGTTAATCGATCAGCAGACCTGATCTCAAGTCTAAGCTCCGGAATATCTAATATAACAAAGGATGCAATGAAACTTAGTATTGTTATTATTAGCTACTCTTGGTTTTTGGAACGGTTGATGATATATAAGTTAGAGCCAGTATGGGCAGCAGTACTCGTTGCAATTATAGTACAGGATTTTACTGGTTATTGGCTCCATCGCCTTAACCACCGTGTAAATATTTTTTGGAATCGTCATATCATCCATCATAGCAGCGAGGAATTCAATCTGTCTTGTGCCTTGCGGCAGTCTATATCAGAGACCGTTCACTTTGGTGCAATATTAATGATTCCCGCTGCGCTACTTGGAATTCCTGCAAAGATCTTTTCTATTATTGGCCCTATACATCTGTTCATGCAATTCTGGTATCATACGAAACTGATCAATAAACTAGGCTGGCTAGAGCATATTATTATTACTCCATCACACCATAGGGTACATCATGCAATTAACCCTGAATATTTAGATAAGAATTATGGGCAGATATTTGTTATATGGGATAAAATTTTTGGATCTTTCCAACCAGAACTAGAAACTGTTAAGCCAGTATATGGCACTCTACGTCCAGTTCGTACCTGGAACCCTGTTATTATTAATTATAAACACCTTTGGCAATTGCTCCAAGATGCCTATCGTACTAAGAAAATATGGGATAAAATAAGAATATGGTTCATGCCGACAGGATGGCGACCTGAGGATGTTGAAAAACAATATCCGGTCTATACAGTAGCGGATCCCTATGAACAAAAAAAATATAAGACAAATGATTCTTTTTCTTTTATTATCTGGTCATTTTTCCAATTAAATATTTCTGTAATTCTTATGTTTCATTTCTTCACCATCATTCATCTTCAAAGTATGACCCTAAACTACATCTATGGTGGTTTGATCATTCTCCATATTTTTTCTTTTACATCAGCATTAGATAAAAAAAAATATTCAATCGGTATTGAATTATCAAAAATATTTATCATATTAGGATTAATATACCAGCAAGGCTTTTTGTGGTTTGGTCTGGAAGGGACCTATGTCTACTTACTTATAGTTTATTCTATTCTTTCTATTACCATAGCCTTTTATTTTTATAATAGATCCAAACTCCAGATAGCCTAATTATGCTGGAACTGTTTCTAAACCACTAATAAGGTCCAATTAATTATCTAAGACATCTCTCAATTAGTATGGCCAGTGCATACTGTATTTCATTTTCACAGAGTGAGACAATCAATAATGATATACAAGCTAAAGTGTATAATTCTAGATCAACTGAATTGATAATTTCTAGAGCTCGGTACGTAGATCAATTACAGGGGTTTTGGCTTGGACAATGCATTGCAAACTGGACGGGCCTTATAACAGAGATGGATAAAATAGAAGCACCCTTCTACACTGATAATAACTGGGGAAAACCTGACCAGCCAAATATATGGGGACATTATCTCCCAAATTCCAATAAGATGATCGATTACTTTTTTATAAACGAAGGAAGTGCTTGGTATGCTGATGATGATACAGACATAGAATATATGTACCAGCATCTTTTAGAATACCATAACACAACTATCCTTTCAGCCAAACAAATAAAAGAAGGCTGGATAAAACATATCTATTCAAATGAAGATGCCCCTAAAAATGAAAATTATCTATGGGTATCTAATGAGACTGCCTATTATCTCATGATGGATGGGATGGTACCTCCTTTAACAAGCGAACCAGAAAATAATCCAAATTATTCCATGATAGATGCCCAATTAACTACAGAAATATTTGGGCTTTTTGCTCCTGGGAGACCTGACGTAGCATTGAAATTAGCATATCTACCTATTCGAACAACGGCAAAATTTGATGCTGAATGGATATCCAATTTCTATGTTAGTATGCACTCACTCGCATCAAGTGTTAATGATTCTTTATCAATGAATGAAAAAGTGTTCTGGTTATCAAATAAGGCACGAAAGGAGCTTCCTAAAAACTCTTTTTCTGCAAAAATGTATGACTTTATTTTTACTTCTTATAAAAATAATTCCGATAAAAATAACTGGGAAAAAACGAGAGACGAGGTTTACCAGCGATATCAAAAAAATAGTAGTGACGGATATAGTTATAACCGACCTTTCGACGCTGGTATAAATTTCGCAGCTAGCCTTATTAGCCTCTTCTATGGAGCCGGCGATATCCTACGCACAATTAAAATTGGGACCTTATGCGGTTGGGATTCCGATAATCCCACTGCAACCTGGGGTGGCCTCTTAGGCTTTATGATCGGGAAAGAAGGTATCGAAAGAGAATTTGATAAAAATAATTTTTCAGATACCTATTGGATCCATCGTACAAGAAGAAATTTCCCTGATCACACACCTAATATTGAAGGCGAAGATACATTTGAACTTATGTCAAAAAGAGGAGTAAATATCATTGACAGAATAGTCGTAGAAGAAATAAAAGGTAAAGTGGATCATGCTAAGGGTATTTGGTACATCCCTCAGCATGAATATTAGGTCTTATTTTATCCTTGGGAATAATGGTTCATGGTCTTTCAAAATATCCCCAGGAATAAGCTTTCCCCAAGATATATCAGTATCTCTAGCACTTAATGCATCCAGCAATATTGAAGTACGATGAGGCATCACCGGCGATAACAAAACAGCACTTAATCTTAGAGCTTCGCCAGCAATATATAGCACCCTTCCTGCAGCTATTTTATCTTCTTTAACCAATTTCCAAGGCGCATTGTCTTCCATATATTTATTAACGGTTCTAATGTACTGCATGATCTCCTCTATCGCTTCATTTAAGCGCATATCAGCTATCAATATTTCTATTTGGGAAGATAATGATTCACCCTTCATCTTGATCTGGATGTCCGATTCCAAATAATCTCCTGGCTCTGGTATTCTAGCATCATAATTCTTTTTTATAAGAGTACTTACTCTACTTAGTAGATTTCCAAAATCATTCGCCAGGTCGCTATTATATCTTTGTATGAATGATTCCATTGTGAAGCTAGAATCATGACCCAAGACCATTTCTCTCATAAGATAATAACGAACTGGGTCTACTCCATAATCATCGATCAGATCCATCGGATTAATAACATTTCCCAGGGATTTACTCATCTTTGATTCTCCCATAAGCCACCAGCCATGCGCAAAGATGGATTGAGGTAGCTGAATACCTGCGGATAATAACATAGTAGGCCAGTATACAGCATGTGTGGTAAGTATATCTTTACCAATTAGATGGTAAGACACAGGCCACCAAGAATCAAATTGATCTTTATCTTCTTTAAAGCCTACTGCAGTTATATAATTTATGAGCGCGTCAAACCATACATAGGTTACGTAATCCGAATCAAAAGGCAACTCAATTCCCCAGCTTAATCTTGATTTTGGCCTAGAGATACAAAGATCGTTTAAAGGCTGGCGTAAAAAACCAAGAATTTCATTCTTTCGATGTTCTGGTTGGATGAAATTTGGATTAGACTCAATATGTTCAATAAGGTCTTGTTGGTACTTACTCATTTTGAAGAAGTAGTTTTTCTCTTTCAATTTTTTTATATCTCTAAACTCACCACTTTCAGCTTCTTTTTCTGTAATGAACCGTTCTTCTGACACTGAGTACAGACCCTCATATTCGGCTTCATAAATATCGCCATTATCCATTACGATCTGTAAAAATTCTTTTACAACTTTTTGATGTCGCTCTTCAGTGGTACGGATAAAATCATCATTAGAAATATGGAGCTTTTTCCATAGCTCATTAAATCTCGGTGCCATCTGATCACAATGCTTTTTGGGGTCTATTCCATTTTCTTCTGCTGCCTGTTGTACTTTTTGGCCATGCTCATCAAGTCCGGTTAAAAAAAATGTTTTTCTTCCAATATTTCTATTATAGCGTGCTAAAACATCGGCAAGAATAGTTGTATATGCATGCCCTATATGAGGCTTATCATTCACATAATATATAGGAGTAGTGATATAAAAATAATTTTTCATGATCTGAGATGCTTTTGGATATGCAATAAAAGATTTACTAAGACCAATGGCATATAAAGATTTTTTGAAATTGCACTTACTACTTCCTCCAATTCAAACACAATAGCTGGGAAATCAGCTGTACCGTAGGTCCTCACACATCGTTCTATACCTTTTTTCAAAGAAGTATTATGTAATGAGTCATCAATATTTTTTTGAAACCTATTTGCACTTTGGTACCAAATTTTTAAAAGCATGAAATGCAAGGAGAATTTTTCAATATCCTGCTTAGCCATTTTCGAATAGTCTTGAATGAATTTACGCCATTTTTCAGGGTCATCTTGATTAATCGATCTAGTAAGATCTTCGACTAGTTTAATTAGTCTTTCTAAAGATTGTGATATAAAAAATTGAGCATGAAAAAAGTTTCCTCGACTAAGGCCTACTAGAAGAGGGATATCTTCAGGTCTAACCATTTTTGTTTTGAACCAATTTTCTATATACAGATCATCTAACTTCGGAAAACCTAATCGCTGGCAACGAGATATTATTGTTGGCAATAATAATTCTACATGATCTGTGACTAGAACAAGAGTTGTATTCTTAGGCGGTTCTTCAAGGAGTTTTAAAAAAGCATTCGCTGCTTCTCCTTGTCCAGCGCATAATAAATGAGCATCAAATACCAGCACCATCTTTCTGCCTAGGTTATCACTCTTTAAATAAAGACTTTTTCTAAGGCCACGAATGGACTGTATTAAAATTCTTGTAGCTTTGGGTATTCTGATCTTATAAAATGGGTCTTGAGATTTTTTTTTGATTGCCTCATTGACCGTATCTAAGTCCTTGTTATCAATGCTATCTAGCCCTGTATTTCCTTGTTTCTTTGGAGTCGGCAATGGAAATATCAAATTTAATTTTTCATGTTGCAGATTTGTAATCTTAATGCATGAAGGGCAATTTTCGCAGATATTTCCCTCACCAGACTCACAATTCAACAATTTTGCAAATTGTATGGCAATACCTTCTTTACCACATCCAGGCTGACCTGAGAATAAATAAGCACTACCTAATTTATCTGATAAAGAAATTTGCTTGAGCTGGCCCCATACTTTGCTTTGAGCCGCAAAAATGCTAGTAGATACTATCTCTTGATTAACCATTTTTCTGGGTCAAGTTTTTGGCCTTTGCCCCATATCTCAAAATGTAACTTTGATCCGTTTATAGATCCTGAATCACCCATATATGCAATAACATCCCCGTTACGAACCTGGCTATCCACAGTTGTTTGAATATTGGTCACATGACTATATACTGTATAAAAACCTCCACCATGATCTATAATAATAGTGGTCCCGTATCCTCTTATGTATGTTATAGTTGTGACGACGCCACCTAGAACAGTTCTAATTGCAGAACCCGGCTGTCCTTTAATATCAATTCCAGGATTTTCAGTGGTGGTCTTGAGTTTGGGGTTCCATTGGTTACCAAACTTTGCAATTATACGCCCTTGTGCCGGCCATGGAAGTTGTCCCTTCAGTGCTCTAAAGCTTTTGGTTTTAAGTGCTTCTTGCTGTTGACGTATGCGCTGCTCTCGTTCAAAGCGTGCTTTATCCTCAAGAACCTTTTTGATTATACTTTCAAGCTGTTTTACTCCTGCCTCTTTCTCCTCAACATAATGTGCTAATGCTTTTTTATCATTGCGAATCTTGTTAAGCTCTTTTTCTCTATTAATACGCATGTCACGATAAGAATTGATCTGTTGTTCTTTATCTCTAGCCAAACTAAGGTTATTCCTTAGAGCAGCTTCCAACTCTAATTTTTGCTGACTGATCTCAATTAATAATTTCTCAATTTGTTTTGTCATTTTCTTTTCAATCTCAGAAATTATTTTTAAATAGTGCGTTCGATACATAGCCTGACGCCAAGTTGTAGAAGAAAAAACTCTTTCTAGATCCGTTATCCTACCCTTAAGATAGGAGTTTACCACTCTCTGTTTATATCTTGAACGCAGAGTTTCTAATTCATTTTCATTACTTAAGATGTCACTTTTTAAGTTTAAAATTCTTTTTCTTGTCTTTTCTTCTTCAATTTTCAAAGACTGAATTAATTTTGCAGTTAGGGATATTTCTTCATCTATTGATGAGATACGATTGGAGGCACTTCTTTCTCGTGATTCTGCGGTCTTGATCTTTAATCGTAGTTGACTAATCTCAGTTTTAAGAGCATTAATTGCCTCATTTTGATATCTTAGTTCTTCATCATAGTCCCGGTCATCGGACTGCGCGAACAGATCTACGGAAAATAAAATAATAAAAAGAATTTGAATTATGATTTTCACAGTTTTAAAAATACTTGGTTTTTATTTTTTTAAATAGAACAGAATTGCATTAAGCTTTTTTACAATTCTTCAATTTTAAATAGGAGAAAATTTTGAAATGATAATTGAAGTGATCTTTGATCCATAAAATAGATCCATAACTGCTTTTCTTGATCCGTCCCATTATTCCCTAGAATTTTTTCATGTGGTTCGCCAAGAAGCGCCTCAACCTCAGGCAACGTTTGGCCGATATTGAGTTTTTTTGATCGGGCGATGTCTAGCTCTAATCGTCCAAGATTCATCCTCCTATCTATTAATGCTCTTGATTTATAATTATCATATGATTTTAGTCTTTCTTTTAGGTCCAATAGTAATTGTTCATTCTTTTGTCCAATCCCACCTGAAAGTTCTCTTGCAAATTCCAAGGAATAAATAGCCAGCTGCACCTCTTCAAATTCATCTGCCTTTGTGGCAAGTTTCGCCATTTGTATTCCTGCTTTATATTGTAAGGCTTTCACTTCATACACTAGATCCTGATTCATCTCAAGTGCTTCAGCATATTTTTCCATAGCTGTACCTATAAATCCCAATTCTTGATATTCCTTACCTTCTCCCAGTATTACCCAAGACTTAAATCTCCTGATCTCTTTTTTACCTTGATCAGAGAATTCTGCTACATTCTTAACCAAATTATAGGCCCTGATATATTTTGACTCATTCAAAAACTTCTCTGCTTCGATCATCCATAATAATGCTATCTGCTCTATCCTTCCCTGGATCATATTATAGGCTATACTATCATTTTTCACTCTTGATCTAGCATATTTATACATGTTTAGTGCTTTTTGAGTTTTACCAGATCTTTCTAAGACCAAACCTTTTTCCATTAATTGGTATGGGATTTTATACTCACAATCTGCAATATATTCTTCGGCGCGGTGGCGGTTAGAGTGACTTGGATATTCAGACATGAATTTGTTAAATGTTTTTAATGATTCAATATAATCCTTTCTATAATAAGATCTCTTTGCCTTGTCTCCACTTGTTTTATTACCGCCATAGAAAGCGGACAAGGTTAAATATATACCATAATTTGAAAGATCAAACCGTGTAATAGGCGTTATATCATTCGGGTCATTTATGGTATGAATTTTCGTATATGAATAGCGAAAATCCATTCCAACCGTAAAGCGATTACTTTTACCAGGGTCCAATATAAAACGTATTCCTAGCGCTCCTGCTGCAGAAGTTCCAGAACCAGACAGATCATTGTTCCATGTTTCTTTATCCGGAGAATAGAAAAGTGCGGAGGCCAACCCATAGGAATAACGGAAATTCAAATACCAGTTATCGAATGGTTGATATTGAAAATGCGTGGTGGCAAGATATTCAGAAAGTTTTGGTGAAAAGTAAGTTGTGTCACCCCAATTAGAATTAGTAGCCGCCCACTCATTATACGGAACGGCCGCTGGTGCAAATAATGTACTTGACCGATATGAAAGCCCATTCATAACATTCATCCAACTAGTACCAACAATGTAATGAGGTAGGTTAATTAGGCCTACATCTACTTCAATAGATGAGCCCCATATATTGTTAACTCCTTGACTAATAGAAGAAACATCAGATTCATATCTGATCTTTTTTGGATCATCTTTAAAAGAGTCACTTGATAGATTAGATGCACTACCGGTTGATTTACCATTGGCACCTATCCCATATCGAATTTCAATTGGTATTATACTAATTGGAGCTGCGAATTCCCTTGCATAGAACCATTTATTGATCCAATATCCATCTTCATATTCAGATTCTGTATCGAACTTGATCAATCCAAACAAAAATGTTCTAGGCTTCTTTTCCTTGACCTGTCCGTGTAAACTGACCAAGAAAATGAAAAACAAAATAGGGTATGTTTTTTTATTTAGAACCATTGGTAAGTAAAATTCCATGATTCCCATGATTTTTACAAGAAGAGACTAATAAAAACTGCCTAACTTTCTTCAACATATTTTTGGAACATATCATATAATTATTGCATATTTATAAAATGAAGAAAAAGATTTATTCAATATTGTTCATTCTATACAGTCTCCAAGCCCAGACGTTCTCAATTGCACGTATACATTATGGTGGGGGTGGAGATTGGTATAGTGACCCAAGTAGCATACCAAATCTTTTGAATTATCTTAATAAGAATACCGCTATATCTACGAATCTAGAAGAAATTCGTATAAAACTTACAGATGAAGATGCCAACCAACATCCCTACCTTTATTTAACTGGACATGGTAATATAAATTTTTCAGATGATGAGGTGATTGCATTGAGATCTATATTAATGAACAATGGATTTTTACATGCAGATGATAATTATGGTATGGACGCTTCCTTTAGACGGGAAATTAAACGAGTATTCCCAAATAAAGATCTAGTCCCGCTGCCCTATACCCATCGTTTATTTCATAGTTATTACAGCTTCCCCAATGGGCTGCCAAAGGTACATGAACATGATGGTAACCCCCCCCAAGCCTTGGCACTTTTTGAGGGTGAACGAATTATATTATTATACACATATGAATCAGACCTTGGTGATGGTTGGGAAAATGAGAGTGTACACCAAGACCCCTGGCCAGTTCGTGAAGCTGCTTTAAAAATGGGAGTAAACATCATTTATTTTGCTCTGACGCAATAATGCAGATAGAAAAGTATATAAAAAAATTCCGTTTACATTTGCTATATCAGCATTTTTTTACACATATCATATGGATTTTGGTCATAACAACTCTGACCTTTGTTGCCATGGTCCAACTAGAATCCGTTTTCTACTTTGATCCCAAGATAAAAAAAGCTATTCTAATTGGTTCATCAGTGATATTTCTTCTTATTACCATATATTGGGTCATTTATTTTTATTGGGCCAATAATAATAATATACAGAGATATAATGTCGAAAGTTTAGCATCTAAATTGGGTAGTAATATCTTTTCAGATAAACACGACACAGTGCTTAATGCACTGCAACTTGAAACAAGTGCTGATCAGAATGAATCGAGAATACTAGCTCAAACTTATATAAAGAATGTTAAAGAAAAATTAAACTCTATTGATCTCAATATCTCATTTAACAATGATGAATCGACTAGACTCAAAATTCTATTATTGGCAACTTGGGTATTTGCAATTTTAATATTTTTTCTCAGCTATGATTTGTCAGCAAATTCATTTTATCGTTGGACCAACCCCACAAAACATTTTCCTGCTCCTAAGCCTTTTTCACTTATGTCCATGTCTGGGGATATACATATAATTGGTGGTGATAATACTGAGATCAATATCCAGGCCACTCCTTCATTCCCTGATACAGTACATCTTTATCTAACGCCAAATCAAGTATCAACAAAAAAGAGGGATTCACTTAAGTTAAAATTTTCTGCTACACCCATTGATGATGGGACATATCATTTTAAATTGCCTGAGCTATACCAGGATTATTCGTATCAAGCTTTTGTTAAAGCAAACCATTTTTGGGAAGCATGGGAAAGCGTTGCTACTAAACCGTTTACTATTTTTGTAACAGATAGACCTATTTTTGAAAGTTTTTCTCTAACAATAATTCCTCCAAAATACAGCAAACTCGAAAAAGTTCAACAAGAAGGCAATATTGCGCTAATCGAGGGATTAAAAGGATCGATCATACAAATAGACCTTACATCAAATCGGATGTTAAAAAATGCTTATGTAGAGATAAATGGTGAACGATCAAAAATGGCTTCAAACTACAATCAAGCATCTGGTTATTTTAAATTAATGGATGAGGGACAGTTTACTGTAAATCTTGTAGATAAGCGTGGAATTACAAACCGAGACCCTATACCATACAAACTACAGATCATACCTGACCATTATCCTACTTTATCTATCTTGAAACCTTCGCCTATCACGGAATTAGGAAATGATCAATCGGTACCAATCCATTTGGAGGTTAGTGATGATTATGGTTTTACAGATCTACAGCTCGCTTATGAAGTACAAAGGCCTGCATACCTACAGGCTGACCCTTACGTAGCAATGTTTAATATAAATGACCTAAATACTGATTCGTTGAATCAAACAATAAAAATGTACTGGGATCTAAATGATATGATGCTAATGCCTGAAGATGAAGTTCATTTTCATTTTGAATTAACTGATAATGATATTATTTCTGGACCAAAAAGGACCGTATCTAGTACCTTCATTGTTCGGGTACCCTCTCTTGCTGATCTGTATGAAAATGTTGAAAATTCTGAAAATGATTTCATAGATGATGTACTTAGTGACATTCAAGAAATAGAGGACCTAAAAGAACAGTTTGAAAAAATGGAACTTGAGGTACTTAAGTCAAAAGAGCTCGATTGGGATCAGGAACAATCATTAAAAAACTCAATAGAAAAGTCCAAAGAGGAGATTGAAAATCTAGAGAAAGTAGCCGATGCATTACAAAACATTACAGATCAAGCTGAAAAGCACAAACTATTCTCTCCGGACCTATTGGATAAATTTAAAGAATTATCTGAATTGATAAGTGAAATCATTCCGAAAGATCTTCTAGAAAATATGGATGATCTACAAAATGCTTTAGAGAATATGGATATGAACTCTCTTCAAGAAGCCCTAAGTGATCTTTCAGAAAACATGGGTCAAATAGAGAATGACCTTGATAGATATCTTGAGATCTTCAAGAAATTTCAAGCAGAACAAAAATTAGATGAGATTCAAAATAGAATGCAGCAATTAATTGAACAACAACAAGCTCTAGATCAGGAAATAAGTCAAACACAAGATAATGATGATGTGTCAACCTTAGAACGACTTGCACAAGAAGAAGAACGGAATTTGGATGAATTTGAAAATATAATATCTTTAATGGAAGAGGCAGCAGAGGCTATTGAACCATTTAGCGAGACATCATCAAATGAATTATCTGAATTATCTGATTCTGAGCTTTCACAAGAGCTAGAAAATTCTCTTGGTGAAACAATTGAGAGTCTATCGCAACAGAACATGACAGATGCAAATAATGCAAGCCAAGAATCTCTAGATAATATGGAAATGATGATGCAACAAATGATGAATATCCAACAGGGATTTAGTCAGGAGACCGTTTCAGAAATGATTGAAAAGTTTCAAGGTCTAATGCAAGATATGCTTTATCTATCTTCTGAAGAAGAAAAACTACGGGATGATGTAAAGCAATCTTCGCGTAATTCACCTAGACTACGTGAATTAGCCTCCAGACAACAATTACTGCAAGATCAATTACAATCTATCACTAAACAAATGATGGAATTATCTAACGAAACATTTGCAATAACTCCAGAGATCGGAAGAGGCATAGGAAAGGCAAATGCAGGGATGGAAGAGGCAAAAACAAAGCTAACTGATAGGAATTTGAATCAAGCAGGTAAAAATCAAGATGCTGCGATGGAAGGTCTTAACGAAGCCACATTAGGCCTCTTCAATAGCATGCAAAGCATGCAGGAGTCAGGCTCTGCCAGTGGGTATGAACAATTTTTAAAATCGATGCAACAAATGGCAGGGCAACAGCAAGGAGTCAATCAGCAGGGAATGCAACTAGGGCTTGGACAAATGGCAGCGGCTGCTCAACAGCAGATGATGCAGCAGATGCTTTCAAAACAAAAAGGAATCCGAAAATCACTTGAACAATTGATGAATGAAATGCGACACTCTGGCCAAAAAGGAATGGGCGACCTAAGCGGAATAGCTGGAGATATGGATGAAGTTATTAAAGACCTGCAGAAAAAAAGATTTAACCGAAAAACAAAAGAAAGGCAGCAACGGATCCTATCAAGGATGTTGGATAGCCAAACATCAATGACTCAGCGTGGTAAAAAAGATGATAGAAAATCATCAACGGCTGTATCTGATCTGGTACTAGAAGGCCCCGGCGGTCTACCATCTGACATGGGTCAACGCGAAAACCTTGCTCTTCAGGCATTGAATAATGCCATGAATGCTGGCTACTCCAGAGAGCACCAAACAATGATAAAACGATATTTTAATTCATTAAGCAAAATATCTCAAGAAACTCAGATCAAAGATAATAATGAAATCCTATCTGATTAGTTTTATTCTAATTGTTTCATCCCAAACTTTAGGGCAAAGTTACTCTTCCCAAAGAGCTTCTTTAAAAACGGCAGGCCTTCTTGAAAGGAGAGGCGATATTGATGGGGCCATTGCAATCTATAAAGGTATTTTAGATAATGACCCTGGCCATCATTCCTCTATACAAAAATTAAAGTCTATTTATATGAATTATCAGCGTTATGATGAAGGTATAAAGTTCCTTCGAGGTCGCTTGGCAAAGGAGTCAAATAATATAAAGATCTATGCTGAACTTGGAGAGTTCCATTATCTAAATGACCAACAAAAGGAGGCGGCTGCAGTGTGGTCAAAAGGATTATCTAAGTTCAAGAATAATCGATCAGTATATCGTATAATGGTATCAATCTATGGAAAATATGGTTTAGATGATGATCTAAATACAATTCTTAAAAAAGGGAGAAAGAGATTTGGGCAAGCATTTTTATCGTATGAAAGTGGAGTGTATTATCAAGCTAGACGTATATATGATAAGGCAATGGATCAATTCATTCTCCATTTAATCCATGAGCCAAATCAAAATGGGGTCATTGAAAGGCGCATACTACTCATGAGTGACCAAGAAGATGCTCTTCCAATTATTGAGAAAAAACTTATAAATGCATCAAAACAGAGGCCTGGTAAGGTACTTAATATTTTAAGTGGATTTCATTTCAAACAACAGGATTATCAAAAAGCATATGAAGTAAAAAGTGAATGGTCATCGTTGGGGAAAAAAGATTTGAATGAATGGCTCACATTTGCCAACGACCTTAGAAAAGAACGCCAATATAAACATTCAATAAACGCCTATAATTATATTTTAGAAAAAAAGATTGATGGTAATTTTGCCGGGAAGGTATTGCTGGGATTAGCTCAAACCTTTGAAGACCAAATAGTCCCTGCAAATGAACAAGATCTTATACCATATTTTTTTGATAATAATATTTTTTTTGAAGACCCTTTTCAAATATACTCGTCAATTTCACGTGATCATTTATCATCGAGTCTTGAACTTTATGACTCAATGCTTGTATCCCTTAAAAAATCTCCTCTTTTGGCTGAAGCTTATTTCAAACTCGGTGAGATAAAATATAGAATATTACAAGATTTCGATCAAGCCTATATGCTTTTCAATAGAGCACTAAAAAATAATCCCGATAAAAAATTGCGACTAAAGATCATCTTAAGAATATCTGATGTTCTGATAGCGAGAGGTCAATCAAAAGAAGCGCTGGGGTTCTTAAAAAGACAATTAAAACAAAACCCTATACCTTCGATTGAATTAAAGAAAATTTTAGTTCATTTTCTGATTGATGATCCTGATTCAACTATACAAATTGTTAATGAATCTATGTTCAATATTAGCCCATTGGATGGTTCTTTTAATGACCTGATGGAATTAAAGAACTTTCTTACAAAATATTATTCAACAAATGATGAAGATAAGGTTGCATTTACCCACTTTTTAAAAGCTGAGCATTATTTAAGACAGAAAAAAATAGGTGATGCAATACGTGAGTTAGTATATATAAATACAGAATTGAAATCTTCAAAAATCATACCCCTTACAAATCTCAGATTAAGCCTATTATATTATCGACTTAAAGATTTTGATAATGCATTAAAATTTGCTTTTTCTCTTGATAAAACAGAATTTGCCGATAAGGGTATAATTCTATCAGGGCAAATATATGAAAATAAGATTTTAGATATTGAAAAGGCCTTGGTTCAATATATGCGCATTCTTGATGAGTACCCGTCTTCAATTTTTTCAGAACCGATACGTTATCATATACGTGATATAAAACAATTAGAGAGCTAATGAAAAATTTTATCCCCCTATTAATTCTTTCTATTTCTCTGGCACAAAAGATTATTATTCCAATGGATCAATCACAGAATGATCATTTGAAGGCCTATGGAATCGCATACTTTAGCCTAACCAAAAATAATAATGTTGAGTGGCTATTAAATTATCGCGGTGGGTCATTCTTAATTGATGCACATCAATTGATCCAAACCGAATGCCGAATTAGAGGTGTTACCTTTGAAATGGTTGATGCCAATGGGTTAGTCAATATTTATTCAGCAATAGAGCAAGGCAATATGGATATTATTCTATTAGAAAAAAAACCTAAGATTGCCATATACACACCCACTAATAAACAACCTTGGGATGATGCTGTTACACTTGCACTTACTTATGCGGAAGTAGAATATGAAACGCTATGGGATGAAGAAGTACATCTTGGGAAATTAGAAAATTATGATTGGCTTCATCT
>CAJVZI010000024.1 GCA_913020665.1 uncultured bacterium | reverse complement strand
ATCTGTATCTGAACAAATTAATGAATTATATCTAACTATTGCAGAGGATGAACGTCTATCAAAATTAGTTTCGGAAATGATGGAAAATTCTAATTTGAGAAAAAATTTAAGTTCTACAGATCAAATTAGCCTTGATTTTGTGGTATTAACCGGATTGAGGAGAATTGAGAATATCTACTTACAATATTTAGATGGAATATTATCAAATGATGCCTTTGATAGAATTGGAATGAGCTTTTATAGAAAACAATATGCAAAAGAAGCTTGGGAAAAATACAAAGGAGGATTCGATAGTGATTTTGTTACCTTTTTTGAAACATTGAGAGATGAAGTAAAATAATACGATTAGATATACATAGATATTTATCGCTATAACTATTCATTTATTATATCCAAAAGTCGTACATACCCACAAATATCCATACATGTGGGTTTTTTGTTTGCGGGATGATGGATAAATTACTTAATGGGTGATATTTACGCTATATTAACTGCACTTTGCTGGTCTTCTGCTGTTATTCTTTTTGATATCTCATCAAAGAAATTTGAAGCCTTGCAACTCAACGCTATCAAGAATTTGATTGGTGTGTTTGGGTTCTTCGTTACAATAATAGTTTTTTCCATACCTCTCCCAAAATTTTCCTCAGATGAATTAATAATACTTATAATAAGCGGATTTTTGGGCATAACAATTGCAGATGCATTGTTCTTAGAATCTTTGAAAAGAATGGGCTCAAGCATATCTGCATTGGTCTCCACCATATATACACCATCGATCTTTATTCTAGCATTTATTTTATTCAATGAAACTATTGCTATCCAATCATATTTAGGTGGTTTTATTGTTATCAGCGGTATTGTGATTACGGTATACAAGGTACCTAGGAACATAACTAGAGAAAATCTCTACATTGGTATTTGTCTTGGAATCTTAGCACAATTTTTCACTGCTTATTCAGTGTTATCTGTAAAACCGATCCTTGAAGAACATCCAATATTATATGTTGCACTTTACAGATTCGGTGTTGGGCTTGTTGGGACCATAATAATTTGCATTTTAAAAGTTGGCTTTATTGATCTTATTCAAACTTATAAAAATGGTCTCAGAAACCATCATTTAGTTTTAGGTTCTATCCTAGGAACTTATTTATCTGTAATTCTATGGCTAGCAGGATTTAAATATACTCTTGCAGGTCGAGCCGCCATCTATAATCAACTCTCTACCGTGCTCATTGTTATATTTGCAAGATTATTTCTAAGTGAATCTTTAGATACTAGAAAGATCATAGGTGTATTTTTAGCAATGTTTGGTGCTTTGCTTGTAACATTGGTCGACCAAACATAAGAAAAAAGAGATTCCAATGGACAAGTCTACTGCTTCATGGGTTTTTTGTTTACACCTGCACAAATAATTCTAGAGTTAGGTTTTGTATATTTATATATGGCTGTAATGCGTAAATGGTTTAAGAGAAATGAAAACGTTCTAATAAAACTTGGTGCGATACTTTTTATTTTAAATTTCATCAGCTTATTCTCAATAGAGGATAATATTCTACCAATTGTAATAATCATTTGGTTGTTCTATTCTATATACAAACAGGGAGGATTATTTAACGATTAGAATTATTTAAAGAAAACCATTAAAATTATTTTTATTTAAATAGTGCCCTACATTCGTGGGGTTTTTTGTTTCTGGGATGATGGTTATATTTAGCGATGAAAAGTAATTTTTTTCTATTATCAATCTTATTTAGCAGGCTTTGTTTAGGTCACGATACCTGGCAGGTAATACAAGAATCCATATTGAATCCAAAATGCATCATGTGCCATGTTGATGGTACATCTTTTGCAGAACAATCAGGGTTAATACTTACAGAAGATATTGCCTACGAAGAATTGATTAATGTTACTCCCACGAATATTCATGCGGCAGAAGATGGATTAGAGCTCTTGGGCACTGAAGGAATTACCAGTTTATATTCAAGTTTTTTATGGGAAAAGATAAATGCTCCAAATTCAGAGCACTTTTATGAGGATCACCCCGAGTATGGATCAATAATGCCATTGGGCCTTGATTTTCTTACAAATGGGGAATTAGAGTTTATTAGACAATGGATCATCGCCGGTGCACCAGAAACTGGTGTTGTCGCTGACGAGTCATTATTATCAGATACAACAGTATATACACCTCCCGATTTTGAGCCTTTAGAGATTCCAGAAAATGGTTTGCAGGTGCATCTACCTCCATTTGATGTTCCACCAAATTTTGAAAGAGAACTTTTCTACTATGTTGAGGTTGATACGCCAGATTATTTATATGTCAATCGTATTACTACCACAATGAGGCCAGGAAGTCATCACTTCATAGTTTATACATTTGATGAATCAGCACAAAACTTTTTACCACCACCTGAGGTATACCGTGATATCAGAAACTTTGATGGTACAATAAATGATTGGGTACTTTTTCAGATGCAACTTCATAAATTTATCTCTGGTACTCAAACTAGGATATTTGAATATTCTTTTCCTGAAGGTGTTGCATTGAAAATCGATCCTAATTATGGTTTTGACCTTAACTCACACTATGCAAATTATTCCAATGATACAATTGTAGGGGAGATATATAATAACTTCTATTTTTCGAATCCCGATGAGATAGAACGTGAAGCAGAGATTCTCCAACTTTCACACCTAGATATTGAATTACCACCAAATGAAGAAACAACTTTGAATGCATTGTTTTGGGTTGATGAGGAGTTTGGAGAAAAAATAAATGTTTTCCAATTATTTACCCATGCTCACAAGCATAATTTGAATTTTAAAATATTCAAGGTTAATCAAAATGATGATAACTATCGTGAATTGATCTATGTTTCCTATGATTGGGAACATCCTCCCGTTATGCGATTTGATCCTCCAATGATCTTTGAAAATGAAGATGGATTTGAATTGGAAGCAACTTACTATAATGATACGGATGAAGAAATTAACTTTGGGCTTTTAAGTACAGATGAGATGATGATCTTATTTGGACTATTTTACACTGGTGAACAATTGAATTCTGATCATAGCAATGCCACCATTCCAAATGATTATGAATTATATCCTAATTATCCAAATCCATTTAACCCTTTTACAACCATAAGATATGTGATTCCAGAGAAGACCAATGTCAGGATCACCATAAGTGATCTCATGGGACGACAGATCAGAGAATTAGTGAATTATGTTCATTATCCTGGAATGAATAAGATACAGTGGGATGCTAAGAATGACAAAGGAGATCCCGTATCATCAAGTTTATATCTTTACACCATCGAGGCGGAAGATTTCGTTGATACAAAAAAGATGATTCTTCTTAAATGATAATTAACCATCAACCCCCACATTCAAAAATTTTATTTGATGGTGCCAAAAATTGATGCACAATGAACTCGTTTCAAAATCAATTAATATCGGTCTAATATTTTGAGTGTTAATACAGTATTACTAGCATTTAGCTTGATAGCCATTTTTGGCTTTATTTCTGAGACACTTTTCCGCCGAACAAATATACCAGATGTTCTCTTCCTTATCATATTTGGATTCATTATTGGACCAAATGGATTTGCCTATACATCTCCTGAGGCCCTAGCTAACGTCGCTCCAGTATTTACTACATTTACATTATTGATTCTAATTTTTGATGGCGCATTTAATATTGATCTATCCTCATTAATTAGAGAATTTTCCTCTAGCCTAAAGCTGACAATATATAATTTCGTTATTTCCACGATTGTAGTGGGAGGGGTATTCTATTATATCCATCAATTTCATATGGGCGGAACCACAGTGATGGCGGCAATGATCATTGGTTTTTCTCTTGCTGGCGTATCCTCTTCATTTGTTATTCCTATATTGAGTCAAATTAAGGTGGGCGGGAAACTATTTTCCAGGTTAGCTCTTGAATCTGCACTTACAGATGTATTCTGTATTGTAGCAACTCTGTCAGTAATAGAAGTTTATACTACAGGAGTTTTTGGTGTTCAAAAAACACTTACTTACCTTATTGAATTATTTGCTATTGCTGGATTTATCGGTGTTTTGGGGGGCATAATTTGGATTGTCATCAAGGTGTTTGAAGAACAGAATTATATTATTACGATCTCGTATTTGATTCTGGTTTATTTAGCTACGGAATACTTTGGAGGCAATGGGCCAATTGCTGCATTATTTCTTGGATTGATCTTGAATAACTCAAAGCAACTATCTTCAATAAAAGAAGGGATACTTGCCCGTTCTATTGCGAAAAAGCAAAAAGCAATTCAAGGTGATCTTGGTGTCGAAGTAACCACGCCTACTGAAAGACGCTATTATGATCTGACCTCCTTTTTTCTAAAATCACTATTTTTTTTATACGTAGGAATACTGCTTGATATTACTGACCAGACAGCTCTTATTATTGGTGGTATTTTATCAGTATTGATCATGATAACTCGAATAGGATCAATGCCTTTAACGAAAGGTATGTCTAAAGCACAAAGGGGACTAGTTAATGCAGTTTTTGCTAGAGGGCTAGCAGCAGCCGTACTTATCCAAGCTGTGATTCAAGCAGGCATGCCTGATGCTGAATATATGGCGCGAGTTGTGTATGTAGTGATTATTGGTACAATTATCCTTAGTTCGCTAAGAGTGTTCATTTTGCGTATGAATCTTGAAAAAACAAAAGGATAACTATCAAAGCCCACATTTGTGGGGTTTTTGTTTATCGTGATTGACCATAAGTATTGTACTGAAGGACTTATATATAATGCGGATTTCATTAATAAATAATTTCAAATTTCTTTTTTGCAAGGATACAGAAATATGGATTTTTTTGATTTAATTGACAAAAGACGATCAGTAAGAAAATTTTCTAATGAAAGTATTCCAGAAGAAGTTATAACAAAAGCTTTAGAAGCAGCTGTACTTGCTGCTAACTCCTCTAATCTACAGCCATGGGAATTTTATTGGGTCAAAAGTAGAAATAAAAAAGATGATCTAATTAAGGCATGCTTTTCTCAAAATGCAGCAAAAACAGCTCAGGAATTAATTGTAGCTGTTTCAAGAATTGATACCTGGAGAAGAAATAGAAATCTGATATTAAAACACTATAAAGAAAAAGGAGAATTGCTTCCAATTGTAGAAAAATATTATAACAAAGTAGTTCCATTAGCCTATGCTCATGATCGAATCGGAATATTAGGTTTATTGAGAAAAATCATATCATTTTTTATCAGTTTTATTGGGCTATTTAAACCTGTTGCTAGAGGTCCAATATTTCGACATGATGTTTTTGAAATTGTTACGAAAACCACTGCGCTTGCATGTCAAAACTTCATGATGGCATTGGTAGCGCAGGGATATGATTCTTGTCCTATGGAGGGCTTTGATCATACAAGAGTTAAAAAGATATTAAAACTAAGCAGCAAGTCACATGTAGTCATGGTATTGGGGGTAGGAAAGGCTGATCCTAAGGGAATATATGGAGAAAGATTTAGAATTGATGAGGATTTAGTAATTAAAATTATATAAATATGGTGGAGTACGATGAGATAATGAAAACCTCAAATGATTTAAGTAATGTTCATAGGGAAGCGTATATGAAAAATACAGTTATATTTGATTTGGATGGCACTCTTGCTATTATTGATAAAAGAATATCAAAGGCCAGTTCACCTACTGGAAATAAACCAGTCCGATCCAAAATGGATTGGGATGTTTTTTTTGATGCCGAGAATATCAAACTTGATGAACCCAACCATCCAGTTATTAAGATGGCTCAAACTTTTCATAAAGATGGTTTCAACATAGTTATATTTAGTGGCAGAAATGATAGGTCCTTCCATACTACTAAACAATGGTTGAAAGACCACAATGTACCATTTGACTTATTGGTCTTAAGGCCTGATAAGTTTAAGGATGAGTCTTGGCCGATTGCTGATGGCAATCCAGCCACACCCGATATGAGATATATGCCCGATGAAATATTAAAGAAGAAAATGTTAGATACATTTGTGGATAAGAATGATGTGTTGATGACTGTAGATGACAGACAGAAAGTTGTAAATATGTGGAGAGCTGAGGGTTTGACCTGTTTACAGGTAGCACCAGGAGATTTCTAAAAAATTATATCTAAGTAGGACAAATGAAGAACAAAACCATCGCTTTTTTCTTGGCATTGATTTTGGGGTCAATTGGTGCACATAAGTTTTATCTAGGTGATAAACAAAAAGGCCTTCTGTATCTTATTTTTTTCTGGACATACATTCCTTTTATACTAGGAGTATTTGAAGCAATAAAGATCATCAAAATGACAGATGATGAATTTCATGTTTATCAAAACACCTATCTAGATCATAAAGAGAAACAGAAAAAAAATAAAGATCTAGAGGAATCCCAAAAAGAGATCGGATCCGAAAAGGTAGATAAACCAAAAAAAGAAGAAAAGAGGTCAATACGAAGAAAGTGGGATAGAGAAAAAATAGAATTCAAATTTATTGATCTGATAAATGTAGCAATTGTACCAGGAGAAAATCTTACCGCGTACAATTATAAAGGAAAAAGAGCATTTAAAATATCTAAAAGTGCTAGAGAAAATGCTTATAATGGCTTTTATGCAATTGGGAAATCTTCTCCCAACTCGAGCTGGCGGAAAGTTCCTGATGCGTATCTACTAAGTTTCAGTAATAAATCATTTAAAGATAATATGGCCAAACTCGGTTATGACAATTTGGAATGGATCAATGATCTTGGTATGAAATATATTGAATTTCAAAAAGATGAGAGAGTCAACTTATTTGAAAAAGATATAAAAGATAAAGCCGCAGAAGTAAAACGAAAGGCAGATGCCAGAGCCGCAGAAGCAAAACGAAAGGCAGCCGCAGAAGCCGCAGAAGCAAAACGAAAGGCAGCCGCAGAAGCCGCAGAAGCAAAACGGATAGCATTAAAGAAAGAGTTAATTGAAGAATTTGGTGAGTTTGGCACTGATATTTTCAATGGAATTATTAAAAAAGGCATGTCAAAAAAAATGGTTAAAAAGTGCGACCAATTATCTTCAAGAGGTCCTGCCCTGAAGAAAGATAATGAGTGGTATTACAACAAGGATGCTGCCAGTTTTGGTTTTGATACTATTTTACAATTTCAGGGGGATGTAGTGGATAAGGTTAAAAACCCCAAAGATGTTGATGGGGTCTGGTTGGATATGACCAAAGAAGAATTGACACTAGCATGTGGAAAACCTGATAAAAAAGGTAATAAATCTGTAAGTCGTACAAAGGTTACTGAGGTCTGGAAATTCTTTGGAAGAACTAATAGACAAAATACGACATCATATAAATGGGAAGTGCGCCTAGTGAATGATATAGTGGATAGTTGGAAAGAATTAGAATGACCAAAAACCTTATAATGCTAATATTTATTTTTATTTCATGTTCTAATGATGGGAACACTAGTGTGAGTTCTCAAGAAACTGAGATTCAGCCATACTATGGAACCTATTTATATACAGATGAAGATTGCTCCGGTTACGATATTCAATATTTGACTATTGATATGAATGGGATCTCATTTTTTGATTATTTGGGTGATTCTTGTGATGATACGGTTGAATGTTATGTGGCAGCATCATTCAACATTACAGAATCCCCTATAGATACTGTCTTAGATTTTTCTTCTGAGAATGTTAACATAAGCAATGGAACTATTCATATTGTTTCGGATAGCTCAATATTGATCTCGTATGATCAGGATGACGAAAGAGTAGAACATAGTTGGGAAAAAATAGAAGATGAAATCTCCTCGTTTACACCATTATGTGATCAAGATTATGAAAATACAAAAGATATCGTTGACATAATTGCTTACGCTGTCAGTGATGAGGGCGATCTATTATGGGAGACCTATTTGCATGAGGGAATCTGGGACGTAGGTACATCCATTGCTCAATTGTCAGATGGAGGCTATATGATCTATGGTCTCTTTGATGCTGTTAATTGGGGTGGTTGTTGTTACACCCAAAAAGCTGGCGTGCGGGATATTGTTAAGGTAAATAGTCAAGGACAAGAGCAGTGGCGTAGGAAACTTATTTACGATGATGACACTAACTTAACTCTTGCTCCGGGCTACCCATCTGCGGCATATATAGGTAAACCTATCATTCAGACCTCACTGGGAAATCTGGCAGCGATAGCACCTGGATTGGATAACATAATCAATGTTGTTATGATGGACACTTCTGGAAATGTAATCTGGAAAAAAAATCTTCCAGGTATTAGGTCTTGGGGTGGATATAGTGATATTTTGGAAACAGAATATGGAGATCTTGCGGTCGTAGCACAAACGATCCCCTCTGCTACATTTGTATTATTAGATTATAATTCTGGCGATATTATTGAACAAAAAGAGTACGAAGGGTTGAGGTATGCTAGATCGATCGTAAGCGTTGAAGATGATTTTGCCATCATTGGAGAACTCACTCAACCAGATAGCTTAAATAATAAATCTATATACCTATTGAAAGTATCCAGTGAAGGTGATGAGATATGGAGAAAAACTTGGGAAAATGATTCAATGAAAACTAGAAAACCTATGGACCTGACAATTACCTCAGATAATGGGTACCTCCTCTTTTGTAATTCTGATCCACCTCCGTACGCAACATTAATCAAGACCGACTCAGAAGGGAATGAACAATGGCGTAAAAAGTACGATGATTATACAGGCGGAAAAGGCTGGCTACACCAGACAGAGGACGGTGGGTATTTTATGGCATCCGTTTATGCGGTCACAAAACTTGATGCAGATGGAAATGTGGAATGGAGCGCAGCTGGTTCTTATAGCTTTGCTAAGTATTTTAACAATGGTATGGTTACTGCAGCCAATAAGAAGATGATAAAGATAGATGGCGGTGCTGTTTTTACAGGATATGGTTCAATAGATTAAGATTACTATGAAAATTAATATGGTTATCTCAAATGGTAAATATAGTCTCGATTAGATTTAAAGATGAATAAGACCTGTATAATTACTGGAGCAACTGATGGTATTGGAAAACAAACTGCCATCGACCTTGCAAGCCTAGGGTATAGTATTGGTTTGGTGGGGAGAGATCAGGATAAGGGTGAGTTAGTATTGAATGAAATAGCGAATACTACCAATAATCAATCTCTTAAATTCTTCAAGACCGATCTATCAAAAATTAAAAGTATAAAAGCTCTCTCAGATGAAATTAAATCAGAATATGATTCTATTGAAATTTTGGTAAATAACGCTGGAGCATATTTTAGTGATTATATTCAGACTGAAGAAGGGCTTGAGATGACCTTTGCATTAAACCATCTAAATTATTTTAGAATGACTCTATTACTAATGGACATAATAAAGTCTGATCAGCCTGGTAGGGTTATTAATGTAGCATCATCTGCTCATTTTGGAGCAAAACTAGATATAGATGATATTCAAATGACAAAAGGCTATAAAGGTTGGACCGCTTATTGTAACTCAAAATTAATGAATATCCTTTTTACATATGAAATTCATAAAAGGTATAAACATACGGGCGTAACATTTAATGCTCTTCATCCAGGCTTTGTAGATACATGTTTTGGTGATAACAACTCTGGTTTGGGTAAAAATATTCTAAGTATAGGAAAAAAGCTAATTGCAATTAACGTGGTGAAAGGTGCAAGTACAAATGTCTATCTCGCAACCTCCAATGAAGTGGATAATGTAAGTGGAAAGTATTTTGACAGATCAAGACCTGTTCGATCTTCAAAAGTCTCTCATTTAGAATCGCATCAGGAGAAGCTTTGGTCCTACAGTGAAACGATCTTAGATACGATATAAAGATTGGTTAAGTATCGGCAATCGTTGAATCGTAAATTTTATTATGAAAAGATACATTTTAATTTTTATTTCTGTTTTTCTTTTTAATTATATATACGCCGAATGTTCAGACCTAGATTCAACCGAATGTTTGCAATGGGCAGAATACTGTGAATGGAATGAAGATGTTGGCCAGTGTCAAGAAATTGGTGGAGGTGGTGGTGATACTGAGTACGGTCCATATGAAATTTCATCCTTAAATGAGGGTGATGGACTAAGAAATGGTCCTGGTTATATGGATGGTGTATTATACTACCCGATTGATGCGGAGCCGCCATTTAGATCAGTTGTTTTAACTCCTGGTTGGGCTGGTGGAAGTTCATCGATGGCAGAATGGGGGGAGTTTTATGCATCGCATGGTTTTTTAGCAATGACCATAGGTCCGAATGATGAGATCAATGATACACATGAGCAAAGAGCTGAGGGATTACTTGATGCAATCACAACGATCAAAGAAGAGCAGTGGAGAACAGGTTCTCCGTTGGTAGGGCTTATAGATACAAATCGTTTTATGGTATCTGGATATTCAATGGGAGGAGGAGCTTCACAAATAGCACTTACTCTTTATGATCCTATCAATAGCCAATCGATCGTGGCTGCCATAGCATTAAATCCCACAATTATTGTTTACGATTGTGATAATTGCCCCCCTGAAAGTGCCGAAGGGTGTTGGTGCTTTCTACCAGAACACATGATTCATGATACTCCAACATTGATCATCGCTGGACAAAATGAGATTGATGAACTCCCTGAGTATGATGGTGCCCTAGGTCAAGATATGTACGCATATACACCAGAAACAACTTTGAAAATGCTTTACGAGATATCAGAAGGAGATCATGGTTCAGCATCTTTTCCATATGGCAATGTCTTAGAGAAAGCCTTATTTTGGGCTAAATACCACTTGATGGAAGACCTATCATACTGTGATTCACTGTTAGTATCACCATCCAATGCCTCGCAGTTTATTTCAACGTTAGAGTGCGGAAGTTCTCTTGCATATGATATAAATAGTGATGGCGAGATCGATCAATCTGATCTGATCATGTTAGTGGTGTCTATTGTTAATGGAAACGATATAGAGGATGTAGGAGATCTTAATTTTGACCAGTTCACGGACATTTTTGATATATTGTTGTTATCTGATTTTATAGGAAATATTTAATCAACTTTTTGCAGTGTCCATATTTTTTTAAGTTATTATTAATTTTTTACAAAAAGGATAAGCATAGATATGAGAAATAATAATTTGATTCTTAGTCTATTCATTTTATCTCAATTAACGGTTGTACTTGAAGGGAAAGCAAAATTTTCAGATCGGCAGGTGGCAACAATGATCCCAAAATATTTTGCCAGAGACCACAATTCACCAAAAATAACACGTACAAGAGTCTATGCAGAGGACAGTAAAAAAGTACTGCACTTAAACATTGAGGTAAACAGAAATCGTTATGAAAATCAAATGCAGTATGCTTTATCTGCTATGGCAAGTGTGTCACAGTATGCTGCAAGGCCATTCGATAAATTTGTTTTAATAATGGAGCCTAATAGCAGACAGTTTGATACTGAAAAAATAGAAGCTAAAGCAAAGTGCACTATTGATTATTTTGTATTTAAAAGAGTAAAAAATGATAGATGGTCAAAAAAATGCATCAGTATTGAAAAAATATAAAAGTGTGATATATATCACACTTTTAACTCATTTGTGTTTAACAATAATTCAATGATCTATAATATGAAAAAGATATCAATTATATTATTTATATCAGTTTTAATAGGCCAATATGATTATTCCTTAGAGGATATAAACCCCTCTTCAGAGTATTATGGAAACAATGTAGGCACCTCATTTTTTGAAGGCAAACCAACTCTGCATTATTTTGGGCACTTTTCATGACTTATCTGCACATCTCGGTTCGAGCAATTAAATAATTTATATAACGAGCTTAAAGAACAAGGCATCCCTTTAGAACTGATAGGTATTGGTAAAGATACTCATATAGGGTATTCAAATAATTGGACAGATGGGAATGATGCGGCTGTTTGCGCAGAAGAATCTCCATTCTCAACCTGGTCTAGCTGGAATGCCTCCCAAAGAGATATGTTCCTTCTTGATGCTGAAGGAAACCTTATATTACATCAAAATATTTCTACTGGAATACCAGATGACTTGAATGCGCTTATCATTAGTCTAGCACTTGGTGATGATAAACATTTATTATATCCAGAGGAAATTAGCTTACATCAGAATTATCCGAACCCTTTTAATCCTGTAACTACTATTCACTATGACCTTTCTTATAGTGCATTGGTCAGCATTGATATTTATGATATGAATGGCGAACTAGTAGCAGAGCTGCTTAAAGATTATCAAAATGCCGGTCATCACTTTATTCATTGGAATGGAACGAATAATCATGGACAGTTAGTGTCAGCGGGTATTTATTTATATAGTATAAATGCGGCTGGTCTATTTCAAACAAGGAAGATGACACTGTTGAAATAAAAGTATTAATATTTTAATTAGAGGATTTCACATTCGTGGAGTTTTTTGTTTGTAGGAATATCATTAGATTAATCGCACTGATCTTGGACATGATTCAGTTGTTATTTTATAACTAAATAAAAAAGTATGTTATTATGAGTGATAAAAAAGAATTCAAAAAAAAATATGAAACTAAACTGCAGGAATTACAGATAGAATTAGTAAAGCTGCAGGACTGGGTTATAGATACTGGTAAAAAAATTGCTATTGTTTTTGAAGGGCGTGACGCTGCAGGTAAGGGTGGTACCATAAAGCGCATAACAGAGCATTTAAACCCTAGGTATTGTAAGATCGTTGCCCTTGCAGCGCCCACAGACCGCGAAAAGACTCAATGGTATTATCAAAGATATATTACTCATCTTCCTGCTGCAGGAGAGATTGTGATCTTTGATCGAAGTTGGTATAATAGAGGTGGAGTTGAAAGAGTGATGGGGTTCTGCACAGATAAACAATATGTCAATTTTTTACAAACCTGCCCAGAATTTGAAAGAATGGTTATCAGTTCAGGAACTCAATTGATCAAATATTGGTTCTCAGTAAGCGCAGAAGAGCAAATGAAAAGGTTCAAGGCCCGTGCGGCTGACCCTACCAAAGGTTGGAAATTAAGTCCAATGGATCTTGAATCGGTTAATCGATGGGATGATTATTCAAAAGCAAAAGACAATATGTTCGAGCATACGGATACTCCCTATTCTCCATGGTATGTTGTGGAATCTGATAATAAAAAGAAAGCCAGAGTAAATTGCATTAGCCACTTTCTCAGTCTTATTGATTATACGGAAATAGAATCTCCTGAGATAACTTTACCAGATAGAGTGCAGCAGAAAAATTATGAGCGCCCTCCAAGATCTAACTATAAATATGTACCAGAGATAATTTAAAGATGTGAAAAAGTCATATTTTTTTATTGGACTATCTTTTATTCTGATAGCATTAGGTTGCGAAGAAGAACCAGATAGTTATCCTCCTACAGTATATATAACAAAACCGCTCCAATCCTCAATAGTATCAGAAATAACAACGGTAAAATGTGTTGCAACTGATAATGATTCAGTCAAGTACGTTGAATTATGGATAGATAGTGCTGCCACGGGTCTTGTTGACAGTAGTGCGCCCTACGAATTTTTATGGAATACAGTACCCTTTGAAGATAGCACTGAACATTATATTGCTGTTCAGGCTGTAGATATGAGTGGTAATACTTCTGATAGTGAATCCATTTCTGTAATAGTTGATAATTCAAGTTCTTATCCTCAGGCTATCAATATTATTTCAATAGAATACACAGAATCAGAAATGACCATAGTTATAGAACGGTCAACGGACATTGATTTTAATAATTATGAGATCCTGCGCTCTGCTTCAATTGATGGCGAAAAATATTCAATAGCCTTGATACCTAATGTTTCTGATACCATAGTTCAAATTAATGAATTTGATCCTGTTACTCCCTATTGGTATTGGGCAAAGATCGAGGATATACATGGCTATTATTCTATAAGCGATGGTTTTTATGTTTTAGATGAGCATCCTACCGAGGTGACCATAAACCCTATAGTATTTTCTGATAGCCTATTTTCTATAAGTTGGTCTGGAAATTCTGAAAGTGATTTTGAATCATACATGTTATTTGAATCCAATTTTTCTGATATGAGTAGTGCTGTAAAGATCTTTGAAACAAATGATATTAACACCACAACATTCGACCATTATCAAATAGAGCAAAGCCAGTACAAATATTATCAGATCTTGGTCCAGGACCATTGGGGCCTGCAGTCTACTAGTAATATCCAAGAAGGTTGCTCCTGGTTCATATTCAACCAGACCTATGGCGATGCGAGTTATGATTATGGACGACATTTAATTAACACAACAGATGGTGGATATATTATTGTTGGCAATACAAGCTTACTGGGTAATTCTTATAGTAATGTTTTGATCGTTAAGGTGAATTACAAAGGAGATCAGGAGTGGACTCAAGATCACACATTTAGTACAACTGATAGAATAAATAGCTCAACTGAATTACCCGATGGTAGTTTTATCATGGTAGGCTCAGCAATTTCAAGTTCTAACGCCAGCAAAGATATTTTATTGCTAAAGACCGATCAGAATGGAGGAATTGTGTGGCATCAGACCTATGGTACAGACCAAGATGAAGTTGGGAATGCTATTCAATATTTAAATAATGGGAATTTTATTCTTGTGGGGTACTCGATCGATTCCAACACAGGCTATAGCTTAATTAATCTTTTATATGTGGATAATGTAGGTAATGAAATTTGGAATCGTACCTATGGAGGAGGGACTGGTAATGACTATGGTTATTCCATCATTCATACGAATGATGGTGGATATATAATTGCTGGAATCACACGATCTCAAGGAAACAATAATGGAGATGCTTGGATAATCAAAACGGATAATGATGGGAACGAAGAATGGAGTCAGACCTATGGCGGACAAGATACGGAATTAATTCGTTCGATCGCCCATACGACTGATGGTGGATATATACTTGCAGGTCAAACAAATTCATTTGGGAGTGGATATAACGATGCATATTTAGTAAAGACCGATTCTGAAGGAAACCAAGAATGGACGCAGACCTTTGGTGGTATTGGAACAGATCATGGTAGATCAGTAATGCAAACAACAGATCAAGGATATATTATTTCTGGCTATACAGATTCGTTCGGAGATAGTGGATTCAATTTTTGGCTTATTAAAACAGACCTATCGGGTAATCTAGAATGGCAACAGTCCTATGGTGGAACTGGAGACGATAGAGGTCTTTGGGGTATGCAAACATCAGATGGGGGATATATTATTACAGGCTATAGTAATTCCAATAGTAATAGTGTCCCTGATATTCTTTTGATCAAGACAGATGATCTAGGCAATACAAATTGACATCATCCACTTACAAAAAAACTTTGGGGCATAATTCAAAAATGAGGTAAGCACATTATAAGAATTACGCCCCTTCTCTACATACCAAACGTACCTAAATAGGTACATCTTAATAAATATACGTCCTAATATTTCTATATCCCTATTTCCATTTTTTATCACGTGATAACCATCACATAAGTGGAAATATTACTTAGAACGAATTACCTGTTTAATTCAAAATTTTTAGTAAAATTACGTTTATGTTTATAAATCGATTTATTGATCTAATTAATAAGCGCGCAATGCTTGTTCTTATTCCAAGAATTGCAACTGCAATATTTATTTTACTTCAGATAGTAGGCATGATAGCTTATCCTGGTGGTACCCTACATGATGTATCTACTGAAGGGTATTCTTTTACTAATAATTTTTTTTCTGATATGGGGACCTATGCTGCACGTAATGGCGATCCAAACTATTTATCTATGATCATTTTCGCCTTTTCACTTACTATAGTAGGAATAACATTCTCGTTTTATTATTTGGTGCTTCCAAATGTACTGGGCGAAGACAGAATAAATTATATACTGGCCATTATTGGTACTGTTTTTGCAATTGGTGGGTCTATTTGTATGATAGGTACAGGTTTAACACCATCTGACATTGTTCATGACCCGCATGTCTTCTTTGCCAATAATATATTCCATTGTTTTTTGATCACAGCATTTGTTTATACCATTGTTATTTTTCGATCAGAAATATTAAAAAAAAGATATTCGATCGGGTATGGATTATTCTTTATTTCCATTTTTGCTTATGTTGGGATACTTCAGTATGGACCACCAGCTACTGCAGGTGAATCTGAATTGGTTTTTCAAGTTGTATCACAAAAGATGATCGTTGGGGTATTTTGTTTTTCAGTTTTGCACCAGACATTTGGATTTGCTCAATCTGGAGTGTTAGAAAGGATTTGATCATACGGTCTATTTATAATCATGGCTCTTAAAAAAAATAAAATTAAAGAATATTTTCCTGTTCTAGTTGATGTTTGTAGTTCTGATATCATTGATTCTATCTATAGTAATAAAGACCATGTAAAGTATTCTCACAATATAAAGGGACGTTGGGAAAATCATTATCTAGGTTTAGAGTTTGTCCCTGGATTAAAACATATTTTTAATTTTGCATGTAAAGCAGCTAGAGATATAACAGAACGATCAGTCATTGTCCCATATAAAGGACTGGGTTTCCCATTCGATGAATATTGGTTTAATATTGCAAAACCTGGAGAGTCAACAGGTTGGCACGATCATAAGGACAATGCAATATTATCAGGGGTTTATTATCTTTCCGTACCAAACAATTCTGGGCATATCAAATTTCGTAAAATGGGAAAGGATGGATTTCAAGAGTGGTCTGTGACTTCTCAAGAGGGGAAAATGATTCTCTTTGATTCCAAAATAGAGCATGCTGTTCCAATCAATAAAAGTAATAAGAATAGAATATCATTAGCATTCAATCTATACTCTCTTCCTTTAGATATGAGTATGGATGCAAATAATTACTCATCAAACAAATTTTATTCTTAACTTATTTACAGTTTAGAGATCTTATAAATTTTGAAGTATTATTCTTTTATTAACATTATATCTTATGTGGAGGTGACATGAGTCGATTCAGTCTTGGTATATTTCTTTCTTTAGTAATTCTTATGTTTATTACAGCATATAACTATACCCCTCAAAAAGTAGAGGGGAATACATGTCAAATTGGCGCCGTATGCAGTAAGCCAGATTGTTGTAATAAAGTAAAGAGCGAAGAAGTAAAAAAACAATGTGGGTCCAGTTGCGCAGGGTCATGTTGTTCAAAAACATAGTGGTCCATGATCCGTTATTACTATCTCATACCATTAAAGTTTTTATTAACACCTGGAATTTTTCTGGGTGTTTTATTTTCACAAACATTTTCGGAGTCAGCACCAGTTCATACGTATTCAATCGTTGCTTATGATCAAGAAACAGGTGAACTGGGTGTTGCAGTTCAAAGCCATTGGTTCTCTGTTGGATCGCTTGTTCCTTGGGCAAAAGCAGGGGTTGGTGCAGTTGCCACTCAATCTTTTGTAAAGGTAGAATATGGTCCTGATGGATTACTTCTTATGGAGAATGGAAAAACAGCTCAGGAAGCATTGAATGATCTTATTTCGCAAGATGATGGTGCGTCTGTTCGTCAGGTTGCAATGATCGATGTAAACGGAAATGTTGCAGCCCATACAGGTAGTAAGTGTATCTATGCGGCTGGCCATCAAATTGGAAAAAATTATTCAGTGCAGGCTAACCTTATGGATAAAGAATCTGTTTGGCCAGCTATGGCAAAAGCATTTGAAGAATCGCAAGGAGATCTAGCTGAGAAGATGATGACAGCTTTAGAAGCTGCAGAAAAGGAAGGCGGAGATATCAGAGGTAAACAATCAGCAGCAATGTTAATTGTTACGGGAACTCCAACTGGGATACCATGGAAAGATATTGTAATGGATCTTCGAGTAGATGATCATGCAGAGCCATTAAATGAACTTAGGAGGCTAATTCGTATTCATCGTGCATACAGACATGCCAATAAAGGAGATCATTATCTTGAAAATGATGATATTGAAAAAGCGCTAATTGAATATGAAAAAGCATCTCAATTCTATCCTCAGAATCCTGAATTACCTTATTGGGCAGCTATAACAATGGCAAGCAAAGGAAACCTTGATAAAGCATTGCCTATCTTTCTTGATGTATTTAAAAGAGAACCAAGATTAAGAACCCTTACCCCTAGACTGGTGAATTCGGGCTTGCTGCCAGATGATAAACAAATGTTAAAAAAGATATTGGAAGTTCGTTAAAACATTTCAATTTATGAAAATTGTTAAAGTCTATCTTGGTCTTTGGTTGTATTGTGGTTCATTCTCTTCGGCTGAGCCTGGTGACCTTATAGAGTATAACTATCAGAGTACATTTTCAATTACGGCTATCCAGTTTGTTCTTAATTCTTTAGGAAATGGTCTCTCAATACCCGTATATCCCATCTCAGTCTATGACATCAAATATGAATCACATAGTCAATCAGGTATAATAGATACCCTTGCTGGTCTTGTAATTGTCCCTCAATCACCAACCGAGGCCTTCCCGATCCTTACTTATCAACATGGTACGATCATTCTGGATAGTCAGGCACCTTCAGTAACAGGTGTTGGTACGGATAATTTAGAGGTATTATTAGTAAGTCTTGTAACAGCACCATCAGGGTTTATTACAGTCATTCCTGATTATACTGGAATTGGAGATCCCGACAAATACCATCCTTATATTATCGCAGATCCCCATACAGAAGCTTTAGTGAATATGCTAAGGAGCGTAAAAAAATTATCAATTGAATTAGAGGGGGATGATACCTTTCAATTTAATGAGCAATTATTCTTAATTGGATATTCTGATGGTGGGTATGCTACCCTTGCATCTCAAAAAGGAATCCAAATGGACTACTCTGATGAGTTTTCTGTCACTGCTTCTTTTCCCATGGCGGGACCCTATGATCTTACAGGAACTATGGTACCATATTTTCTTTCTGCACCAGAATATACCCAGCCATATTATGTGCCCTACGTATTAACAAGCCATCTATGGTATTACCAAGGCCTTGATGTTGATTTTAGCAATTACTTTGAACCATTTTGGGCTGACACATTACCATCTCTTTACGATGGTACACATTCTGGTGGAGAGATCAATGCACTTTTACCAGAAAACCCTCTAGATATTTTACTTGATGATGTTTTAGAGGAATTTGAAAATAATGAGGACCATTTTTTTCGCCAAACTTTAGAAGAGAATACTCTATTGGATTGGGTTCCAGAGAGTCCGACCTATTTTTATCATGGCATTGGCGATGATATAGTACCATACGAGAATGCTCAGATGGCTTATGATGCATTCATAGAAAATGGCGCATCAAATGTAACTCTTGAACTTTTTGCTGAAGAATTAGGCGGACATTCAGCTTTAGCATTGCCATGTCTTTTGGCAGGATATAATGTTATTCTTGATTATCAAGTAATAAGTCCCAAAGGAGATATGAATAGTGATGGACTAGTTTCTTTGATCGACCTAGCCCTCTTATCTGAATCATTGCTCGTTGAATACAATATGACTGATTTTGAATGGTGGGCAGGTGATTGCGATTATGATCATCATCATTCTGTTGTGGACATTTTGATGGTCGCAGACATGATAGATTAACATATGAAAAAATTAATTACTAAGATCTTGATAACTATTTGTTTGGGGTATTTATTCTTTTACTACATCTTGATATGGACAACGCATCTATAATGGTATCATTTTGGAAAAAATTTGTCATGACTATCTTCTGGATGGGAGTAGCGGCTTTTTCAGTTATCATGATCGATGCAATGTATAATATTCCCGATGAGATATCAGGGGTGCTATATTTTATTAGTATTGGTATTGCCGCATCTGGAACATTGAACTATTATCGCTAGAAATTATGTCTTTAAAAAAAGCTACTGATATTTTTAATGCATGGGCGATAGCTGGTAAAGATGATGGTATGCAGAAACACCATTCTGCTGCTGTAAATGTTATGCTTGATACCTTGGTTGGACCTAGAACTTCTAAATTTTCTTTTATAGATGCAGGCTGTGGTAATGGTTGGGTTGTAAGGCAAATGGAAAATCATCCCCTATGTACTAGATCAATTGGAATTGATGGTGCTGAAGAGATGATAGGTAAAGCAAAATTGATCGACCCACTAGGTAGTTACATTCATTCTGACCTCTTAACATGGGCACCAGAAGAAACCTTTGATCTAATTCATAGTATGGAAGTATTTTACTATTTTAATAACCCCAAAAAGGTAATAAGCCATATTGTAAAAAATTGGCTTAATGAAAGAGGCGAGATGATCATGGGTATAGATTTTTATAAGGAAAATAGTAAGAGTCATTCATGGCCAAATGACTTGAATACACATATGGAATTATTAGGTATCAGCGATTGGGTCGAGATCTTTGAAGAAAGCGGTCTCACGCAAGTAACATCATTTCAAACAAATGCTAAGAATGATTTTCCAGGAACCCTGGTTGTACATGGTATGAAAGGAAAATCCTAAAGAATGAAAGATATTATTTTACTTTCCGTAGTTATCGCTTCCATAATATTCAATAATATTTCGAGTCAGGTTCCTTATGAAGATGAGAAGGTGTTAAATTCAACTAATAATGATGAATCCAAGAAAGTGAAAAGATCAGATTCAGAATGGCGCCGTATGCTTTCATCAGCGGAATACCATATACTCCGCGAGAAAGGTACCGAAAGAGCATTCACAGGTGAATATGATGGTCACTTTGAAAATGGCATGTATCTTTGTGCTGGTTGTGGGAATAAAATTTTTGACTCCGAGACTAAATATAGATCTGGTTGTGGATGGCCTGCATTTTATGAGGCATTACCTGAATCTGTAGAAGAACATGAAGATAATAGTTTTGGAATGAGGCGCATTGAGATCACTTGTAGTAAATGCGATGGGCACTTAGGACATGTATTCAATGATGGTCCACAACCAACCGGATTAAGGTATTGTATTAATTCTGTATCAATGGATTTTAAACCTGATGAAGAGGATGAATGAAGAAGGGTGTTGTTAAAGAATATGATCCATCAAAAGGATTTGGATTTATAACTGGTCAGGATAATGAAGATTACTTTGTCCATGTTAGTGGACTTAGGCAGCATCTACAATCTCGTGGACTACGAGCAGGGCAAAGAGTATCCTTTGATGTAGACTTTGGCATGAAAGGAGATAAAGCGATCAATGTGAGGGTTGACTGACCTATTTTATTAAGCTGATCTTTTGAGTTAAGCTCGATCCTTCTATTTCAACCTGTGCAATATAACTACCTGAGGGAAGCTCTTTCCCGTTCAGTTTAAATAAGTGACTACCAGCTTTTTGTTTCCCTAGCTGGGTTACCCTTAAGACCCTTCCTCTTATATCCAATAATCGTATTATGACACTTTGATCTTTTGGTAAAGTAT
>CAJVZI010000023.1 GCA_913020665.1 uncultured bacterium | reverse complement strand
TAAATCCTACATCTTTAAAATGCTGATGAAATTTATTTAAATGATGCATCTGTTTCTTACATGGCTCACACCAAGTTGCCCAGAAGTCGACTATCATAGGACCATCTTTAAGATAGTCATATAGCTTTGCTGAAGAGCCATCTAACATCTTTAATCTGACATTTGGCACCTTCCCTTGCGCCCAAACCATCGATAATAGCATTGTTATGATAAAAAGTCTTCGCATCATATCTTAAATAAACCTTTTTAATTTCCTTCGATTACATAATTAGCTAATGCCATAATGTCTATCAGGTCAAGAGCATTATCGCCAGTGAAATCACTCGCTTCAACAAAACATGGCGAGATCTCATCACCACTAGCAACAAGATCCGCTAATAATAGAACATCATAAACCTCTATGCTTGGATAATATCCATAGTCAAGGCCCTCAATTATAAACTCCTCTGAAAAATCAAAGTTTCCTGTGTCATACAGATGTGAGTCAGGGCATATATCACACTCATTAGCGATACCATCTTCATCATTATCAAGAAGTGCTTCTGCATTCATATGATTAAGAGCTGCTTCAATAACTCCAATTGCTTCTTCCATCGTCTCTTCTTCAGCAAGGTCATTAGGGCCACCCCATACCACTTCCATATTATGGTCTATAATAATATTGTATGGTAGGCCCCATCCCATTTCCGGCATATAAATTAAATACGGTATATCCTCTTGGTACCAATTTGGCATACCTGTCTCAAAATCAGCAATGGGATATGTTAGATCAAATGAATTGACCCACATTGAACAACTATATGGTTCCCCCCAGTCAGCACCAAAGGCTACAACTTCAAGACCCTGATCTTTATAAGTTTGATATAACTCTTCAATGAGGGGAGCCTCCCCCCAGCAGTATCCTCACCAAGATGTAAATAAAGTGGCAAGTACTACCTTATAGCCACAATTATTATATGCTCCATTATATGCTTCAAAGAAGTGTAGAGTATCTTGTCCATTTCCATTGCCACATATAGGAATACTGAAGTCTTCTATATAAAGATCTTGAGCGGAAAGGCAACTTAGTCCCAATAGCAAAGCTAGAATACCAGTTGATATTTTTTTATTCATAAATAAGTGTAGGTTTGTTTATTCTGATAATTCTCTGTTTCAATTTAGGCACAATAATATAGATTTACATATGCAAATTAATTGAGAGCTTAGGGAAAAGAAATATTATTAAAAAACAGATGTCAATGTGAGCTTAAAACCATCGTCAAATGGCTCCACATAACGACATATACCGTTACTACAAATGACACCTCCTCTTAATGTGCCATACATAAGGTCGAGACGCGTATTTGAATTGATATTGATCATTAGATCAAGTGCGACCCACTTATTTTCCATATCCATAAAATTACCTAAGAGGTCTTCAAGCGGATTGGATATGCTAAGAGGTTGAGGTCCGTATTCATATGCTGAGCTAGATTCAATAGTTAATGATAAAGACCAGTAAGGAGATTTACCCACACCAATTGTTAGCATATGATTATTTTGGAACTCTCTAGCTAGTTTTTTTTCGCTGTCACCATCGTAAACATAAAAGTTCGATCTTGTACTGTCAACATAAGTTCCTTTTGGTGTCCATGCCCCATCATTATTCATATCATCTAATATTTCTCCATCATCCCACACTCCATCACCATCAAGGTCTGTAAAAGATTCAGCAGGGTCCCACTCTCCATCTCCATCTGCATCTGAAAATTGCTCTCCGACATCATATACTCCATTACCATTGGTGTCATAATCAGGAACTTGGTCATCGGTAAGCCAACCATTTAACCACCAATCATACCATGTGTCTTCTGAATCATCCCAAACTCCATTATCATTATCATCTACAAATAATTCTGCCATGTCCCATATTCCATCTCCATCGAGATCTTCAAAATATTCATCTGATGATAATGTAAAATTATAATCAATACCACTTTTCAATCTTTGGTACTCATATTTCAGATCAATGCTCAGTCCATTCCCTAGGTTATAATTAAACAGGGTTGGTACTGTGATCGCACTTGTATATTTATTTTCCAACCTCTCGTTCACAATACTATAGAGATCATTAAATGGCTCGCCTGTGTCCCATACTCCATTATTATTCAGGTCCGTAAACGACTCATTCGTGTCCCAAATATTATTCTGCGCGCTACTATACAGAGAATGATATTCAGATATCTTATTTGTAAAACCTAAACCAAGTTGGTATCGAAGTTTATTTATGTATCCTTCCATCTCAACATATAACTCGTTATAGGGGAAGGCTACATCATCACTATAAGGCAGAAAGGTTACAGAACTATCACTCGTCCATTTTGAGCTAAATAATGCATTGACAGAATCAGGAAACTCTTTTGACCATAAGCTTGTTCGACTTGCAGCTTGGTAGTTAAGAGTAAAATATCCCAGATCACTAACAGGACCTACAAGTGAGAATTGGTAGCCAACTTCGTCATTGAAATTGACCTGTGGAATAAGCCTGGCAAGCAATACGCTACTATGTTCTCTGATAACTGTAGGCGGCTGCGTAAATATCAGATTCATATCATAGTTATTTACATAATTATTTCTTTGGTCAGGGTTGATCTTCGTTGTATTGTAATTCTTGTATTCCATCATTAAGGACCAACCATTGAAAGGAAAAGTATTGATATAATAGTTGAGGTTCGCAAATAAAGATGTGCCATTATATGGCCTGAAATCATCATTATCATCACTACCTAAGGACGAAGGCAGCAAGGTTAATTTATTTGCCAATTCTACATATCCACTCAAAGAGTTTCCTTCATATCCACCTCGCATACCATGTATCCGATGGATAATATTGACACTATCTGGCTGCATACCAGCATTTATCGGATGATTCTCACGACTCTGCAAAAATGATGTAGCAAAAGAAAATGGTCCACGAAAAAATTCAAGGTCGCCTCCAAATAAAGAATGCTTTGGAAAATAATTTGGAACTCTTAGGTCAAGGTCTAACCCATACATAAAATCAGAAGTGATGCTAGACACATTTGAAAGGCCTGCAATAAGATTCATAGTATAATCATTCTCGATCAGTCCAAAACTCAAGCCTCTATACCCATTATCAAGATCTACATCTTGATCATCAAATTGATTTAGTATGAGACCTCTCCCCCAGATCTTATATATATCTCCTACAGACAGTTCAATATTATCAGCAGCATAATCTATCCTGAACTTTCGTAATCCATTTTGGGTCAAGCCTATTTCAGGGGGATCACTAAATTCAAATTGAAACCATGTTGTTAGATAATCATTGCTAACATTCATATTTAATAGCACTTCAGAGTAATTAAAATTATTCTTGCTCTCGCCAAATTTTAGCGATGCATCACCGCCTGTGCTTATTTGTGCAACGAGAGATGACATAAATAAAATAATAGATAAAAGGGCCGTATTTCGAAAAGCTATGACCATAGTGAATTTTTTAAAAATCAATTTTAAGTTTCTCTTTTTTCTTTATTGCTTGAACTTTATCAAGATCGAGAGGTGCATATTCTATTCCTTTCTTGTCTAGAATATCAGTTATAGCCTTAAGGATACCTACTTCATCGCCTGGGACATAACCCTTATGGCGATACAAAATTGTACCATCCTGGTCTATTAGTATGGTCGTTGGCATTTCCTGCACTTTCAACCTCTTTTTGACTTGACTATTTGGGTCTACTGCAACATTGAACTCAAACCCTTTGGTCCGTACGTATGGTTTTACCTTACTCATACTCTTTGGTGAGTCTGTATTCACAGTTAGGATATTGAATCCTGTTGGTTTAAAATGATTATAAAAAAGGTCTAAATACCGCATCTGCTTTTTACACGGTTCACACCAAGTTGCCCAAAAATCAATTATCATGGGACCGTCTTTAAGAAAATCATATAATTTTGCATATTTCCCATTTATCATTTTCAGTCTCATGTTTGGAACTTTATCTTGAGCTGATAAGAAAGGTGATATCAGTGCAAATATTAGAATCAGTTTTTTCACTATTTTATTTACCTACTATATTATGATGGATCACTTTTTCTTTATTACTACTAAAGTAATATCATCATCGTTCATAAGACCAGACATCCATTCATCACCAAGGTCTATCAAAGAATCAATGATCCCTTGAGCAGATTTGTTACCATTTGCAGTAATGCATTCTTTAACTGGTTCATAGTCTAACATCTCGCCTTCATGGTTCACACATTCTGGAAGCCCATCAGATATCAAAACAAGAGCATCGTTTGACTCTAAATTAAAAGAATGTAGATCAAAATCTGCTTTTTTCATGGATCCTAGTGGAAGCCCTGGTACGAGAATCTCATCTACTTCTTTTTCAGAATGTTTATACAAATATGCAGGTGGCATACCCGCAGATGTAAAATCGAAAGAACCATTGTGGAATTTTGCCATGTTCAAAGACATCCTTGTTGTACCAAGGTCAATTGCTTTGATCGTTCTATTCAAGCGAGTTGTAGTACTAGCCGGTGTGTCAAAATTTGAGCCATAGAGTCCCGCTTTTGTGATAGAGACCATCATGCCTGCGTTTAAACCATGACCAGTAGCATCACCACACACAACGTACATGGATCCATCTTCCTGTGGGAAAAAATCGTAATAATCTCCACCAACTTCCGTTGAGGTTTTCATATGTAATGCAATATCATAATCAGGGTGCTCTGGTGGAGACTGCGGGATCAAGGACATCTGAAAATCTCTTGCTTGCTCCATCTCTTGTATACGTCTTTCTTCTTCCAATTGAGATTTTTGCTTATCCATACGGTGACGTATAAAAAGGAATACACCAATAAGAGAAATAACTGCATAAATAGTGAATGCCCAAATACTTAATAAAGGATGCGGAATAAATTTAATGTTCAACTTTGCAGGCTCAGACCATACACCATCATCATTAGAGCCCTGCACCATAAAATTATATGTATTTCTACCCAAGTTGTTGTACGAGGCAAAACGTAATCCTCCAGATTCCACCCAATCTCTATCAAATGGCTCAAGCTTATACCTATACTGGTTTTTAACAGTTTGATGGTAATTCAGTGCCACAAAATCAACAGTAAATGATTTTACTTTATGATCGATCAACATCGTTACTGCATTATCTTCTGAACCGGATATATCTGCATTATCAAATGAATATATTTCACTTATGGAATCATCAAAATATGTCTTTTTTAACCTAGTAATTACACAAGGAGGTTGGTATTCATTGAATTGTACTTCTTCAGGCTTCACCTTTGTTATACCCATTGGGCCACCAAAAAATATGTAACCATCAGCACTCTGGTCATAACTATGCCTGTGAAAGTCTATATTACCTATACCATCTGTTAAGCTATAATTGGTAAATGTTTTATCAGTCTGATCAAAAAATGAGATCCCTTTTTTAGAACTGATCCACAGCCCATTGCTATCATCAACAACTACTCCTGTGATATAGTTACTTGGCAGACCATCTTGAACAAAATAATGTTCAAAATTATCATCTTCGCTTATATATTTGTTAAGGCCTCCATTAGTACCAACCCAGATAACCCCATTCCTATCTTCTGTAACACAAGTTATTTGAGAAGATGATATACCACTTCTGTAGGATTTATCAAATATATGCCCTTCTAGTTCGAAATCTTTTCCCTTTTGAATATCATCCAATAGATCAGATGGTATCTTAAAAAGTCCATCCATTTCTGTTCCAAGCCAAATATTACCCTTGGAATCTTGAGAAATCACCCTTGCAATTAGATCTGAATTAAAATCTGTAACACTATTAGTTGTTGTATCTATTATTACCATGCCAGACCCAGTAGCAACCCAAATTTTATCTTCAATAGATAAAATATCATGAACAAGGTTATCAGAAATACGTCTTGATGGCGGAAGAGAATCTGAATCCGAAAATCTTAAGATGTTTTCAGCATCATAATCATTCCATGTATCGATCTTTAATATACCCTGGTCTGTTGCCACCCATAGCATGACATCATTAATGATCTCTAGGTCAATTATATAGTTAACATTTAATATCGACTTTTCATACTCTTGATCTCTTATACCATCATATGAAATTTTTTCAAGGCCAAAACCACTGGCTACCCACATCATGCCATCACTTTGTGTAGATATAGAATATATCTTTTCATTTTTTAGACCCCATTCATTCTCTTGGTCGTATTTATGGTGAACGAACTTGGGTTTTACATAGGAATAAAAACTAATTCCATTTTGACCAGTACCTATCCAGACATGACCTGCCCTATCTTCAATAAAATCAGTAATAACATTATCAGCTATTGATTCCTTATCAATAGGATCATGCTCAAAATGGTTAGCGGGCGGAGGTCCATCAGAATAGGGGTCTACCTCTACAGACAAACAATTGAATCCTGTATGATTTTCGGTCGTATACCATAAACGACCTGACCTCACTGCAATAAGTATTTCAGATATATCATTCTCAATTATACTGTCAGCATATGGCGTCATCTGAATATTGAAGAATTTCGCCTCTGATGGATTATAGCGAGAAAGGCCATTTTGAGTTGCTATCCATAATTCATTCCTTTTTTCATCCCAATCAAGATCTTTCACATAATTTGAAACTAATGATGTTTCTCCCTTACCTTGTCTAAATACATCCACATCACCATTTATACCATTATTTAGTTTGAATAAACCATCGGAAGTTCCAACCCATATATCATTCTCATTTCCATTCACCAGAGCATTCACAAAAAGGCCATCAAATTCATCTTTGTTACCTACTTTATTCACCTCTTTCTTATCATTATCATAATAATAAAGGCCAAAGCTCGTACCCAGCAGGATAGTGCCGCTGGGAGCTCTATGCAATACAGTAACCATTTCATCATCACTAAATGAGTGATTCATATCTTTTAACTCATCGCTGGCTGTATTGTATTGATAGACTAGACCATTATCTTTTAATTTGATCCAGATATTGCCCTCACTATCATCAGTAATAGTTTCAGAATCAACGAGTTCCTCCTCACCAGTGTCAATAGGTCTAGAAAACTCTCTTTTTGAAGGATCAAACAAACTGACACCTAATTCACTCCCGACCCAGATCATATGATTACTATCTTCATGGATAGATGAGATTTTATTGCCTAGAAGTGATGCCTCATCGAATGAGTTCATTTGGTAGTTCGTGAATTCATAACCATCGTAAACATCAAGGCCATTTTCAGTACCAAAATATATAAAACCATTATGATCTTCAAAGATCACTTTTACAGTACTCTCAGCTAACCCATCCTTAACAGATATATTCTTAAAAGTGAAATCAGATTGACCAAAAGTAAAATATGTAAAAGCCAGCAGACTAATTACAATTCTATTGAGATAATTTTTATTCTTCAGCATACGTTATTGTCATTATAAAAAAGGCGACAAGTTTTTGCCGCCAAATATAAGAAGAGGTAGTAATTAATCTTACAAATTACTTGAATAATAATTCTGTCTCTAACGTTGAATTATCACCTGGCAATTCACCATAGAGGACATACTGGACAAGAGTAATAATATCAAGAATATTAATTTCTCCATCATCTCTAATATCGCTGATCTCATAACCGCACCCATCTTCTACACCCAAAAGTATGATATCAGATAAACTGAGTATATCGAAAATATTAATCGTTGGGTTATGATCATCCATACCTACAGACCCATCTATATTCCCAATGACATAAATATCCAAGTTATTACATGCATCACAAGCATCACCCATTCCATCCATATCATAGTCTAATTGATCATCATTAGGTACATTAATACAATTATCTGTACTATCCATAATACCATCGCCATCCTCATCTCTAGGAACATAGGATAAACCAAGCTCTATAGCGTCCATTATAGCGCCTTCATTATATCCTGATGAGGTGTAAAGCACCTCATTATTATGGTCTAAAACTACATTATGAGGAATATAACCATCTCCAAAAAGACTCCAAGCTTCTCCTCCATTTGAACCGCCATCTATCATAGGGTATGTTATACCAAACGCTGAGGCCCATCCTTCACAAGTATAGGATGTCCAGTCAAAACCATTCGCAACTATGTTCAGATAGTTCTCATTTTCAGCTAAGAAATCCTGCCATATATCTTCTGTCTGTGGAGCCTCCACTTGACAGGATGGTCACCAGGATGTAAATAGATTGATCCATGTGACCTTTCCATATCCCTCTTCATAGAGACTCCAATAATCCCCGGTCACAATATCAGGGTTTACATCTTCACCATTCATACATATCGGCCCAGTGAAATTAGGCGAGATATCTCCAACCTGAAGCTGAGCATTGATCGGTATCATTAAAAATGCAATGCCTGCAAGTAAACGAACCTTATATAATAAAATTTTAATCATGAATTTCTATTGTCCTAAATATATAGATAAACTAAAATAAAACTATTCTACTATACTTTTTGACTATTTGGAAACGAGTGGCCATTAACCTCCTGCCATTACCAAGTCAACAAGTACGATAAGATCAAAATTATTTATTGTACCATCTTCTAGCATATCTATAGAGTGACAATCATTTGGAGGAAGACCGACTCCTTCAAGAAGATCCGACATAGCCAATATATCAGCTATACCAATTATAGGGTCATAGTCATCTCCAGATGCATCTAGGTCTACATTACCCGTAACATTGACAAGCTCATTACATGGATCACATGCATCTCCATAATCATCACCATCTGCGTCCTCTTGATCAGGGTTGTATACATAGTGACAATTATCGTATAAATAGGTTAAACCATCTTCATCAGGGTCAGCATCTAGGTCATTAATATTTCTTGTTTGTGCTTGTGTGATAGGATGCTCACTTGCAGTTCCAGAAAATTTTTGAATAATTGCAATTATTTTTACATTGGAATGAACCCATGCATCTGAGAGGACAAGGGTATGATCAAATATTTCTGATTGCCCTGCCTCGCTTATTGATAATGGGTTTTTTGTTGCTTCACTTTTTGTGATGTATTTACGTGCAACATTTCTCGCATTATGCCACTGTCCTATAGTACCCCACCATGAATAGATATCATCTTCAACAGCGAATATCTCAACATAGGTTTCCTCAATATTGACCGTAGTATCGATATCATCATCAATGAGTACCTCTACGCTAAAATTTACCTCATTATCACCAGGCTCGTACTCACCTGATATTCCAAGGCGAAAAGGAGTTTCAAGATCATAATGAGCATGGTATAAATTTACATAGTCAGGATAGAGTGACTCCCAATTGCCGCCACTGGCACCACCAACCTGTGAATGTACACCATTCCACTCTGTATGTGGTATACCACTCACATTATAAAGGCCGGCTCTCATATAATATTCTGTCTGGAGGCAAAAATCAGAGGTGTCTGGTGTATAGTTTGGGCTATGCCATTCGATAGAGTGTAATGTACCTGGAAATTCTTTTAATAGTGTATCGATCGCGAAACTCGCGGATGGACAGTATGGTCAGTTAAGTCCAGTAAAATCCTCAACAAAAACATTCTGACCGCTCTGAGATGCACTTTCTACTACCATACGCAAATTCTCTAAAGCCATATGTCTATGGTCTAGTGCCTGAGCAGGTAAAAAAGTGGAGATGAAAAAGATTGATAGTGTTATAGAGAGAGTTCTAACCATGGTCTACCTCTTGTTAATTGCCAGTTAATACTTATATAATAATAATTTAAAACCGATATAAAACTCAATAGTTATGTGAGGAAGGAATATCCAATTAAAAAAGGCAGTGATACCACTGCCTTTTTTAATAATAATTTTTTAAAACTTGATAAATCTAATTACTTATGAACCTCCGTTCATGATCAGATCTGCAAGCACTATGAGGTCCCACTGGTTGATCTCGCCATCTTCTAAAAGGTCGAGCATCTGGCATTCATTGTAAACGGGATCTTCTAAATAATCAGATAAAGCAAGTAGGTCTATCACATCTACTATAGGGTCATAGCCTTCATTTGCATCTCCATTTACATTACCCAAAACATATACAAGCCCATTACATGGATCACAAATATCACCGATATCATCGCCATCCAGGTCTTCTTGACCCGGGTTTGCATCATCAGGACAATTATCTTCAAGATTAGTTATGCCATCTTCATCTCTATCGGTTGGAATATTCAATATAAGTTCAGTCTGCGCCTGAAAAACTTCATTCGTTACTAGATTTTGGGCGAGGGCAATCAATTTTACCCGATCATGATTCCAACTATTTGATACATCAAATGAACCACTATGCACCTGTGATTGTCCTGAACCACTTATTGTTATGGGAACCTGGTCATCTTCATCCATTGTTAACCAAGCGCGACCTACATTTCTAGCATTATGTTCTTCACCACAAGCACTCCAATATGCCATAATACTATCTTCCGCAACAAATAACTCAAGCACGGTACCACTTGAACTAAAATCATCTTCAAGTGAAATGATCACATCAAAATTAAACACTGGCGAACTACCATCAGAATCAACTAGGTCGCCCTGTAACTCTATTATGTATGGACTCTCTTGAACTGCATAATCTTCATATGTGTTTCTCCTATCATTATACATATACTCCCATACACAATTGGAAGCACCACCAACAAAAGACTCTATTCCATTCCATTGGGTATGAGGTATACCTCCAACATCATATAGGTTTGATCTTGCATCATAAACATCCGGAAGGTCAAAATCACTCCAACCAGGAGTAAACCCAGGACTATGCCATTCTATGGTCATTAGTGTATTTGGAAATTCTCTTAAAAGTGTATCTAGCGCGAAACTCACGGCTGGGCAGTATGGTCAGTTAAGCCCAGTGAAGTCCTCCACCCATACTACTTGTTGAGACCTCGATGCATTCTCTACAAGCATCCGTAGGTCATTATTAACTGAGTCTTCGCGATCTATTCTTTGGCCAAACGCAGAGGCGGTCAAGAGACATAGAACAAATGCCTTGGAAATAAGATTAAAGGTATTGGTTCGCATAATTACCTCACAATTTCTAGGAAATGATTTAATATTAAGTGTTCTATTATAGATTAGCATTGGTGTCTAATACAAGATATAAAAAAAGGCAGTTGAAATAACCGCCTTTTTTATTAATGATCGAAAGTATAATTAAAAACTAGAATGCACCTTCCATTATGAATGATGCAAGAGCGATAACATCAATTATATTTACATCTCCTTCACCTGTCATGTCCCCTGCTTCATATCCACAGCTCTCTTCGTCTGCTAGTTCCACGATCTCTGCAAGAAGCAAAACATCAAAGACATCTACAAGCACCGTTGGTTCTAGACTAGTATCATCATAATACCAGAGATCTCCGCTTACATTACCAGGAACAAAAATATTTGCGTTATCACAGGGATCGCATGCATCACCCATCCCGTCTCCATCAATATCTTCCTGTTCAGGGTTGTACTCTGACAAACAGTTATCCTCATTATTCATTATACCATCTTGGTCAGTATCAAATTCATTGACATTTAACTCTTGGACCTGGTGCACATGATAATTACCATAATTTTGAACCATTGAGATAATTTTAACACTGTCTGGATTCCATGCCTCTTCATCAATCTCAAATGAGCCAGAGAATGTCTGTGATTCACCAGCAGAGCTTATATCCAGATCTTCAGTTGAGATCCAATATCTTGCCACGTTTCTAGCATTATGATATTCACTGGCCCCAGTCCAGTAAGACATGATCTTATCCTCTACAACAATGATCTCAACCTTCTGGTTTTGACTAGAATGATCATCATCCATAGAGACAGTTATATCATAATTAACTGTTAAGCCATCTTTAAAACCATTGATTACAATATCATAAGGCGTTTCTGATCCTATTAGCTGGTTGTAAAATCCGATGAAATAGTCATACGCCGGTTCCCAGTTACCATTGGCCCATCCACCAGTGAGATCATATTCTCCATTCCACTCCGTATGCGGGATACCTCCTACATTAAACAGGTTCCCTCTTGCACCATAGCAGCCTCCAAAATTGTCGTAATAATAGCACTCTTCAAAATCAGAGTCACCAGGTGTATAACCAGGAGAGTGCCATTCCGTGCTGATAAGCGTACCAGGAAATTCGTCTAACATTTCTGAAATTGCGAAACTCGCAGAAGGACAGTATGGTCATAGCAATCCAGTAAAATCATCTACAAAAACACGCTGATTTGATCTAGAGGCAGTTTCTACAACCGTTCGAAGTTCATCTAAAGCAACATCAACAGGATCTAATTGTTGTGCAAATGGTAATGTTATCAATAGTAAGTAATATATTTTATTCATTTTTAGCTATCTTTGTTTGAATTCTTTTAAAAATGGCATGCAATTCTAATAATCCACCTGCACAAATTACAAGAATTAGAAGCTTGCACTATAACTTATCTTAACCCCATCATTAAATGGTGGTATTAACCTGCAAACACCATTACTACAAAAGAGACCTCCTTGTATCGATCCATACATGACCGATATCCTTTGAGATGACGTTATGTTGTAGGCAAACTCAATGGATACCCAACGATTTTGTATCCAGCTAGGTGGATCAATATTATTCCTCTTGCCAGTAAAATATTTCAAATCCCCAGAGATCAATGCTTCAAGTGGATTATAATATGGGTCATAGGCAGTACTCGCCTCATATGCATTTGTCATATCATGGGTAATGGTAAAAGACCATTTAGGGGCCTTACTAATAGAGAGATAAACCAAACGATTATACTGTGTTTTTACAGTTCCATCAGAGTTAGCAAGCTGGCTAGTGGTTTCATCATAGGTATTTGAGTAATCATCAGGGTCATACATGTTCCAAGAAGAATCACTAGCGTTAAACGTCGTGGCATTGCCCATTGATCTATTAACCTTCTCTCTTTCTTGGTATTGAAAACCAATCCCAACAGTATAACCATTATCAAAAATATAATTTACCTCCATGGGAATAGTAAATGCTTTACTTTGCTGCCATAATTTTGATTCGACATTAAATGGCGAGGTATAATTGGTATCGTAAAGCTCTACCTCTGTTGAGTCATAATATGTCTCGTCATTCCATACAAGTGTATCATATACCCACGCTAGAGAAGTATCTATAGATGAGATATCAACCTGTGTACCCTCAAAATACCTGATGGTCTTTAGTATCTCTTTATTTGAACCCCTGCCAAGTTTAAAATAAAGTTTATCATTAAAAGCATAACCACTTACTTCTTGATAGTTCTCCCAGTAGGGTAATGCAGAAATGTCTGAACTTGGCAAATACCCTTTAATTGCCTTATCGACCCAGTCAAAAGCACCTACAGACTGCCAGGTTTCATTACGACTTAAATGTGCATATTGCGCCGTTAATGATAAGCCCAGGAGAGATCCATTTAATTCTAATTGCACACCTCTTTCGTCATTAAAATTATAATTATGTGTCAAACGACCAAGTAGTGTAGAATTTTGTTCTTTCCCAAGGGTAGGCATCTGCTGGTATTCGATCTGATTACCATAATCATCCGCAGATAGATCGCCATATGCTTTATCAAAAGAATAACGTTTGTACTCTGTTGAAAGGCCCCAATTGCCAAGATAAAAATTAAAGTTTTGATAATAACCATGACCTTTGATCAGAGTATCATTTGGTATCGTCCCAAACATGGTCACTTTCTCAGTTGAAACCTTATCTACATATTCTACAAAGAAATCTGCATTGCCACCTGCCCAAGTTGCATACGCACCCTTTAGATTATGGCTAGCCATGACAGATGGACCAAAGTTCACATCATGCTCTTCATTCGATCTTAATTGTGTTAGACCTAAAGACATCAGTCCCCGATTGTATTGTATACGGTTTGCCATCATGCTATGTATATTATTGAATTCAGGAGTCCTCGTATCTGCACCCATATTCCAAATATTTGAATTTCCATTCATGTGACTGGCAGAAAACATACCGTTATCATACTCTATTAGCATTCCTCTTGTACCATTATCAAAGTTGGTCACCTGATCATCGAATTGATTTAGAAGAAGACCCCTTCCCCAAAATTCATACAGGTCGCCCAATTTAAGTACAAGGTCACCAGTAGAATATTCTAGTCTAAATTTTCTTATATCATTATTGGCAAAACCAATGTCAGGTGGATTTGAATATTCATATTGGATCCAGCCTTGAAGGTCATTATAGAAAATATTGAGATCTAAAATATTCTCAGAAAAATCATAAAACCCATAGCTATTACCAAAATTTGAATTTACAGCTCCATTCATATCTAATTGATCTGCCAAAATCAATGATGAGCTTATTATAATGAAATATGCTTTATTTAAAACTTTACCCTTCAATTTTTTCTTCAAGATTCCTCTCCAAAAGTTGTGTGATCTGGTTCTTAGCCTGAATTTCTTCACCTGCTATATATCCTTGGTGGCGCCACTTTACTTCACCACCTTTATCCACCAATATCATTGTAGGCATGACCATTCCATTTAGTTTTTTTGAAATTACTTTATTAGGATCCATACCAATATGAAATTTATAATCTTGAGCTCTTACATAGGACTTTACTTTCCCGATAGATCTTGGAGTATCAGTATTGATCATGAGCACCTTAAAACCATCGTCTTTATAATCTTGATGGTATTGGTCTAGATATTTCATGAGTTTTTTACAGTTTACACACCAAGTTGCCCAAAAATCTATCATAAGAGGCCCATCCTGAACAAGCTCGTGTATAGTTGTCTTCGAACCATCTAACAATCGTATTTTTAGATCTGGAATAATATTTCCTATATCATCATCTTCAGCTAAACTAGTGCTTAAAATAATTAGGAAACAAAAAATAGGTTTATATTTTTTTAACATAAGCTATTTATTTCTAATTATCACCGTTCAGTATAGACTGTACTAGAGCTATCACATCAACAACATTAACAAATTCATCACCATTGATATTCAATATGGGGTCTTGACATTCATATGAATCATCAAATATTAAAAAATCGACTAATGAAAGGACATCCATAATATCAATCACAGGGATACCGTTCTCATCAGTGTCACCATTTAAATTACCAAGTATATAAACCAGATTATCGCAGGGGTCGCATGCATCACCTATCAGATCATTATCATAATCCTCTTGACCTGGATTAAATATGTCAATGCAATTATCTTCCCCATTTAGGATACCATCATCATCTATATCTGGATTCATATCATTGATATTTACCGCAGTGACCTGATAAACCTGCTTTGAAACATAATTTTGGACAATTGCAATGATCTTGATGCTATCCGCATTCCAATCTTCATCCATATCAAAAGTGCCTGAAAAAGTTTCTGATTCTCCTGCAGTACTAATTGTTAGGTCCTGTGTGGTGAGCCAGTCCCTTGCTACATTCCTTGCATTATGATACTGGCTTGCACCGGTCCAGTAGGACCAAATATTGTCTTCGACAACAAAAATGTCAACTTTTTGATTGGAGTTACTCATGTCCGCATCCATTGATATCGTCACATCATAACTCACTTCTGAACCTGCATAACCATTTATGCTGATCTCATACGGCGTTTCCTCTCCTACCATGCTATTATAAAGTGAAGTGAACGTCCCTATGAATGCCTGCCAATTTCCATTAGCATAACCACCGACAGTTTCTTGTACCCCGTTCCACTGTGTATGAGGTATACCCCCTACACCATACATAGACGCTCTTGAACTATACTCAGGAATATCAAAATCTGAATTTCCAGGAGTAAAACTCGGATTATGCCATTCAATATTCATCAAGGTCTCTGGATAATCATCTAGCATTTCAGAAATCGCGAAACTCGCGGAGGGACAATAGGGTCACTGTAGACCAGTAAAATCTTCTACAAAAACCCTCTGTGATGATCTTGATGCGGTTTGGACGATACTCTCAAGCTGTTGCATTGCAAGGTCGATATCATCCAATCTTTGTCCAAAAGTAAAAGTAAATAAAAGGATAAAAGCAAATTTTCTCATATCAAATTTTTGATACCTCATCTAATTAACTGATCATAAAATTGGGTCAAGAAATGTCCTTAGATCATTTTCATTGACAAATTTTAGACTAACATTACTAAGCGATTCAACTTCACTAACGGGCAGGATAAACTCATAAACTGCCTGTATATCGACTGTTTCCATGGCTACTTGTATAGACCATCCACCAACCGAAAAATCGATCAAAGGTGAAAATTGATGCTGCGGTAGATAAAGAACCTTATTACTATTCCTTGTATGCCAATATTCTTCAGGCGTATCTGCAACTAAAATAAGAGTATTGCGGTTTTTATCAAAGATCCTCATTATTGGAATCTTTCTATAAGTACCAGATTTTATCGCATCCACATGGTGAGTTGGAAAATTAAATTTAGTTCTATCAAAATAAAAGATAGTCAGCGTACCATCCTGTTCTAGACCGGTATACGGAAGGCCAGATAGCATATCCTTTAATATTTTATCTTTGAGTCTGTAGATGACAGGAAAACGTACGGTCATATATAATTCATCATCCTCATGATATTCAAATTCTGGACGCTGTAATTCAACTTCGTAAGGATTTGTCAATAGTTGATCTAATACCCCAGATAATAACTGTGTATTCCCTGCATTTTCAGGATTTTCATCCATTTTACGATCAACATCAAAATCCATGGTCCACTCTCCAGAATCAAATCGGGATACCTCTTTCTTTTTTCTCTCTTTATCCCTTGCTCTAGCACCTAAAAGAAATTCCATAGATGCCTCTAACTCAGCGATCTGCTGATCTAAACTGGATGCAACCTTCTCTGCCTGTATTGATACAGGATGCCTTTCTTTGATCTCTTGCTTTTCAGTATACTTTGGGAATAAAGAGATGGCGGTCTTCGGCTTATTTGGTAAAAAGGGTTTGACCATTTGATGGACAGATGAACCTACCGCCTTATTTAAGGCTGGTACTTGTGTGTAGACCTCGGTGAGCTGTGTTTTCGCAAGCTCTTCCCAGTTTGCCACATCTATCACCTGAATAGTGACATGGACCTTGTCTAATTGCCTATTGTATTTACCTAATACTAACAGATTGCGAGATCCTCTAGGTTGCTTCAACATCAGGCTACGGTCATTCATGACCGTTTCAAGCTCATCTTTTGTTTTTATTCGAACACCATATACATTTTTCATTTCTTCGCGAACCATATCACTAAGACCAGCTGCTATCCACTCAACTGCAGGATCATTTTGAATATTATCAAATGGTAATAGATATAGATATGCATATGGTTCCTTTGCAGAACCAAAGGATAAAAAAAGCACGTAGAGGAGAACTTTGCGCATTCGTAGGAATGGTTTCATCAACTCAAGTTAGGGGTAATCATTGGTTTAATCCAACCCAATTTAAATGTGTTACTGACCTGAGTTCTGTTTCATCATTCTTGCCCAAGAATCCCTGAGAGATACAACTCGGATAAAAACATTATTCCCATTAGATGAAAAGATATCATCTTTTTTAAAATATCCTAAACGCTCAAACTGATACGTAATTGACTCTGGATTTGATAATAATGGCTCTAATTTGGCGCCTGGCAACAGTTTACATGACTCTGGATTAAGAGCATCTAAAAAGTTGCCGCCCTCTTCTGGATTTTCTTTTTTGAAAAGACGGTCATAGAGTCTAACCTCAGCCTCAACAGCATGCTCTGCACTTACCCAATGTATGGTTCCCTTTACCTTCCTACCATCTGGGGCATTACCTCCTTTGGTCTCGGGATCATATCGACAATGTATCTCTATTATAGTTCCATTTTCATCTTTAACAATGTCCGTACAGGTCACGAAATAAGCGTACCTTAATCGAACTTCTCTTCCAGGACCAAGACGGAAAAACTTTCTTGGTGGATCTTCCATAAAATCATTCTTTTCAATATAAAGTTCTCTCGAAAATGGAATTTCCCTTGATCCTGCATTTTCATCCTCAGGGTTATTGATCGCTTTAAGCATTTCAGTTTTATTTTCTGGGTAATTTGTAATAACTACTTTGAGTGGATCTAATACTCCAAGTACTCGTGGCGCTGTCTTATTTAATTCTTCTCTTAGTGAATTTTCCAGCCTTACAACATCAATAATTGAGTCACGCTTTGTAACTCCTACCCCTTCTGCAAAATTACGTATTGATAATGGAGTATATCCTCTCCGACGTAATCCAGAAAGTGTTGGCATCCGTGGATCGTCCCACCCATCCACATGTTTTTCATCGACCAGCTTTTTCAACTTTCTCTTACTTACTACAGTAAAATTAAGGTTCAACCTTGCAAACTCAATCTGCTGCGGGTGATAAACGCCTAGTTTTTGTAAGTACCAATCATATAGAGGGCGATGATCTTCAAATTCAAGGGTACATATGGAATGAGTGATCTTCTCAATGGAGTCCTCTAACCCATGGGCCCAGTCATACATAGGATAAATACACCACTTATCTCCTGTTCTATGATGAGAGGCATGCAATATCCTATAAATAACTGGGTCTCTCATATTTAGATTCGGATGAGACATATCTATTTTAGCTCTCAGAGTTTTTGAACCATCTGAGAAATCACCATTCCTCATCTTTTGAAATAATTGAAGATTTTCATCTACACTTCTATTACGACTAGGACTCTCTTGTCCCGGTTGCTTAAGCGTACCTCTACAGTCTTTCATTTGATCTGAGCTCTGGTCACAAACGAATGCATCACCATTTTGGATAAGGGTTAATGCATGGTTGTACATATGATCAAAATAATCTGATGCATAGTACAATCTATCTTCCCAATTAAAACCTAGCCACTTTACATCTTCAATGATAGACCTTACATACTCATCTTCTTCTTTTACTGGATTAGTATCATCAAACCTAAGGTTGCATTTTCCATTATTTTTTTCGGCAAGACCAAAATTAAGACAAATAGATTTTGCATGTCCGATATGCAAATATCCATTAGGCTCTGGTGGAAATCGAGTATGAACACGGTTACCCCATTTATCTGAAAGGTTATCCTCATCAATGATCTTTTGGATGAAATTATTTATTACTGTATTACTTTCACTCATATCTTAAAATTCATTTATTATGTAATTTATGCGCTTTATAACCAATTCTTTTCCTAATATTTCCATTATGTCAAATAGTGACGGACCTTGTAAGTTACCACACAATCCTAATCTTACTGGTTTCATTACTTTTCCAAAACCATACCCATTATTTTCCATATATTTTTTAAAGATTAATTCAAGTTTATTAGCAGTCCAATCATCAACAGTGCCAAGCATTTGTATTATTTCTTCTAGAATGCCCTGAGAATCCTCTTTCCATGTTTTTTGTACATCATTTTCATTGAACCGGGAAGGGTCACTGAAAAAGTAGCCTGCCTGATCAATAAGGTCTACCAAGGATCTTGAACGGGTCTTCACAATACTTACAACAGAAAGGCAGAAGGAGTTATCTTTTTTTATCCCCCATTCAGTATTTATAAGCCTTATTCGATCTAAGATATCTTGATCATTTTGCAAAGCCAAATGCTGTGAACTGACCCAATTCAATTTTTTTTGATCAAATACCGCCGCTTTTTTTTGAACCCTAAAAATATCAAACTTTGATACCAATTGCTCTAGATCCATTATTTCTTCTTCTGTTCCTGGGTTCCATCCCAATAGAGCTAGGTAATTTAAAAGAGCCTCTGGCTGAAAACCCTCATCACGGTATGACTGGACTCCAGTTGCACCATGCCGTTTACTTAATCTCTTTTTATCTTCGCCTAAGATCATAGGTAAGTGTGCAAAAATTGGAGGCTCCCAGTTAAATGCCTTGTAAATGAGAATCTGCTTGGGGGTATTGGATATATGGTCCTCACCTCTAACCACATGAGTTATCTTCATACTTTGGTCGTCAATTACATTGGTAAAATTATACACTGGGCTGCCGTCCGATCTTGAAATAATAAAATCATCAATCTCTGAGTTAGATATAGAGATGCTACCATATATCATATCATCAAAGACCGTATGCCCTTCATTAGGAGATTTTATTCGGATTGTAAAAGGCGTCTTTTTTTCTAACTCTCTATTAATATCATCATCACTTTTATTTCTCCATAGACCATTGTAATGATAGGAACCGGTCTCTTTGCGAATCTGATCTAATTCTTCTTTTGATGCAAAACACCTGTATGCTTTTCCACATGATAATAGATCTTCTAATGAATTACTATAATATTCCCTGCGCTTAGACTGATAGACCAACTCTTCATCCCAATTCAGCCCCAGCCACTGTAATGAATTACAAATTTGATCTATATGTTCCTTTTTTGAGCGTTCTATATCTGTGTCTTCGATCCTTACTAAAAATTGTCCGCCATTTTTCTTGGCGTATAAATAATTTGATAAAGCAGTCCTAGCTCCCCCAAGGTGTAATTGTCCTGTAGGGCTTGGTGCAAATCTTAGACGGGGCTTCATGATATTAGCGATATATGATTCAAAAGTATAATTGAAATTACTTTTTCTTATAAAATCAAAAAAGCCTCTTGTAAGAGGCTTTTTGATTTATTTTCATCAGATGCTTAAAACTAAAGTCAACTCATCCAAAGATAGAATCTTTCAACAACCTTTTTCATTTGCTTTTCCAAATTTTTATTGGGTTTTATCTTCATTAGGCAATACAGAGGAGTGATGTGTTAAGATCTTCCAATCTTCTTCTATTTTTAAAAAGACAAAAGAAAATCTTGCTTTAATGATAAGGCCATTTACTTCAAAATCATAAAGACCAGAGGAAGTAGAAATAGAATCGGATTTATATTCATGTTTTGTAATTACTGTAACATCTACTTGTGATGAAAATAAATTTTCAAAATAGTTCAATATTAATTCCTGACCCTTCCTTTCAGAATTAGAAAAGGTTACGTTAAAGAAACGAAACGTTATTCTGAAGACAAACCAACTGAACACTCAAATAAAGATATGGTCAAACAACACTTTGGATCGTATAAAGATCCTGACTTTGTAGACTTTAAGGCGATTGAAGAAGATTACGAAGGTGTTGAAGTTGCTTTTTTCACAGTAGACTTCATCAACGCAATGAACGCCGAGACTGGCGATCCAGCGGCAAACTCTAACACAGCAGGTTTAGAATTGGCGAGACAAACAATAGGTTCTTACATTAACATCTTAGGTGAAGGTCCATTAGCAGACTCAAACACTCAAAAGACTTACATGGTAAGAGCTGATGCATTAGGTGATCTAGTAAGTGGAAACACTTTAAGAGATGCCATCAGAGCACTTAACGGTGCAGGTAACGTTACTGCCACTATTAGTTCGGCAACAGTTACAGAAACTAAACTTGGTATCTTAACAGCGGCGGCAGTAAGTTAATAGTTTACCTTAGGGTAACAATTAAATTACCAAATACATCAAAGGGCGGATCTTTTATTAGGTTCGCCCTTTTTCTTTTGAGTAAATATCCAAAAGGAGAATTCAATGAAACCGATAGTGATTCTCGGAGTATTTGTGGCAGACCTGACTTTCAGGAACGACCGGATGCCGGTCAAAGGCCAGACGCTGATTGGCAAGTCATTCAAACTGGGGCCTGGAGGAAAAGGCTCTAACCAAGTGATAGCCGCAAGAAGAGCCGGAGCCGAGGTTCACTTCATTGCCATGCTGGGAAAGGATCCCTTTGGTCAAATGGCACTTGATCTTTATTCAGACGAAGGAGTCAACACGGATTTTGTCTTTCAGACTGAAGAAAAAGATACCGGTGCTGCCGATATCATGGTTGATGATGTGACGGGTGACAACGCGATCATTGTGGTGCCAGGAGCTGCAGATTTGCTTTCTCCAGAGGATGTTGAAAAGGCCGAAGCGGCCATTCAGAATTCCGGAGTTTTTATGACCAATCTAGAAGTACCTGTGGAAACCATGAAACGGGGACTGGAACTGGCCCGTAAGCATCAGGTGACCACCATATTCAATCCCGCACCAGCGGTTGAATTTCCTGATTCTGTCT
>CAJVZI010000022.1 GCA_913020665.1 uncultured bacterium | reverse complement strand
CCAATTTTCATTTTTTACCTGTCTTTGTATAGCCTAGTCCGCCATACCTATCATTTAAAACGATGACACCATCCATATCCGTATTAGAACCTATGTATGCTGTTGGCTCTTCATACTTATTGTATGTCTGTACATATCCATTTTCATCCTTACCAGTTCCAAGGTATAGGGTTCTTTTCTGATCTTGATTGTATGCGGTTATAAACCCACCATGTCCGTCATCTCTAATTGTAATTGAATTCACCACAATATCACCAAGGTTACCATCAATAGATTCTCCATCCTCCGCTCCAATTGATACAAAAACCAGTAAAGTAAATAATACCCCTATCAAAAAGCTTTTTACATCAACATGTTTCATAATTGCTCCCCATTGCTTATTATTTTAGGTAACTCTGCTATGGATTCTAAAAATCCATTTGGTATGATACTACTTGATTCTAGCATACCTTCATGATACTTACCCGTTTTTACTAAAATACCAGGAATATCAAGCTCTTGCGCACCGCTTATATCATTTATTAGGTCATCCCCAAACATTACGACTTCTTTTGGCCCAAATCCCATATCATTTAAAGCACTGTTAAAAAATTCCTTGTTTGGCTTTCCAACAATTTTTGCTTTTTTATTGGTCGCAAATTCTAAAGCTGCTACAAAAGCACCAGCATCAATTCTTAAACCAGAATCAACCCTATAATATTTACCCATATGAAGCGCAAGAATTCTTGAACCACTCATCACATATTGAAAAGCCTGGTTAAGCTTTTTAAAATTCCAGTCTTCATAATCTCCAACAATAATAACCTCAGGTTTCTCTATGTCTTCCTCAAAGATTAGATAATCTTTTTTTAGATCATCTGTTATGTAATAACTGCAGGTTGGATATCCCATTGCCTTAATAGCCTGGACCCCTGAAAAACCAGCAGAAAATATCTCTTCCTCATCACAATTTAGACCAATGCTTTTTAACGTACTTTGTAGAGTCTTTCTACTTTGAGTGGTAGTATTGGTCAAAAATCTAAAAGGAATATTTAATGCACGTAAAGATGCTAACGCATCAATGGCACCTGGCAAAGGTTTCCCAGACTGAATGAAAACTCCATCCAAATCAAAAAGAAAACCTTTAGCTTTCTCTATCAGTCTCATTTTTTAGATTTAATTGATCTTTATAGTCGCTCATTTTTTCAATTGGCTTTCCATGCTCATCCATATCTTTGTTGTATTCATTGTGCCATTCTTCTTTTGCATAGAGCACTCTAAGAACCAAAATTCCAGTATAAGAAAGAAGTAATATAATATACCCAATAACATGAAGGTTATTATCTCTATCAACCATCAGTAATAGTATAAATAGTATCAGCGGCATCCATCTTATTAACTGTTGTATATAACTTGCCATTGATCTAATTAAGATTATCCTCTATATATTTTAGCATTGCCTTCTGCTTTGATAGATAGCCTAATCTTGTTTCTATATTTAAATACCTCACATTCCTCCTCAATGCCTCCCATGATAAACTACCATCGTCCCTTTCAGGAAGCTCATTCTGCAGCACTACATTATACGGGCTAGATACAAGAATTTCAAAGTCACTACTATTTGTACAAATAATGAAATCACGTGGATTCTCATTTTTTTTAATAGATATACGCTGACTGTTTCCTTTTTCCTTATGAACGTTATATCCTCGAAAGTTATTATGTAGGGAAATAAGTAAACCATTTTTATTGGGCATTAGTATATCAAGAAAACTCTCCCTTTCTCTATCTATCTCATCTAATGCCATTTTAAGGGTTCCAGGTTGCCAGCCAGGTTTGAATTTTCTTAAAGCATAATAAGCACCATCTCTAGAAAAGATCCTATTAGGATCTACAATGGTAGACTTGAAAGGGATTTCTCTTGTCTCACTCTCTATGAAAAATGCAAGCCCATTATAAAGGCCTATATGATACTCAAGGGCCATCCTAGCAGTTTGCTCATCTCCATGCAACCATATATAACGGTTTGGAGAGTCACCATTTTGTACGAGGTTAAACTTTGCCCCTGCAAACATAATAAACGATTTATTTATCTGCTTATCATGAATCTCAGAACCATATACTATGGATATGATCGTATAAAGGAATAGCCTATTTAACAAGTAAAGCCTTCTGTGTCTTGATATGGGTACCATAACTTAATCTAATAAAATAGATACCGCTTGAAAGTTTAGATGCGTCCCATTCAAATTGATGAGTTCCAGCACTAAGTTCCATTTTATCAGATAAAACAATCCTGCCAATGATGTCAGATATAACAATATCAATGATACCCGAATAATTTAGATCTACTTTTATATTTGCCAGTGGATTGAAAGGATTTGGAAAGATAGGGTGTACATAAAAATCCTCACTTGGAAGCGGAGTATCTATATTTGCATTATCGATTGTATGACAATTTTCTAGATCCCAACCATTTAATGGATAAACATCTAGAGAATCAGGAGGACAAGCTTGAAAATAATTATGATGGGCATATATAGGTGTCCATGTTGAAGTGTCTTGCGTGTGATCTCTAAAAATTTGAGACCCGAGATCAGAATAGTTATCATAAAATGTATTACCTAGTGTAATAGAACCGCCCACCACAGGCCAAGATGGAGTATCAACAAATAATCCCCCTCCAAAATAACATTCACAATCACAATCACCCGAAACAATATTACCGTAAAAGGTATTTCCAAAAATATGAGGATAGGACTCGCCAATGACCGCGATACCTCCTCCTGCACCTCCACAAGAACCCGCATGATTATTATGAATTATATTTCTGTCTATTGTAGGGCTAGAATCCTCGATCAAAATACCACCACCATACTCTTCTGCACTACCATTTGTTATTTCAAACCCTAGTAAAATAGTAGACTGATCCTGACCGTCATTGATAGTAACTACAGGGCCTGCACCACCACCATCTAAAATAGAATTTTCGATCTCATCAGGTCTAAATCCACTGTATATAAGTGTGGCAAGAGTGATACTCTTATCTAAAAAATTGATATTACCGATATATGTCCCTGGGTCTACAAGCACGATGTCACCATCAAATGCATTATCTATAGCATCCTGTATACTAGAGAAATCCTGTGCTACTCTTATAACACTTGGACCATTATCAGCCCGATAGTCGAGTATTAAATTAATTAAGTAATTATAGTCCTCAGGGTCAGTGGGGTCTAGTGTGGTAATGTTGAACTGGTATATGAGGTTACCTTCTCTATCGAGAAAATAGGTACTTCTTTGTACTGCACCATAGTCTTCCCATACTGGGTAACCCTCTTCTTCAATGTCTGATACCCAAGGTAGGGTTCGCTCATTTATCATTCCTTCTAGACTACTGGTATACTCATCCTTTCCCACACCAATAATTCCGAGATCATCTACTCCCATAGCCAAAAGATCATTGTATACAGTATTCAAGAAGCCAAACCTGCTTCTACACACACCTCAATATTCATGTCCAAAATAAACTATACAAATGTCATCAAGATAATCATCAGGACCAATGATCTGATCGTAGGTGTCCGATGCAGGATTGAGGTCAGGAAGGTCAAAGTCTCCATGCTGCGCGAAGATCACATATGTTAATGGTAGAGCGAAAAGTAATTGTCTAATCACTGTTATCCTCATTCATCCTGTACCACAGAGCGAGCACTAATGAGCCAACAATGAAAACAATTGCGATTATAAAAACAATGAGTTTTAGGTTCATAATATTCTATTTATTATTGGGTCAATACTTTTTCTTAATTTACAAATTATGAAATCCTTACTTCCAAACTAGAATTTTTTTGTTTTCAATAAATTTATTAAGATACAATGACAATTGATTCAATGCATCGACCCTTTCCTCCCTGTTTACAACCATAGTATTTCCCTCTACAGAATAATCCATATAATAAATATCTGACCTTGTATCACGTTTTCGTATTCGTTTAAAATAATCTTTATTCATTCTAAAAACTCCTAAAGTGACATCTGTTACTCTGTTTACGTTTATCTTTGAAAATACTTGGTCAAAAAAGCCGGTATATACCTCATACCAATTATCAATCAAAAGCACAGGATCAAAACAGAGCCTCACGGGCCATCCAATATCTATAGCTTGCCTCACTGCTTTTATTCTTCTATCAAGCGGTGGAGCAGTGTATTCATAACGTTCGCAAATTAATTCGGGTGATAGCGTCCAACTTAAAATAACATTATCGACAGCATTAAGATTCTTAATAGCCGAAATAAGTGCACTCTTAGTACGTATTTCGATCTTAAGGTTATTTTTAGTACTAGCATATTTGATCCAACTCTTTGTAAGAGGTAGGATATTCTCCATAGCTAAAAGGTCCGTATTATATGAAACCGATACGACTGTAGGCTTTAGAGGGTCATTTAAATCATTTAGTTGCATGTCAATAGCATTTTTTAGATCATCTTCATTAACAAATACCACCAGATTTCCAGAGGGATACATACCCTGTAAGAAACAATATTCACAATTATATAGACAATTTAAAACTGGTGTGTTGTAGTATGCATTAGGCGTACCAAATTCTTGAACCATATCTGATGCCGGGTAAAGAAAAGGTGGTCTTTTTTTAGCTAAAATAAGTTTCATTGTAGCCTTCTGATTCTGAAAATCTTGACCTCCTCGATTAAAGATATCTTTATAATGGTCTATCCAAATAATAGTTGCCTTAGGAAAACTCTCTATTGCCAGATTAGTTAAGGGATAGCTCTCTACATTCTTCTCAATGTATAGATGAGAGAAGTTATTTTGTAAGTGTTTCACAGATATCAGTAAATATTCTTTTTCGTACAACTTTCGATTCGGGCTTAATTAATATTTGATCTGGGAGTGGCAATTTATTATTTTTAAGCCTGTAGTATTTTGTTTTGTCAGTTAATTGTTTTGTTTGGGTCTCTGTTAATAATAATTGTCTTTTATTATTGTGGATCCAATCCAGATCAATTTGAGATAGAATTGGCTGATCATTTTTTAATAAACTATTAAAGTTTTCTAAGAATGTTTTAATGACCTCAAGTTTTGTAGTTATTAATGACGAGATCACATTACCAGTCAATTTTACCTGTTCAAACTGCATATGGTCTGATACAATTTTTATAAATGCTATATGATGTATAGGGGTTATCCTTGAACATACCTTAAAGATCTCTGATGCCTCCATATCCACTAAAGAATCATGGTGACTATTTATATCGTCAGCTACTTTTTCTACAGTTGTTAAAGCACCTTCCACCATTTTATGATCGATAAGAATATCTGGGTAATAAGAAAGATTAGAACTTTCATCGATGATCTTATTTATCAATAACAAGTCGCCTATTTCTGAATAGTCTTTATTTGAACCTGCGATTCCAATATTTATGAACTGTACATAAGAATATTTACCACTTTTAATAAAGTTTTTTATTCGCGATTCAATCTTTCTCTTTCCAACACCAAGACCAATCAAAAAAAGATCTTTGGTTTGATCTTCAAAAACAGGAAAATCAAATGAATTGGATCTTTTAAGACCAAAATGTTTTATTATTGGATCAGACTCTGCTTTCAGCGCAGTAAGGATGCACTGCATAATTACCTATCTAGAAGAAAGAAAATCGAATGATCTTTCTTTTGGGCTTATATTTCTTTTTCCAAGGTTTTTTCCCTTCCCAGGATAATTTCAAGCCTGTTTTTCTACCCTCAGGACCATGCATAAATTGACTTTGTTTCTCTTTTTTCTGCATATCTAGACTGATAGACTCAAGTACGAGGGTCTTGGTCGATGTATCTAAGCGGTCAAAATCTTCATAGACAATGTCGCTTCCAAAACGTGCACCAATAAGCTTCAATAATTTACCAAGATAGTATAGGGTTACACCCCCACCGACGGCTATAATTAATTCTTCTTCAGACATGAAAGATGACTCTAGATGACCAGCTGCACCAAGCACTGCAGTTGTGGCAAGCATTAATGATCCGATAAATACGCATGGCGTTCCTATATAAGAATAAGATTTTTCAGCATAGCGGACCTCAACAAGATTTTTTATAGGCACGGTCATGAGTACAACATCATCTTCCCAAAAAATGACCTTTCTATTCTTTAGTGTAAAGTGATTTGAGGAAGTAAAGATATCATCTGTCCTGGTAAAAAGTTGCACCCGCTGCGAATACGCGACCGAAACAAGAAGCTGTAGTATCAATAAATATTTCATCTATATGTAATATAAATTTAATTAAGAGATGCTAATGCACTCATTAAAGATTCTACATCTTTTTTAGTATTATATATCTGAATGGAAATTCTGATCAGGTTTAGCCCTTTCCATTCGAAAATAGGAATTTCAATCTTATGATCATCTAAGAGGATTTTTTTGAGATCCTCAGGCATATCGATTGGAAGCGGGTGCGAGACCATTTGACCTATCCAGCCAGCTCCTTCTGATAATGGTGATGTACCAAGTGCAACTTGGAACTTTGAATATGCTTCAAGATTGATTTGACGACATTTTTCCTGCAAAGGTTTAATGCATTCATGATAAAATTCTATTGCTTTTGGAATTGTTAAAAAGGAAGACATATCTCTAGTACCTTGCCATTGAAAATCCTGAAGGAATTCTGTAGGGCCTGGGTCATCACCATTTTTTCCCCAACTATAAATAACCGGTTTCATCCATGAATGGTGCTCTTTTTTTACAAATAGAAATGAAGTTCCTTTAGGAGCACATAACCATTTATGAAGCGCTCCTGTATAAAAGTCACAACCGAGATCATTGATCTTGAGGTCAAGCTGTCCAGGAACATGAGCTCCATCAACAATGGTTAGTATCCCTTTTTCTTTTGCTCTTTTAATTATCTTTTTTATTGGGAATATCAATGCTGTTGGACTAGTAATTTGAGAAATAAAGATTACTTTTGTTTTTTCAGTAACTCCTTTCCAAAAAGCATTAATAAAATCTTCTTCTGTGACAAGGTTTGTTGGAATATTTTGTTGTATAATATTGGCACCTGTTCTTCTTCCCAATGCATTCCATGCCCTGACCAGCGCACCATATTCATGATCGGTCATTAGAATTTCATCTTCACTTTTCAGTTCTAAATTATAGATCACATTTGAGATCGCAGTAGTAGGATTTTGAAAGAATAATAGTTCACCCTCTTCGCAGCCAACAAATTCTCCCAAGGCAACTCTTGAATCTTTTAAAGCAGAATATACAGTTTCAGTTTGAAAACGAACTGGTTGGATTTCAAGCATTCTCTGCCATTTTTGATATTCTTCGAACACAGGTCTAGGACATGCGCCATATGAACCATGGTTCAAAAAGATAGTTTCTGAGTCTATTAAAAAATTTTCTTTGATCTGGTTCATTATGAATGAAAAACTGATTAATGAGGATAGAAAATAAATTTATTTTATCATATCAGAAAGGCAGCGGTCTCATCTTACGATATCCAAAATAAAATATAAGAATATGAATGAGACCAAGAAATTCAAAACCGATAATATACCATGGCCACTCACCAACGATCATGGGATTATCTACCAAAGGTCTTGCAGCCAGATACATATAGTTTGAATGAAACAAATAATTAGCGGTACCAATAAATATGATCAAAACTTGAACCATGATCATAACCTTTAGCCAAGCTGATTTTCTAACCCTATAACCCTGCACAATAGCAAGGAACAAAGGTATAAGGATAATGGCTGTATGACTAATATAATATTTGTAAACAAGTAATATATCATAACCATGATTTAATTGAGGCGTAAGTATTGCATGTAAAGCCCCAGGAGAGCCGATCAGAGCTAAGAATTCAAATCCATTTTGATTTGCTTTTATCATCATAATACCAGCGATGATCGCTGAAATACCACATAGATGTATGGGGAGAGACTTTTCAACGGTCCAAACACCTAAATGGGAAAAATAGAACTGCTGCCAAGTCTCTATGCCAAGGATAAAAACACCTATAGATAACATCAAAATACGTCTTTTATCTGGAGGGATTCGAACTCCGACCTGAACGATCATAACAGATATTATAATTGACACTGCTATCCCGGTCAACCAGAGTGAAGATAAAGGTTCAATTACGACAGGATCGTTCATGCTATAATCAGAACCGTCTTATTCTCTTTTTTAATATGATAGCTTGCTCAGTTAAGTTTGATAGAATACTATCATTGACCTTATTTGAAAAAAGCGTACCAGAGGTCTTTTGTAGATCTTCATGTGTCATTTTATGATACTCTAAGGCAGGGTTTTGTAAGGAAAGTCTTATATTTTCTCTATCTCCCTCTTCCCAATCTACTTTAAAATCATCAAACAAATGTTGTACCAATGTGATCTGATCTTTCTGATTCATTCCCAATTTATTTAGAAAAACAAAGAAATTTCCCATTGATATCTGTAACCCAGTGAGATAACCAGATCTAGCCAGATCTCTGCGATAATCATTTTCAAGTTGGAGTGTACTTTGCACAAGTGTAAGGATCTGAAATACTTGTGCCATCCCCTTATGCTTTGGACTAGGGTCATTAATATGTTTTGGTGATCCTATTTCCGGGTCATCAAGTAATTGCTCAATGCGGTAAAGTTGGTTTTTTACCATATCTGAATAATAGGCTCGCATCTTTTGAGTAACCTTGGTCCTATCTTTTTTTGATAGGGTCATGAAATAAATTGTATCTTTTAAAAGAGAAGCAACTTTCTTGACAAGGTCATCACTATCATTTGGCTCTGAGTCTAAAAAGGATATCTGTATATCTTGATCGTATTTATTGAGAGGACAATCCTTATGAGTTAAAGAGGATATTAGTTTTTCAAAATTTGCTTCAAAGGTCTTATCGATATCTTTTAAAATAGATTCAGGGTCGTATTTTTCACGAAGCTGGTTTGTTGTTAATAGATTTTTCATTTGATACCAAATGTAATAGTTGTTCCTAGTTTGAAGCAATGAAGCAAAGCTACCTACTTTAATAGTATGATCTTTTGCGTTTTTACTATTCCGCCGGAAATAAGTTTTGCAAAATACATTCCTGATGCAAATTGGTCTGCATGCCACTGTATTTGATAAGCACCTGGAAGTTTAGAGCCATTAACTAATGACTCAACTTGCCTGCCATTTATATCAAAGATCAATAATAATACTTTTTGACTAATATCTGAGTTGGGGATATCAAATCGTAGAGTTGTAACAGGGTTAAATGGATTTGGATAGGCTGGATAGAGAGCAACCTTAGATGGAATAGGGTCATGATTAATGTGAACATACCCTCTCTGAACGCTAGCTTGTTCATGGCTAGTAAAGTTATATGAAAGTCTCAATTCTGCAGCATCTTCAATGACAAATTGTAAAGTATCTTTTGCTAAAATACCCGTTCTAGCAAATTCTATCATTGAAAATCCTTTATCAGAAAAATGACTATTTAGGAACAATTCTTTTTCCCTTGTTACGCGCTGTGAAAATTGGACCGGGGTTGTACCTATATCATATGCTAGTTGTATTTGTCCGGAAGCGACCGAGTCATTTAGAATAATATATATATTATTCTTATTCTTTAAAATATCAAGAGGGCGACCAACTTGTACGGTATCTGTATTGATCTCCCCGAATTCTTTTTGGTACCAAGACCACATTTGCATGAATGCCATTCCATCTTCAATATCAAATTTACTGTTTGGGAAAGAAATGAAATGAGGAGCAGTCCCCACAACAGGAGCTAATTCATAATTATAATTCTCTGCTTCCCAATTCTCAACTAGATCCATGAGGTCATTATAAGTTATTGCCGAATCCAGATCATAGTCTCCAAGTATTGGAGTTATATATGTATATGCGATATCTACAGTAGATAGTCCTGCCTGGTCTTCAAGATAAGAAAAATTAACGGTGATTGAATCATAACTAGCAAATGGGGGCTTTAAAATTATCTGTATAGATGAATCAAAACGAGTTGAGTCAAAACTGACTGAATCAATAGCACCAGATATAACTGTAAATTGGAGAGAATCTATCTGTTCATTGAAATTAAATGTTAATGGTGTATTTTGCATTAATACGATAAAAGAATCAATTGGCACAGATATGGTATCCACACTTGGTGGTAGTAGATCATTTAGACGCAGAGTATCAGTATAACTTGTCTCTGAAAATTGATTACCTGATTCATCAAATAATGTGACGCCTTCAGTTGGTTCTAATATGATATACTCATTACCATCCGGAGTAGAATTATACTCAAGATTGACTCGAATACTTGTTTCTCCACCGATTAAAAAATTACTATCCGTTAGCGTCAGACTAGTAATATTGCAATTATCGACCTCACTTCCATTTGAAATAATAGTAGCGATGATATCATTAACCTCAATCAAGCCTGTCGCATCATTATTACCAAATACCTGGTCATTAAATTCAATATCAATATAGGAATTATCCGGTGCTAATATTGAAGAATCAGCAGCAAGGGGTACATAATCGCGTATAGAGAAAGATGCCTGAAAACTAAACTCAACAGTATTTCCGCTCTCATCGGCAAGCACTGCATTAAATGAAAAAAATATGTCATCCTCACTTTCATAATCTTCTTCGGGGATTACATAAAGTGTTGGCGGGCTTCCTTCCATGATAAGTTCAAATGGTATATCAGCACCAGTACTATCGCCGGAGCGCAGTATCACAAATGCTTCTAGATCAGATAGAGTTACTAATTCTCCTGTTTCAGGGTCATAAAGATCATCGGTGAATGTCATAGATAAGGAATCACTCTGATCTACATTTATAGCACCATCTTCGGCATCTGAATCACCGCTAGGAGGCAATTGGTCATTTAATGGTATCAGCCCTGTATTTTCAGATTGAGGGATCAGAACACCCGCAGAATTAAATATTTGATCCTCGCCAGATGGAGCGACCATTATTGTCTCAACTCCTGATGGAAGATCATTAAAACTTAAATGAATCCTTATCGTCTCTTCACCTCCAGAAAGATCTGTACCTGAATTTGTCGTAATATCTGTGACTGTTACACTTGTTGCATTTCCACTATTAGAATTCAGTTGTACTTGCACGTCTGGCACATTTACGATTTCCGACTGTGACGAATTGCCGTAGACACCATTGGAGAATGTAATATCCACATATTCATTACTATCTGATAAAGTATAATTAAGGATAGAAGCTGATGCATTGAAAAGTAATGTTCCTGTGGTACTGGAAGGATGCATAGGGTTACCAGCTTGATCATAGATAGATGAACCATCTGCTGGTGCCAGTACAATTGTTTCTGAACCAGATGGTGAGCCATCTAATTGAACGAATACATGTATGGTAGATTCTCCACCAGTCAAAAGGGAACCTGTAAAATTATTTAAGCCTAATATGGACGCAGATTCGCAGTTGCCACTATTTGACTCAAAATTGTAGCTTAGGTCTGATAACTCTATACCGCCTGTTCCACTATTGGTTGAATAAACACCTTCACTAAATGAAATAATAACATATTCATTTGTAGATACCAGATCGCTTGACTGAACTAATGGTGGTGATTCATCCGCTGTTTGAAATTGGATAGTATCATTGACAAGGGCATTACCAAATGAATCTTGAATATTTGATAAAATGATCTGTATATAAGCATATTCTGGTAGATCTTCATCTGGATCAATTGTAAAGTCTGTATTATTAGCTGTGCTTATTGAATAGCCAAGATCTTCACCCGTATCTGCATTTTTTATAAGTATTGAATTTTCAGAGTTAGCATTATTTATATTTGATCCATTATTATTTTGGATCGGTTCAGAGAATTCTAATGTGATATCAGAATATGTAGCAATTTCTATCGAACCATTATCTGGGGTTGATGAAGCCAAGAATGGTACCAGTTGGTCGGATAATTGTTGAGTGATATCTGCACTTCTCAAAAGGCCAATCCCAAAAGAATTAAAGATGGAAGCATTTGTTAGCGGGCGAATTGTCACTAATTCATTTCCAGTTGACTCACCCTGTACATCTATAACAAAACGGACCGTATCTTCTCCCCCTTCCAATGAGCCACCTGAAGTATTGCTTAAATAATTAATAGTTACCCCATCCGCAGTTCCGCCATTTTGATCAAATGATATCTCAAAATCAGATACTTCAAGCGCTCCGTTACCCGTTGCATCAGTATACATACCCTCACTAAAATGGACCTCAAGGTAACTATCGTCTGATGCTATTGTAGAACTAATGATCTCAGGCAAGGTACCCACTGCGATCTTGTAATCTCCTGTTCCACCACTATATCCATCTACAACAATATAATAAGTACCTGCGGAAAGAGTAATACTGTCAATGATACTAGCATACCAGGGAGTGTCTGGTATGCCTGATTCAGGACAAAAATCTTGTGCTCCATCATCAAATTCGGTCAGAGAGACATCATTGCCACATGCATCTTTTATAGCTAAAATGGTATCAAAGTCTGTTAGAGGATCACAAGTGTCCACATATAGATTCCTCTGGGTTGATAATGTTAACTCATAAGCATAGTCTGCTCCATGAGGATAATTTTGAAATGCCCAATCATCGCCGTCTGCTTCTTCTAAAGAAGAATTATGAAAAAATGGTAAAGAGACAATTACAGAATCCACACACTCCCCTGACCCCAAACAGAGAGGCTCTTCATGGACATCAGAATCCCAGTCGCCTTCACCATTATTTACTAGAGTACCATCATTACCACTATCGGTAAGGTCGTCTATGGTATCATCATCCCCATCATTAAAATTCCAATAGCTTATGAGACCCGTCTCGCCTAATGGGCAACTCGACATGAAATTCTGTAAAGCTGCTTCATCGAGTGCGATATTCCATAAGCGAACCTCATCGATTGCTCCATCAAAATAGCCATCCGATCCTCCTGGATTATTATCGCTTTTACCTATTTTCATATCCATCGTTTCAATAAAATCCCAGTTTATATTACCGCCTTCTGTATTAAAACTATTCTGCAGCACACCATTTTTGAAGATCTTCGCCTCACCTGTGGCCACATCATAGGTGCCAGCAATATGTGTCCATGTGCCCTGTTCCAGTGTTGTGCCAGGCCATACTTGTAATCCATCTCCATATATATCATGAGCTCCACTTCCGACGCTTATCATAAAGCGTATTTCATTTTCAAAATACATAAGAGTAAAACCTGATTCTTCTGTCGGGCCTCCTAATCTGAAATAATGAACTACAGGCGCAAAGTTTGAATAATTATCCAACCCTGCTTTGACCCAACATTCGATGGTCATTTCTGTCGATGCCTGTAGAGATGCATCACTTGAAATATTCACATAATCATTTTCATTAAAATCGAAACTTGCTTCCTGAGCAGACAATTGGAAATAATTGATAGAAATCAGGATAATTAATACAGATCTACTCAACATTGACCCATCCATCTCCAAAATCTTTTATGTTCACTGGTAAATTATTCTCGTCTCGAAGCCTTGTACTGTCCTGAACCCATTCTAGCGCAGATCCCCTTATCTGTTTGGTAATAAAATGAACCGTTGCAATCGACCAGGTTCCACCTTCATTCTGATCAGAGTTCATATCCGGAAGATAATAAATAAAAATATCTAGTGTTCCATCTGAAGGCTCGTCCACTATTTCTATAGGATCGTTATCGCCTGTAAAGAAAGGGCCAGCCTCTACATAATCGACCTCTAAAGCTTCATATTCATACCGTATCCTTAATTGAGCCGCTGCTGCTGGACCTAATTCTAAACCATACAGTTCGACTGAGATCGTGTCATTCATAGTAGCATTGATCTCAGGCGGATGAAAGAACAGTGCCGGAGGATCGAGATCCATATTAGCAGGATCGTAAGGATTATCTAGTTCATATTCTGCTTCTTCACATGATAAGATCAGAATAAGTGAAGACAAGACTATATATCGGATCGAGATCCTTATATAACTAAAAATTGATATTGAATTGGAACTGGTTGACATCAGGTTTGTACTCAAGGTCAAAGAAATATTCTCCATCAAAGAAATCATCGCTGGGAGCAACTAGATATGCATGTACCATGTTCACGATCCAAATGGACGAGGCCACGCTACGAATATTTTTCATAAATGCATTATATTTTCTAGTATCAGAGGCATATTCAATGACTCTAGGCCTCAACTCTATCAAGTTATGCGGATCAGAACCATTTTGGTATGCATTATAATTCTTTTCAAAGCCACCCCAGGCTTTATTGTACTGATAATATGCTATCAATGCAGCCACTCCTAGGGTTGCTTCTGTACCCATAAATCCATATCCTGGATATTTTCTGTGTACCCAGATCTGCCCACTACCAGGGAGCGCTGTAGACATTAAAAGCGCTTTTATCTTTGTTGGTATTGGAGGCAATTTGAACCAATCTTTCTTTCGTTCAATATTATCAGTTGTCATGACCTGTGAGGTATCTGTACCCACGGATAATGTATCAGGAACTGGTAGGCCACTTACATTATATGCCATTTTCTTCATTTCTAGAAGTAGACTATCTGTAATACCACTACTATTCATTGCAAATTCATTGATCAGGGTCTCCATATCAACAGAGAATAGACGACCATTGATCAAAAATTCGTTATCTTCTTTTTTCTGAATATTACCAGCAATAACATAGTTCACATTCAGTCTTCTACCAAGGTCGACTGCACACTCTTGGCTCCAACACGCCCAATAGTCCTTTGTCCTAGGATAATAAATATTGACCTCATTTGTGATTCCACGATCTTGGACCTGAAATATATCTAATTCACGGATGGTCTCTCGAAGTTCTTCTGTAAGAAATTCTGTAAGCGGATCAGATATATCCCACCCCTCGAACCTTAGAACAGCCAAATCATTGCCTGTTTTAAAGGAAACGTTTTTCGTGGCCTCTTGTGCTACGCAGAAGGTCACTAAATATGCTATGATTATTCCTCGGATCACGGACATCATTTTATTTGAAGGCTTGGTTTCCGCCCTTCCCTTAAACTTACACCAGAGAAGGATATTGTCAAAGAAAGACGTTATATACTAAAATTTCTTAAAATTGTTTCAAAGGATTATCTCTGAACCACTGATCGAGATATATTGATATTAATCTATTGATACTTTTTTCCACGTCGCGATAGAGATTTTGTGAAGATGTCTGCCCCATGAGCTCATGCGAAAACACCTTGCTTGTCATGAGTCTTTTTGTAATCAGGGTATCTGCCATAGACTGATAATAATTGGGCTCAGATATACTATAATTATACAAACTAAATATCACGAGGAATGATGAGACCCTCTCTACTCTTGAATCAACAATATTTACATCTATTACTAGTTTAGGCATCTGATCTTTTACAATTCTAATATCATTTTCTAAAAATCTAAGCATAATAAAACTTGATACCCTCTTTTCCCAGACACTATCATCTATGCCTTTAACATTAAGCTCCATAGTAATATCATCGATACCTTTGAGATTACCACTATACCATATGCCTTGTGCAAATATTGGATAAAAGAGTAGAATAATATATATCAGCAACCTATGGGTCATAATACTATTTTATATTGATAGTTTTTATCACTTTTTTACCATCGGTACAAACCTTACGGGGAGGATCTTTTCCTTTTCGATCTGACCATCATTGTCTTTTGTTATTAACCATAGATATTGCATCATAACTGTCTCTCCTACAGGAAGAACCATAATTCCACCAGGAGCGAGTTGTTCAACAAGTTTTTCTGGAATCTCTTTAGGCGCTGCTGTAACCATGATCCTATCAAAAGGTGCATGTTCAGGCCACCCTTTATACCCATCCCCAATTCGAATTGTAATATTATCATAGTCATTCTTTTTTAATACCTTTTCTGCCCTCTTGGCCAGTTCAGGTATGATCTCTATTGTGTATACATGATCGGAAAGTTCTGCTAATACCGCGGCCTGGTATCCTGAACCGGTGCCAATCTCTAGCACTTTGTGATGGCTAGCAACATTTAGTTTATGACTCATAAAAGCAACAATATAGGGCTGACTGATGGTTTGCCCAAAACCAATAGGAACAGGGCGGTCTGAATATGCTAGTCTTTCAAAATTTTCTTGAACATATTCATGCCTATTCACTTTTTTCATAGCATCAAGGATAGTTTGGTCTGTAATACCTCTTTTTTTGATCTGGGTCTCGATCATATTCATACGTAATTGATATAGTTCATTATCATGACCTTTACATGAGATACTTAAAAAAATAATGGTAAATAATATTCGTTTCATATCTGAAACGATAGGGAGATGAGCCGAGATCTATCAGATGCTATTATTTATACCAACCCATACATGATCATCTTCTACTTTTGTAGGAAACGTTTCCACAGGCTTTGGCTCCATGGACATCATTTTTTTTGCATCTGGATCCATTTTGGTGAATAACCATGTCATGAATTTCTCAAACCCTTTTACATTCAGCCATGCTTTTACTTCACCTGTATCATAGGAAAAATCACTGGAATGAAATTTACAATGAATGGTTTTTTCTTGATGATTGCATCCCCCCAGGTTTAAAGCTAATCCTAAATGAGGGCATCTGTTATTTATGGCATAAAACCCATCATTATTTTTGATCACTAGTATATCATCACGCTTGACCTTTAATAACTGCTCAGGATTCTCATTAAAACTTTCAACTTCTGCAAGTTTTGTCCATTCAATATTATTTTCATTCATTCTCTTATTCCTTTTAATTTAATCTCTTGCTTCAATACCTACCCATATGAAACCATCCTGCTGTTTAGTTTTATAAACATCAATAGGTATACGCTCCATTTGTGATATCTCTTTTGCTTCAGCATTTAGACCAACTTTACCTAACATTTTTTGAAAATTGCTTATTTTCATCCACTCTTTTACCTCCCCAGTTTTATAGCAGAACGAACTCTTATGCCAGCGACAGGCAATCGTCTCGTTCTTCACATCTATATCACTGCCCTGTAAACTAAGGTATGCATGAGGACATTTGTCATTCAGTGCGTAAAAATTATTATCTATATTGACTACAAGAATATCCTCTCTCTTAACCTTAAAAACCTGCTGAGGTTTATCTTTGAACGATTCTAACTCAGAACATTTTTTCCAAATTATTTCATCTTCAATAAACTCACTTTCAAGTTCTTCTTTAGAAGAAAAGTTGATATCTTCTATTTCATATAGGGTCACTCGCCCTTCTATTCCAGGCAGATTAGTTCGCATAAAATCCTTAATGACCAATGAATCTTTGATCTCATCATGAGTCTCCTCAGAGATAAGAACCCGCGATTGGAATTGTTTATTTGCAGACTCTACACGGCTTGCAAAATTCATTGCATCACCAATAGCAGTGAAACGCTTTGACTTACCTGCACCTATATCACCTACCACAGCTTCGCCCCAGTGAATGCCTACACCAATATCAAAATCCTGTCCATACATGGTTTTAAGGTATGGTTTCATATCATCCATTTCAGTGCACATATCAAGAGCAGATTTCACTGCATGTTGGACAGGGTCAGGTTCATTGTTTAGACCAAAGATCGCAACCATCCCATCGCCAATATAATTATCAACGATTCCATGATTATCCTCTACAGACTTTACCATCCTATTAAAGTATCTATTTAAAATAAATACCACATCGTAGGGGGTTAATTTTTCAGAAAAAGGAGTAAACCCTCTTATATCACTAAAGAGAATAGCAATTTTTTTTGTCTCGCCTAGCCTTCCAGAAACACCCCTTTCAGATACCGACTCAATATCCTCTTTGTTGAGAACCAATCTTCTAACTGTAACGTCACCGGTAATGGTGGTCTGGCATGCTAACCTAAATTCATCAGTTGTATGCGCTTTTTCTTTAAGAGCTATTTCTTTTTCGGTCTCTGGTGAGCAATTCTCTATACCTTCTAGAATGAGTAGCCTACAGGTCGTGCATTTCCCTTCACCACCACATGCATTTACATGGGGTATTTCATTCCTAGTTGCCGTTTGAAGAATTGATTCACCTGACTCTACTTCAAAAACCTTATTATCAGGCAGAAAATCTATTTTTGGCATTTATTATTTCCTAAAAACATCACTATCATCCCTAAATGACTTGAACTCAAGGGCATTACCACTTGGATCTTTTATAAAAAATGTACCCTGCTCTCCAGATACATCTTTAAAACGTATTCTAGGCTCTATCAAAAAAGCAATATTTTTCTTTTTTATTATTTTGCAAAGATCTTCCCATTTGGGCCAGGGTAAAATGACCCCAAAATGTCTTGAGGGGACCTTATCTCCATCAACAGGATTAGTACCAATATTTATACAATCTTCTGGTGAAAGATGAGCCACGATCTGGTGGCCGTAGAGGTCAAAGTCGATCCATTTATCTGATTCTCTTCCTAGTTTACAACCTAATATATCAGTGTAAAAAGTCCTTGCCTCCTCAAGGTCATGTACTGGAAATGCAAGATGAAATCTTGGGATGTTCATTGATTAATTAATGGGACTACCGTATTACAGCGAATTTACCAACTACTTCCTCAACCGTTCCTTCGTTTCCACTTCCAATCTTTTCTATATGATATAAGTAAAGACCTGGTGCTATTTCCTGATTATTAACAGTCCTCATGTCCCACCATTCATTCCCTGAAAATTCATCATCGTGTTCAAACTCATATACCAATTCTCCAGAAATTGTAAAGATCTTGATCTTACATTGACGAGGTAGATTAGTGAAACGTATCTGCCTTTGGAACTCTGATTCTTTGAACTGGGAACGTGCAATGTATGGATTTGGGACAACCTTCACATTGCTCAGGTTTTCTTGAGGCTGGATTCCTGGATATGCTTGAGAAAAATTACGATCTAAAATTGTTGTCCCTTTTGAATTCTCGATAGATGCATACCCCTCAGGATTTGCCCATTCGTTAGGGTTAGAGAAATTTGTATCGATCACAGTTTCAAACTGTCCATCACCTAATGGGATATATCTAGTTACATACGTAGGCTCAACTCCCATATCATAGGCAACTATGGAATAGGTATACTCAATGCCATCTATTACATTATTATCAATAAACATATACTTGTATGTGATACCATCAACTACCTTCCAGTCTGACTCATCTAATCGTATCATATCCAATCCAGTGTCACTACCCAGATCAAACCAAGGGAAATAAGGATCCGGACCACTAATACTGTGGTTTCTTCTTTGGGAACGTTCACAATCATAACTGTTCGTATAAACACAATGTAAAGAATCTTCTTCTGCCGATAGATCAAATTGCATATATGGTCTCCAACCAACAAAAAGACCTTCTGTATCATAGATACGATCCGATGCCGCTCCCCAAGTTGTACCACCATCCATACTCTTGTAGATCTTATAGCCTTCAAAGTCTGAATAACCCGTTAATACATCAGTTGTACTTTCTGAAGCATCATCCCAATATATTCTTACGGCACCTGTATCCGTTTCTGTGAAAATGGTAGGACGAGTTGGCGGTGTAAACCCCTGATATCTAGAATTATACATTACCTGAGCAAAGCGAGCATTATTGATGAGATCATCTTCATTTTGACCAAAGATAATACAAAAGGAAAATGGCACCTCTCTACCAACTGGAAGATCAAATGGGCCACAACTTAAAAAAATTGAACAATCAAGGCCCGCTGGGTCGCGTAAAAAAGCAGTCTCTTCTAAGAGCCCTTCTAAAGAATCAAAATGCGGATTCAACTCAGAACCGAGATCAGTTCCTGGGTTTTGGGTGTGAAAGTGCCATTGATTTTCATTATCAGACAGGTTAGTGGTATCTCCTGCCATTATCTTATACATGATCTCTTCTTTATTCCTCGCTTGAGGGCATCCCTCCGCTCCGGTGTAACAACTACTGCTGTTACTTTCCATTTGCGGTACTCCTGGTCTACTATACCAATCAAACCAATGCCAGTCTGTCATCTTCAACGGTTCCCCAGGAAAAATATCTACTGTCCCATCTTGATCCAGATCAACAGGATCTGTGGCCCTAGGCGAGTCTAAAAGTTGGGTTGCAACAAGGCCAAAATCATTGCCAGGCGGAGAATCTCCGTTCATCGCATAGCCCGCAGTACCACTTATTCCATCATAGTCACCTACCATCGCCATAGAAATAAGCATACGTTCATTATTTAACTCAAATATCTCCCAATAATATTTCATAAAATCGTCATCATTAGTATGATAAGACGCACTATATCCATTTTCATCACCTACCAATACATCTGCATCAAAATAAAATCCTAAAAAAGTGCCTTCATAATCAAATCCTTTACCTTGATTTAGTTTAGTTCCATCAGGCATGATCATCCCTTCACCGCATTTCTGATTACCATGATCATCGTATATTGGCTGTCCATTCTCATCTTCAGCGCACCAATCACCACTTTCATTTCGAACTTTTACAGTCACAAATAGGATATCTTCAGCGTAAGAGACTCCGTAGGAATGGGCTTCTGCCATTACACGCAAGCCCATTGGATAGCCAGTCTGCTCATAATCATCATTGGTATTGACCATATTACCTCGATGAGCCCATCGATCGTCAAATTCCATATAGACCTCCATGTCCGATATAAAACGACCTTCTACCTCCTCCCAGCAATCAGGGTCTTTTCTTGACTGAGAACAACCAGGAAGAGTGATATTATAGTCTTGGGACCACCAGCCAGGCCAAAATGATTCATTGGACCCGATCGTTTCATTATAACGCTCTGGCCATGTATCAGAAAAAGCACTGTGCGCTAGAAGAGGGTATGTGTCTGCAGGGTCAGTAACATATGTATCGCCAAATATATCACCATTCTTTAGCTTCGTATTATGTGTGTTAACACGTGCCATTGTTGATGCATGCCACTCACCATTAGGCGAGTTTTGAATCCTAGATAGCCAGGACTCTGCAACATTGTATCCATAATACATATATTCATCATCTGATGTCCACTCTTCCAGGTCCTTACCATAATTATAAAAATCAAATTGGTCTTCCCTTCGAATCAACTTTGGTCTTAGAGCCCATGGGTATATAAACCCGATACGTGCCTTAGATCTATTTGGATCTAATTCACCAAAGGATGAAAGAGCGATCTTTTTTGTATCATGATCAACTGACCACTGAAATGGACCATCAAAAATGTCTTTTGAAGATTTCTTTGAAATACTGTCTGGCTGCCATAGACCATGATCATCTTCTGCATTAAAAATCACACCAACAAATACAGTGTCACCTTCAAAGAACCATGCATCATATGCATCTCCAGACTCCCATATGCCATACAGTGGAATCCCTTCACTATCTACAACATACTCTATATTATCCCAATTAAAGTCACTAGAATATTTATGTCCGGGAACTCCTGCTAAAAATGCCACTGATGGTAAGTATGAGTATCCATTCCATATGCCCATTGGATGTTCATCCCAATTAATGATATTACCATAATTGGATATAGCAGTCTGCGCTTTCCCCTGAAGCAAATAACCGATCGCTCTATCGCTCATTGGATTAGTTGGAAATGGATTATCCCCTATCTTCCCAGCATGGTCATAACTGAACGGATCACTAAATGGTGATTGGGTATGTTTACTTTCCTCTGAGAAAAGAAATGTAAAAAGGAACAATGTTATTGAAATTATTTTCATAATGACTGGATCAATGCAGGATACTGCGTATAATATCTAGGCTTATGTTACCACCGCAAATGACGACCCCAACATTTTTACCCTTAAGGTCTTCTTTCTTTTTTATAAGCGTTGCAACCGCAGTTCCAGCTGCGCCTTCAATAAGTTGGTGCTCATGCTGCATATACATGACCATAGCCTCTTTGATCTCATCTTCTGTAACCAGAATAGACTCATCTATCATATCACGACAAATGGGAAATGTAATAGAATCCATTTCAACACCTCCAGCAGTACCATCACTAAGAGTAGGCTTCGACTCCATATCCAATACCTTTCCAGCATTTATGGAATGGATCATTACTGCTGAATTCTCAGGCGAGCATCCGATCACTTCAATATCTGGCCAGATCGATCTTAAATAAGATGCTGTACCTCCAATAAGTCCACCCCCTCCTACAGAGACTATGATCGTATCCAAATGGTCGCATTGAGATGCTATCTCAAAACCTAAAGTACCTTGTCCAGCTATGACATATCGATCGTTGTACGGCGATACGTAAGTTTCACCGGTCGAAACAGATACATCCCTCGCCCTCTTTTCAGCTTCTACACAATCATTTCCAAAGGTCTCGACCCTGGCGCCAAAATTCTTCATGTTTGATAATTTTGCAGGGGAGGCATCATTCGGAACATAAATAGTGCATTTAATATTCAATTCACCTGCCGCATATGCAACAGCAGCACCATGGTTGCCGGTTGAAGCAGAAACAACTCCCATATTTTTTTCGGTATCTGTTAATGATAATAGTTTGTTAAGAGCACCTCTTGCCTTGAATGAGCCAGTTACCTGGTTATTCTCTAATTTGAACCAAACATTTCCATTTAATAATTCTGAAAATGAAAAAGATCGATCAAAGTATGTCTCTCTTATATGGGGATGAATACGATCGGCGGCATTGATTATCTCTTGTTGAAGGTTCATGATTGATCTTTACTTAATATATTATTTTCTAGGACCACATCAGTTATGAGTTCATTCAACATTTTATCTTTATTTTAAATAGAACCAGATCAATTACAGATCGAGACCTCCATTTCAATCCGGTCGATTGGATTATCTCTTAGATCTACGCGTACATTGACAATCTGGTCTACTATTTCCATACCTTCTAAGACCTTACCAAACACGGTGTACCTACTATCAAGATTTGGGGCATCTTTTACACAAATGAAAAATTGGCTACCAGCGCTGTTTTCATCAGACCCTCTTGCCATTGAAACAATACCCCTCTTATGAGGGGTGGAGTTGAACTCTGAAGGAATTTTCCACGTGGATGGGTCTCTTTTATCACCAATACCATAAAATACGGCTGATGCTCCACCTATGCCATGTGTTCTCCGGTTACTAGATTTACTATTCGGATCACCACCTTGTATGACAAATCCTGGGATGACACGATGGAAGATAGTACCATTAAAATATCCAGTGTTTGCATGCATTTTAAAACTTTCAACATGCATAGGAGCAATACCAGAAAATAGATCGATCATAATTCTACCAAATTTTGTTTCAATACATACATAGTGTATGGGGTCACCTTGTTCATCCCAATAATTCCATTCTCCTACTTTCTTACCTTTTTTATATGAACCTTTTGAATACTTAACACCATTCTCATGCCAACGAGTTTCTAAACCATCCTCAATGCCATTTTTATAGTTTATCTCAGACTTGATCTTACCATTTTCAAAGTATCCGACCCATCTACCATTCTTATCTCCCGATTTAAATCTACCCTGAAACTTCTTATTTCCATTCTCCCACCACTCTTTATGGGTACCATGAAGAAGGCCTTTTAGGTATTTGCTCTCTTGCAGTTTTTTATCTGATTTACTTGAGGTATTGTAGGCAATGCC
>CAJVZI010000021.1 GCA_913020665.1 uncultured bacterium | reverse complement strand
ACTGGAATTTGATCAACTGTCTATGTTATCTATATAATGCTTTTGCAGTATACACGGATGGTGATCTAGATGAAGCAGAGAAAAAAGAAATTACAATCGCTGTCAACGAGTGGTTTAAAGATAGTTCAATGAATGAGATCCATGCTGCTCTTGACCTGACTCTTGGTTGGTTCGCTGAAGATATGAAATTAGATCTAGCAGATGAAGAATCTAGAGTAGTGGTTAATACATGTGTAAATATTGCTAGCCATATGAAAGACCAATTGAAGCCAGAAGCATGTAAAGCAATTCATAATGATCTGATCAGAATTGGTATGGCTGACGGAAATTATGACGAAGTTGAACAGGCTTGGGCTGCAGCTCTCGGTGGTGCATTAGGCGTTGTTGAAGACTAAATAGGTCTAATACTTTTAAATAAAAAGGGCGATTTTTATCGCCTTTTTTATTTTATGTATTGTTTCATCTTACTGATTTAATATGAACCTAAAAGAAGCTAAATACCGATTCAAGGAAATTGCAGGTAAGACAGGTATTTTATCAAATGAAGTACTTCTTGATCCTAATAAAAATGAGCGTGATGAGCTTTGGGAGATCGTACAGGTATTTGCTAAACGACTATATGAACTTGATATTAAAACAGATGCCGATCAAGATGAAATCAATGAATTAAGTCATTCAGCTATCGTAGCTCTGCATTGGAATGACCTGTATATATCGGATGACCGTTTTTCTTACGAAAATGGTAGATTCAGAAGAGATACGATTGCACTCGCACTATGCCTATTTAGCCGTATTTCACGAGACTATAAGGAGTATGATAGTATAAAAAATGGCTGGATCAAACCACATATTAATTTTTCATTATTGATGTGGAGCTTGCGTTCTATCATTGATTGTAAAACTGATAACCTTTTTCATTTGTTTTCTGAAGACGAAGCCAAAAATGCGATGGACCTATTTATGGAGCTTCTTGATAGGAACAGGAAGAAGGGCATTATTGGATATGTAAGTATGCAAGAGGTAGAGGATGACCATCCCCTTAAACTGATATGGTGGGAGATCTATTGGAGATTTAATTCTGCACGAATTCCTTACCAGTTTATTTTAAACTATATATGGGGACATCCCATGGCGTTTGGAGCTGTAGCGCTTACTCCTAATGACCGTGAAATGAACAAAGCCTATCTGAAACAACAGATAGAGCATAAACAATTTCCATCTGAATGGTCATTTAGTAATGACCTAGCCTATGTTTATCTGTTCTTTGCAGCCGAAACCGATGGGACTCTTGCTGAATCAGAAATAAAGCAGATAAAGTCCAAGATCATGGAATGGAACAGTGGCGATGATGAAGAGCAACTAATTGCAGATGTTAAGAAGATATATGATACCTCAAAAACGCTATTTGATTCCGATGCGTCTAAGGAGCGATTCTCATTCTCACTTGAAAATATCAGGAGACATTTATTTAACGTGAAGGATGGTGACCTAGAGAAGATAAATACTCAATTAAGTTTTGTAGTAAATGATCTGGTTGCTATAGCTAAAGCTGATGAAGTGATCGTTAAAGAAGAATATGATCTTCTTGAGGAAATTCGATCAATGTGGGGCTTGGACATAAAACTCTTTGATGAAGAAATAGTAGCACAATTTAATGCAGAGCTTTCGAATACTTCAGAAGAGACATTGGAAGAAAATACACAAAGAACGTCAGAATATCTGGAGAATTACCCAGGAGACCTTTATTGTGAAAATGAATATTGGTGGAGATCTAGTCGCCCTTTACGGATATCTAGTTTTCCCAATGTCTTTGATGAGAGTGATCATCAATATGAAGACCTTTTTCGTCGGTTTACTCAAGAAGAAGTTGACCTGATATCTAATAAGATAAGATCTTCAGGAAGTTTGATATATCTGAATTTTGTTAGAGATATCCTTGCTAATAAATTTGATCTGCGTGGCATGAAAACCCCGTTCTGGTTTAGTCCTTTTGTTATTTTCGGAACCGATAATGCAGGCGTTCTTTATTTTGAACAGAATGGTATCTACTCTAATTATAAGGGACCTGCAGATATATCAATGGTAGTTCACTGCGATCTATGGGATCATATTTCTTGTAAACCTGGATACAATGGACTAACGGATGATCTAGCACCTGGAATTGGAGGTGATGAAGATGAGGATGTACTCTCATCCTTGAAAATAGAATATGAATATGAGGGTAGCGCATACGCTATTAATATTGTTGAAACCCATGGAAAAAAATATGCTTCAACTCTACCAATTGTACAAGCAATATGGGAAAATGCATGGCAGTCGGTTATCGATCGATCAAAAGATGCAGGCTGCTTCTTATTAGGTCCACCACCATTTACAGAATTTTTTAATAGCTGGGATGAATTAATTGATTGGTCTAGATCAAAGGATGAAACCAGAACAAAGGGTACGGATCTAAGCGAAACAGATAATCTTGAAAAGGGAGACTAAATTATGCTTGGTTTAGAAAAAAAATATCCAATGCTGCACCAGAAAGGTATAATGGGAGCAGCAAATTTTGGCATTTTTGCACCAATAACGGTATTCTTGATGGATAGAATGATGATCACTGATGATGAGGTTACCACAGAAGAGGCTGAAATGTTCAAAAAATTAGCAGGCCAATATGGAGAATTATTTGGATTTGATGAGAGTACTTTTATGGCTGAGCTTATGAGGATAGGTAACATATATGATAATTATATTTCTTTTTCAGAAGATGCGCGGATGACATGGGAGGCCGTTGACCTAGTAGGGGCTGAATTTGATCAAGAACAAAAAAGAGGCGTTGTAGATATTTTAGAGAGACTGGCTACTAGTGACGAGTACCTTGATAATAAAGAGATGTCAATACTGTATGCGGTAGTTATGGCATGTTATGATGATATTGATGCTGTAAATACAATTTTTAATAGACTATACGAAAGGATCATAAAGACCTATGACCCAAATCATCAAATGGCCAAAGCATTGATGAGACTTATGAATTTTATAGCAGAAGATCCCACTAGTGTCAAACTATCAATTCTTGGCCGCCCAGACCCTCGGACTGAAGGGAATATCCCACCTATGTTGCTCACAGATAACGAATTTGCTGATTGGGTGGTCACAATATCTCTAAGCAGAGCTCTTCGTTTTAGGGATACAATTATGAATCAGAGCAGAATTTATTGGAATATAGCAGAGACAGAGGAAGGGAAGGTATTATCGGCTCAAAAGGGATTGATCAAGTATTTTAGTTTATCAGGATCTGATGATGAACAAATAGATGAATCTATTAACTTCACAAAGGATTGGATCGAAGCGATAAGGGGTGGATCTGGAAATGTGAAGATGCTTGATGAAACAATATTTCAATTGATCATTTTAGATGGTCTTACGCCAGATTTTTCAAAAGAGGGTATATGGAAGATCACATGTAAAAAGATCAGTTCTGGTATTGAAATTCATGCTTTTGATATTTCAGGAGATAATACTACTTATTGGTGCCCAGAAGTTGCTAAAGAGCTATCTCAAAAACTTTCTATTGATGTAGATCTATTAAATGGAAATTATCCAACTGAGCAAGAAGATAGAGACCTTATCATTAATAATACTCGTGCTCTATTTGATAATGATTGAATATGTTTAGATACTCCGACTATGACAAGACATCCTAACTATAAGCATTGGCCCTCTGAAAAAAGAGACTGGTATGATAAAGTATCAGGTAAGATCGAAAAGCATGGCCATACAATATTAGGCACTGTAGATGGCAAAGGGAATCTTGAAAGACCATTTGCTTATTCAATTGGAGCATCGTTCAGTACAGGTGCTGAGGTTATTTGTTTTTTCCCACTAAAAGGAAAAGGACTAGAGATAATAAGTGGAGTCATAAATAAAGTTATAAGTGCATTAAAAGAAAAAAAATTAGATATTGAATCTCAAATCATTAATGATGATATTATTTATTATTTACCTTTAGCTCTGGTTGTTTTGGACGATGAGGAAAAAGAGATGGTCGAATCTGTTTGGCCTCAGCAATTACTTAGAGACTCTCTATTAGCTGAGTATTCAACAGATGATCACAAACTTCTAGTGCTTATAGCCACAGATAAAGACGGGCATTTCCCCTGGGAGCCAGGTTGTAGCAGTTATTGGCCTGATATATGTCCTCATCCTATTACAGCCACAGCGCAGGTTGTATTGACCGGTGATGATAGTTTATTATCTAAACTTGAAGATCAATTAGGAAAGGATAAGAATACGAATAAAAAAGATTATCAATATTTTCCACCTTCCAGACCAGATAAGAAATTGTAAGGTTTGGATCATTGTAAAATAATATATCGCTAGTTAATAAGAATGGAATATCCATATAGATACATTTTATACCGCCGAATGAATAGAGTTGTTCAACGATATCAGCTTCGTAAGAGACTCAAAGAAATATCAAATTTATTTATTGTTCTTGTCATTGTATGGTTTGTAGGAGGTACACTTACGATATTAAGTCAATGGGCTTTTTCAGCAGAAATTCACAATAGTATCTATGATTATTTACAATATTATTGGATAGTTTTTATTGAAGTAACAAGTGGATTTGATGTTGGTGAAGAAGTAAAAATATTAAATAATACTAGTATGGCTATCACTGTCGTTATGCTTATAGCTGGGATGGTAATAGGAGGTTTAGTATCTGGTGAGATCATTGCAATAATATTAAATGCATCAAAAAAAGCAGGTTTTATACCAGAAGCTCCATCGAATTTTAAATTTATTGATCCTATTATCATTTATGGAATCAACGAACATATACATGGCATTATCTCGTCTTTAAGAAACCTAGATGGTATATATAGAGATATATTGGTCATTGACAAAGATGCTGACACAGTCCATATCATTGATGAAAAGGTCTATGTGAATGTTTGGCATATAAAGGTAAATACAGCTAAAAAGAATTACCTGAAAGAGATCTTTTCTAATAATCTAAGTAGAGAGTTACAATATAGTAGTACTAATAGATTATTTAAAAAATCATTGAAATCATGTCGAGTGATCATTTTACCAGACCAGACAAAAGAAAATGATGCATTTACCGATCCTGATACAATTCAAAAGGCAATGGAAATTGAAACTTTTAAAAGGGATATATATACGATTGTTGAATTGTACTCAGATGATGTAAAAAAATATCTTCATCAAAAAAATATTGAAGAATGGTTAAATATTAGTGATTATAGTACAAGGCTAATAGCACAGTCTGCATTGAGACCAGGGCTAACCACTGTTTTTAATGAAATAATGGGTGGTGGGAGTAAAGGGGATATTGATGATTTCAATGAGATGGTAGGCAGCATTGAGAATATTCGTTTATCTTTGATCCCTGAGCAATTAAGTAATCAATCTTATAAAGAGATAAGCAAGAAGCTATATTCGCAATACGAATCACCATATACTTTAATTGGGTTCTGTAAGTATTTATCAAAAGAAGAAAAAGGAAAAGACCTGTTAAGGAACCCCGATTACTATTATCAAGTAAATCCACCAAGCATTGAAAAACAAGATCATTTCATCAAAAATTACGACAGTAGATCCGTTAGATTTAACTCACAGACAATTTTGAATAAGGGGCATGATAATGATCTTCTGATCTTTTTATCCAGCAAAGATATTAATTTGAATCATTTTACATAGGAGAATACTGAATTATGAAAAAAGAAAAGCCATCCAATACAAATGACTTTGGTGTAAATAATCATATTGTTATTTGTAATTGGTCAGACAAAACAGACCTATTGATCAAGCAGCTTCATGACCCAAGTATTGAAGAGCGATTTCCTATTATTATCGTTACAGAACATCCAGAAGATATTCCAGATTTTGATGAAGACGATTCTTACAGAGGAATTATGATCGTGAAGGGGAATTCAACTCATGAGGAAACACTTTTACGTGCTGGTGTAGACACTGCAAAGACTGTGATCGTTTTAGCAGATCGTAGTTTAGGTGAGTCTGCTGATACAAAAACAATTATGACCGCAATAGCTATCGATCATATTGTACCTGATGTACATGTGGTGGCCGAGGTGCTCTTATCATCAAATGTTCCATACTTTTCATATACATTTGTAAATGAGATCATATGTCTTGAATTATTAACGGAGAGATTATTAGCTCAATCATGCCTTACTCCAGGTGTCTCATTTATTTTCAAAGATCTTCTAACACAATCGAGTGATACAAACGAGATATATGTTGAGTCAATACCTGATAAATATATAGGTAAAACATATCAGGAGCTTCGATCTGTTATCTGTAATACTGAAGATATAGATATGATTCTCATAGGCCTATCTACTTTTACGGAAAGGGTATCTTCGACAGGAGAACCAATACTGAATTACAGTGGTGAAGTTGTTATGGAGAAAGCACTTGTGATAAATCCAAAGATACCAGATAACAAAAAAGATGAAAAATTTTCTAGAGAATATATATTACAAAAGGAAGACAAGATTTTTGTGATATCATACTCAAGGCCTAACCTAAATGAGATATTATGATCTATTTGTGTATCTGATCAATTATTTTCAGCATTTCCTGATACTCTTTTTCTTCAAAGAGTCTGGTTAAAAAGACGATCTTTCCGTTTTGGTCGATCACGATATTTCTTGTTACTCCTGCATTTTTATCTGCAAATAATCCAAAGATCTCAGCTCCAGGATCTAAAGCAAGAGGGTATGTGGTTCCAATATCCTTTTGGAATTTAATGACTGTTTCTAATGGCTCATCTCTATCGATCCCTATAAGTACCACATCTTCATTTTTGTATTTCTGGTATATATCTTTCTCAAGATGGGGCATTTCTATCCTGCATACAGAACACCAACTTGCGGTGAATTGTAGAACCACAACTTTTCCTCTTAGATCGGAGAGCATTTCCTTTTTACCTGTTGTATAGACTATTTCAAAGTCGGGTGCAATTTCACCAACACTAACAATATAGCCTCTTTCATCCGCGCCCCTTTTATTGACCATCTCTATAAAAGGCACACTGCCTTTCCTTAGAGTTCTTTCTTGTGTATTGAAGTCTACATGATATAAACCAAATTTCATGTCGTATCCTTCAGCCCACTCAAAGTTGTCCATGAGGCTCCAATAGAAATAGCCACGAATATCTAATCTATCCTTCAGTGCTCGATTCATAGCGTATAGATAGCGTTTGATGAATGTAGGGCGTATATGGTCATGGCGATCTGCCAGGCCATTCTCAGTTACATAGATCGGTACATTTAGATCACTTATGGTGTGCAATGCTCTGTAAAAACCTTCTGGATGCATTGCGTAATCCATATCAGTTTGGACGTCTTGTTCACGTTTTTCAAATATAAATGGTTCTTTAGGGTTCAAACGTCCTTTCACATGCATTATAGAATAATAGTTCAAGCCTATAAAATCCAGCGTACCAACGGCTTTGGGATTGGATATTTTATTATTGACCATTCCGGGTAAATAGAATGATGATTCTCCTGTTTTTAGAAATCTCAAGGGTTCGTTTGTATAGATATCATTTAATAGTTTACTGAATGTCCAATCTAAAATGTGCCATCTTCTGTATGGGTCAAATTGAAAAATATTTTTCACCAGGCCTATTTGCTTATTCTTTGCATTAGGAAGTGATTTGAGTTTGTGATAAACCTCTACATGCGCATTAAGCATATTTTCTAAAACTTGTCCTGCCATAGCTGGATCTTTTTTACCTGGAGGGAAAATACCATTAAAATAACCCTGTGCAACAAAAACAGATGGTTCATTGAATGTGCACCATATGGGAACAAGGTCTTGTAGATAGTTAAATACGATCTCAGAAAATTCAATAAAATGCTTTGTATTTTCAGCATTCTCAAATGCACCAAGCTCTTCGAACCATATTGGATGGGTAAAATGGTGAAGTGTGACCACAGGAGTAATACCTTCTTTGATCAGCGCTTTGCATAGTTGTTGGTAATGAGAGAGCGCATTTTGGTTAAAGACATCATTCTCAGGTTCTATTTTTGACCATTCGACCGAGAACCTATAGTGGTCTACACCTAGCTCTTTCATTAGTTTGATATCCTCGGGGTATCGATTCCAATGATCTGCTGCCATCCCCGATTTGTCATTATTATGAATACGAGAAATATTATTCTCATCAACAGAATGTTCCCACTGATACCAGTTGTTATTGGTATTGTTTCCCTCAACCTGGTGCGCGGCCGTTGCGGTGCCCCAGGCAAAAGAGGAGGGGAAGTGTATATCGGATGTATTTATTGATTCCCAGTCCCATTCGATTTCTGGGTTAGAAAAAGAAAGATAAGTGACGGGTATGATCCATAGAATCCCAATGGCAAGGATCACAATGGGAAATATTTTTGTGGGTGATCTCAGGTTTTGAATCCGTTCTGTTTCATCCAATCATCATTAGGAAACTTCGTCATATAGTTTCGTATACCATCAGGCAGAATGACCAGACATTTTTGGTGTTCACTCAATTTACTTGCTGCTTTCAGTGCAGCGACCATGGCCGACCCTGAAGATCCGCCACATAATAGCCCTTCTTCCTTTATAAGACGACGAGCCATAATAAAAGATTCTTCATCCTCCGTTTTAATATATTCATCCACCAAATTATTATCGAGGACATCTGGAAAAAAATCATATCCTATACCCTCTACTAAATATGACTCTACTTTATTTCCTCCTCCTAAAATTGATCCTACGGGGTCCGCTCCAACAATAACAATATCGGGGATTTCTTCTTTTAGTCTTTTTGCAACACCTGTAATGGTTCCACCAGTACCTACACCCATCACAACCATATGTATATCCGTACCAAAATCATCTATGATCTCTTGGGCAGTATTATCATAATGTGCGTTTGGATTGGATGGATTCTCATACTGGTCAAGGATATGGGAATTAGGAATCTCATTATGAAGTTTTTTTGCAACACCTATATGGCTCTCAGGGTCATCAAATGCAGCTTCGGTAGGTGTGCGTACGATATCAGCACCTAACGCTTCCAGTGCGATTTGTTTCTCTTGGCTCATTTTTTCCGGCATTGTGATTATGCATTTGTAGCCCTTTACTGCAGCAGCAAGAGCAATTCCTTGTCCTGTATTTCCAGAGGTTGGCTCTATTAGTGTGTCCCCTGGCTTGATCCTGCCAGAATTTTCTGCATCTTCAACCATCTTCCATCCGATACGATCTTTTATCGAACCACCTGGATTAAAGAACTCACACTTTGAGAATAAATTACAATTTAGGTCATTACCTATAGAGTTCATTTTTACGACAGGTGTATTGCCAATTGTGGTTAATATGGTGTTATGTATCATAGAGAATGATAAATAAAAATTATATTTTTGATAAAAATGCTTTCTATAAATTACAGGACTTCAATCTATCTTAACATGGAAAACATCATTGATTAATCAATCAAAAAAACTCTCTGGTCCTTTTCTCATAGACTTAAAGAACAAGTTTCGTGAAATTGCTGGTGAAGACCAACTAATTGATCTAGATGAGTTCAGAAGTGGGTTAGAGTTAGCCGATCAAACAATATGTGATAGGCTATTTTCTATTTTTGATAAAGATGGAAATGGATCTATTGACTATGCTGAATTTATGGATACGATTGAATCCATGGTCAATGGTACAGATAAGGAAAAGATACATTTTGCATTCCAATTACATGACCTAGACAATAGCGGGTTTATAGATCGCTCTGAACTAAAAGTGCTGATTCAGCAAAGCTTTAATGAGAATCGCCTTGAATATGATGATTTTCAACTAAACCTACTAGTTGATGAGTTCTTTAAACGCGCAGATAAAGATATGAGTGGAACAATTGACTATAACGAATTCCTAGACATTGCCAATCAGTTTCCTGAATTCATGGAAGGATTTGCTGTAAATCCATTACATTGGCTTATACCTGATCGATATGAAACTTCAAATGAAGAAACAGGAAAAAGACAAAAAGGGCTCTTTACTAATACAGTGCAAGTCCAAGATATTGGGGTGTTTCAATGGCTTTTGATACCACGTCTTATTTTCCTCTATAATGTATTAGTTAATCGCAAAAAGAACCGGAGTAGAGTGGGGCTAGAGTCTGTCAACCTTTTACCATCAAAAGTATTAGAGTTGACAATATCATCACCAGATAATTTTCATTTTGAACCAGGAGATTATTTATATATCAATTGTAGGGAAATATCAAAGGTCGAATGGTATCCATTCAATATTCTTCGTCGCTCTGATGACGGAGATCTTGTTTTGCATGTGAAATCAAATAATTATTGGGCCGAGAAACTATATGATTCTGTTCTCAATGAGATCGGTAAAGATACCTCACTGAACTGGCATATTAGAGTTGATGGTCCATATGGGTCATCGAGTAAAAGTATTATGGATACTGAGCATGCTATTATTATAGGTGCCGGTCATGGAATATCTCGAATCGCCCCAATCCTTCAGGATATAATATTGAGACTTAAAGAAGCTCAAGATTCTATTGAACTACAGCGAGTGGACCTATACTGGCTTATAGATGAAGATTCTTATTTTGAATGGTTCATTAAAATGCTAAAAGATATGGAAAAAGATAATACCTCAAAGTTCTTTAATTATCATATTCACTTTTTAGATCGCTCTCCTGATAAGATCTCAGAAAAAATGATGTATTTATCCACTAATATAAGTGATAAGCAAACTAACCTATTTTTATTGAATGATCTATCGGATAGATCCAGATTTGGTTTTCCTAGATGGGAGAAAGAATGGGGTAGGATAGATTCAGCATTCCCAAATTTTAAAAGAAAGGTATTTTACAGCGGTCCTCAAAAGCATTCTGGCTCAATTAAAAAAGCATGTCAAAAATTTAATTTCACTTATAAAGGGAAAGTTTTTTAATAAAATTGACCAAAAATCGTATTTAAATATTGTTCACTACTCTTACATGTAATGAGTCTACAAAGTGGTCTCCATGCTCATCAGTGTAGCCGCAAATAATAGTAATTCTATACCCTATAAATTCTTCCCAAACTGCAAGTATAACACGTGCATTACCATCTTCATCTGTCATGGATGATGGATTGACCAGACTAACCCACTCATTATCGATCTGATACATATAATTTGAATCCCACATTAATCTCTGTGACCATCCACAATTAGTTGAGGCATCCAAGCTCGCATAGGTCTGTGATAATTCTGCATTATATTCTAATTCATAACTTTCATCTGTTTCATTATATGGCAGTGTACTGGATATCTCTAAACCGCATTCACAATCTTCAAATGCCATTGGATTCATTTGACTTTCTGAACAGCCAATAACAAAAAACCATAAAATTGAGATCAAGCGATACATATTTATCATTTTTATTCTAAAATTATTTTTAATGAATCTGTTTCCCAGTTTGTATACCAACCACCCCAGCTATACCATATGGTCATTGTATCTCCAATCATAGATTGTACAGGTGCTATCATTGCATTGACCGCACCTTCTCCATTACTATAACTGGCTGGATTAATTGTAGGTACTATCTGCCCATCAAAGCCAATAATATAAGATGTATCATAACTGACCCATACTAGATCATCGGTCAAACCTTGCCTTACCCAATAGCCCAAAGTATCACCAAGATTCCAATAGTGTGACGATGTCCATTCAACCCTACAGCTGACGACAGGCTGCACAGTAGCTGAGTCGATTATCGTACCACTCAGTCTGTGTAAGGTTTGCCAATTACTCATGTCAATTGTTAGATGATAAAAACCATTGTCATCAACATCTAATCTTGGATCTGAATCAAAATAGAAAACTTGGGAAAATGATTCATCGCTACTGTATTGATGATTGTCAACAGGATGTAACCTGAAGTCTGAATCACTACATCCGATAAGTATTAAAAAAAATAATGGTAAGATATTTTTCAAAGATGTTGTTAATCTTTTTATCTCAGCCTTTTTCAATTGTAAGGTAACTCCCCAAGCCTGAATCCAATTTTGATAAACGACCCCTGTTCGCTTATTGAATAGTCTTGCAACTTTGTCTCTATTAGTTTCCTTATTATCCCTCAACCAAATCGCTCCAATCATTTAGCTTATTCATTTTCTTACTACTCTACTTTTCACTACCCAGTCTTCTGATATTGAGTATTAATATTATCCTCAATATTTATTTTGGTATCAAAAGAAATATTGATGTTATTTGATCCTGGATTTTCCAAAAGGTATTTTGATACCTCTGATATGATCTCATGTTGGATCAGCCTTTTAATTGGCCTTGCACCATATTCAGGTTGGTAGCCTTCTCTGCAAAGGTGGTCTATAACATTATCATTTATTGTGCATTCAACATCATTCTTTTTAAACATTGCTATTATTTTTTTGATATTCAATTCAACAATATTTCTTATGACGCGTTGGTCTAGTTCATTAAAATATATTACCTTATCAATTCGGTTCCTTAATTCAGGCCTGAGGTAAGATGATATTTCTTCTTCCTTTAGATTTGAGGTCATGATAATGATCGTATTTTTAAAATTAACAGTTCTTCCTTTCGAGTCTGTTAATCGACCGTCGTCAAGTATTTGTAATAGAATATTCAATACACTTGGATGTGCTTTTTCAATCTCATCAAACAAGATGACAGAGTAAGGCTTTCTTCTAATTTTTTCAGTAAGGTAACCACCATTTTCAAATCCTACATAACCAGGAGGGGAGCCTATTAATTTTGAAACAGAGTGTTGCTCCATGAGTTCACTCATGTCAATCCTAACGAGCGCTTTTTCATTATCAAATAATGCATCAGCAATTGTTTTAGCTAATTCCGTTTTTCCAACACCAGTTTTGCCCATAAATAGAAATGAGCCGATGGGTTTTTGAAAATCAGAAAAACCTAATTTTGAATTTCTGATCACATCTGCAGTAGCACTTATAGCTTTATCTTGGCCTATAACCCGCTGATTGAATATGGATTCCATATTAAGAAGCTTTTCTTTTTCACCTTCCATCATTTTTTGAACTGGGATACCAGTCCAATTCGATACAACCTCCGCAATATCTTCACTGTTCACCTCAAGTTTGACGAATTTTGTGTCTTGCAGTTCAAAACTATATTTTTCAATATTATCTAGTATGGAAGGAATAGATTCATATTGTATCTTGGATGCTTCAGAGTAGTTACCATCTCTAAAATAATTTTCCATTTTGAACTTTAATTGCTCTATCTCTTTTTTGAGTGTTGATATCTTTGTAACTGTTTCTTTTTCTTTCTCCCACAAACCAATATTTTGGTCTAGTTCGCTGCGCATTTTATCTATTTCTTGTTTACATTCTTTTAATCGTTTTTTAGAGGCTTTGTCTTTTTCTTTTTTAAGCGCTTCATACTCTACTTCAAGCTGGATCAACCTCCTTCTTAGATCGTCTATTATTAGAGGAGCAGAATTCATTTCCATGCGCAGTTTTGATCCAGCCTCATCGATCAGGTCCACTGCTTTATCTGGTAGAAATCTGTCTGATATATATTTTTCTGATAGCGTTGCAGCGGATATCAAAGCAGAATCACGGATACTTAGCCCGTGGTGCGCCTCATACTTATCTTTAATACCTCGAAGGATAGTTATTGTATCTTCAATAGAAGGCTCGTTTACTAGTATATGTTGTAATCGTCTCTCGAGTGCAGCATCAGGTTCAATATATTTTTGATATTCATTCAGTGTGGTTGCCCCAATTAATTTTAGTGTACCCTGAGCAAGCTCAGGTTTGATGATATTTGCGACATCCATTTGACCCTGTCCTCCAGACCCTACGATCATATGTATCTCATCAATAAAGATGATGATCTCACCATCGCTTTTTTTAACGGACTTAATAAAATTATTTAATCTCTCTTCAAACTGTCCTTTGTACATAGCGCCAGCAACCATTGCTGTAAGATCTAATGCGATGAGCCTTTTTCCTTTTAGATTATCGGGAACGTCTTCTTCAATAATTCTTTTGGCTAGCCCTTCAACAACTGTGGTCTTTCCAGTACCTGGTTCTCCAATAAGTACAGGGTTATTCTTTTTTCTTCTTGAGATGATCTGGGTAATCCTTCTGATCTCATCGTCTCTTCCAATGACCGGGTCTATTTTTCCTTGACGAGCAAGCTCAGTCAGGTCATTACCATATTTTTCAATCGGGTCGATCCCATTTTCTGGATTTTGTGTATTTATTTCAGTCATATTTATCCTATCATAATTTTTGATCAATAGGGGAGGCTATGATGCCTCCCCCTAGTAACATATGATCTATACTATTATTAATTAACCTTTATAACCCTTTCTTTTGGTAAAACATTCTCATGTTTCGGTAGTTCAACCTCAAGAATTCCATTCTTGAACGATGCTGAGATCTTTTCTTCATTTACCGATTCAGGCAGATTAAATGTTCTTTTAAAAGAACCATACCTACGCTCACGATAATGATAGCGGCTATTTTCTTCGTCCGCTCCAACCTGTGCATCTCCAGATATTGTCATTTTCCCGTCTGTGATATTGACCTTTACATCTTTCTTGGTAAGTCCAGGTATGTCAGCTGTAATGAGAAATAGATCATCTGTTTCTTTTACGTCTACTGCTGGCGCCCAATCAGTATGTTTAGCAGGGAAATTCCAGTCACTGCCGAAAACAGAGCTTACCATGTTATCCATTTCATCAAACAAGCTCATAGGTTTAGGTGTCCATTTTACGAGTGTCATTTTTAACTCCTTTTTACATTGTTAATTATTCAACCTATTCAAACAATTAGGGTGCCAAATGGATAAACTATTACAATTTAACATGCGGTATGCAAATACGGCATAAATGAGCAATTAAAAAGGATTTAATAATGCCAAAATGGCTTAAATAATGGATTCTAAATTATCTTTTATCTATGAATATCTTTATTAGTAATATTGAATCATTACAAGATACAGATCTAATTTATACTATCAATGAGACTACTGATTTAAAATATATAGTCTATCTATCATTTAAGCCTCAAAGAGAGATTCATTATGAAATTAAATATTGATATTAAAGAATTATTAGGTGCTGTAGATGTTCCGGCACAATGGGTTGGAATTCGTGAAGTGTACGAAGCACATACACCCCGCATGATCCGTGATGGTGTACCCGTAGCTAATGCAAGGTCATCTACCCATGGTATTATGGTGGAAGTATTGGTGAATGGACAATTTGGTTATTATGGTACACCAGACATGACCAAAGAAGGTGTATCGCGTGCTGCGAAAAAAGCTTACCAGCAAGCAGAGATCGCTTCTGGTCATGCACTCCATCATTTTGATGAGAGCGCAAGACCATCATTCCAAGGAGAATATAGGTCACCATATACTAAAAATAGAGAGTCATTATCCGCAGGAAATCTCAATGAACTCCTTTTGGATGCGTACAATAGTCTCAAGGTCTCTGACAAGATCGTAAGTGCATCGTCGCTATGTCAGGTGATCGAAACGTCATTCAAATTTGCAAGTTCCAATGGAAGTGATATCAACCAAGAGTTCTTAATGCTTGAATTTGATCTCAGTGCTACAGCAGCAGATGGCACAAACCAACAGACCAGGACCTTTGGTGGAATGAGAGGTACATGCCGACAAATGGGGCTTGAATACTTTGACAAGTACGAGATCATGGCGAATGCAGGCCGTATTGGTGAGCAGGCACTGGAATTACTAGAAGCAGAAGAATGCCCAACGGGTGAGATGGATATTGTGATCGCTCCTGATCAGATGATGTTACAGATACATGAGAGTATAGGCCATGCGCTAGAGGTGGATCGCATTCTAGGTGATGAAAGAAATTATGCAGGGTGGAGTTTTGTAAAACTGGAGGATTTTGGAACACTGCAGTATGGCTCGAAACTCATGAATATCACTTTTGATCCGACTCTTGAATCAGAATTTGCATCCTATGCATTTGATGATGGCGGATTGAAAGCCACAAAAGAATATCTAATAAAAGATGGTCTACTTGTCAGAGGGCTTGGAGGTAAAGAAAGCCAAATACGTTCAGGTCTGGATGGGGTCGCTAATTTTCGATCCAGTGGTTGGAATAGGGCACCTATTGACCGTATGGCAAATATCAATCTAGAGCCAGGTGACTCAACGTTTGATGAATTGATAGGTCAGGTAGAGAATGGTGTTTATATGGAAAGTAATAAGTCATGGTCCATTGATGACTACAGAAATAAGTTTCAGTTTGGTTGTGAATATGGAAAGCTTATTGAGAATGGTAAATTAACTAAGACCGTCAAGAATCCGAATTATCGAGCGATCTCAACTCCTTTTTGGAACAGCCTCAAGGGTGTTGGTAACGAGGATACCTTTGGTATATATGGCACACCTAACTGTGGTAAAGGAGAGCCAAACCAATCCATAAGAGTGGGGCATGCTTCTCCTGCATGTCTATTTGAGAACGTGCAAGTCTTTGGAGGCGTCTAATGGAACAGATATTTAATAAATTAAGTGAATCACTTTTTGGTCAACTCAATGAGGGTGAGCATCTTATCCTTTCTTTTGATGGTGAGAATAGTCAGTTTGTTCGATTTAATAATGCTTCTATTAGACAGACCGGGCTCGTAGATGATGCAGATGTAGGTCTCAAGTTCATTGCTAATGGTCGGACCTGCAGTGGAGGGTTCACAGTTTCAGGTAATTTTGATACTGATATCGCAAGAGGATCTAGCGAGATCGATAGAATGAGAATTGAATCGGAGCAGATACCAAAAGACCCTTTTCTTGTAATGCCAGAGAATGCTGGTTCTAGCCACGAGATCAAAAAAGCAAATGGGCTAGCTTTTGAAGATGCTGTTGATGCGATACTACCGGCGGTATCTGGAGCTGACTTTGTTGGTATTCTTGCGAATGGTAAAATGTTTAGAGGTAGTGCAAACAGTTTAGGGCAAAAGCATTGGTTCGAGACAGAATCATTTTGTTTGGATTATTCGCTTGTGACCCCAGAGCATCAGATGGTAAAAGGATGTTACGCAGGTAGTGATTGGAATCAGCAGGATTATGAAGATTATGTAAAACGAAGTCGAGATAAGCTTGTACTAATGGAAAGGAAGCCTGTAAAGGTTGACACTGGCGAATATAGAACCTGGTTTGAAGCTGCGGCAGTTGCAGACTTTTTAGGAATGTTCTCGTGGAATGGTATCAGCGAGGCGTCCTTAAGACAAGGTTGTAGTGGGTTTGGACGTATGCGTCATGATGATGTTCGTCTCTCTAGTAAATTTTCGATCGTAGAAGATTTTTCGCCAGGTTTCTGTCCAAAATTCAATTCAAACGGTGAGATATCTCCAGATACTATTTCATTGATAGAGAATGGTAGTCTTAAGAATACTCTTGTTAGTTCACGTTCTGCTAAAGAGTATGGCGTAGAATCTAACTTTGCAGAAGGAGGAGAGTACTTACGTTCACCCAGAATGGAACCGGGTTCATTAAACCACAATGATGTGACCAAAAACATAGATAAGGGTCTATTCCTATCGAATATTCATTATCTTAATTGGAGTGATAATGCCGGTGGCAGGATAACTGGTCTTACACGATATGCTTGTTTTTGGGTTGAAAATGGTGAGATCGTAGCACCAATTGAGACAATGCGTTTTGATGACTCATTCTATAGATTTTTTGGTGATCAACTTGTGCAAGTAGAAGATAAACTAACTGTTGTTCCTGAGGTACATACGTATGGTCAGCGGTCTCTTGGAGCTACCACTTGTCCCGGGATCTTGGTTGACTCATTCGCACTGACCCTATAACCCAATGGAGATAAGTGGTCTAATACTCTTTATCCTTGGGTTCCTAATTGGTGGTGGATTTGTTTGGTTTCTTCGACAAAAAGATGTGGATTCCATTCAACAGAATCAGGATAATATAAAACAAGAGTTTGAAAACCTTTCCAATAAGGTGTTATTGGATAATCAGGAAAAATTTCTTGAACTTGCCTCATCAAAATTCTCTGACCTTATTCAAAACTCCGATAAGCAGTTAGAGAATAAAAAAGAACTTATTGACTCCACATTAAAAGAGATGAAAGCCAATCTCGATAATTTGTCCAAGAATACTGCTGCACTTGAGGGGCAAATGAAAGAGTCCAAGGAAAGCGTTGGTAAATTAACAGATACAACATCCCAACTTCGCCAGATATTATCAAGCTCACAAGCTCGCGGTCAATGGGGTGAGAGGATGGTCAAGGATATCTTGGATTTTATTGGTCTGGTTGAAGGAATAAACTATTCTCAACAATCACAGATATCAGAGGGTAGAGACCGGCCTGACTTCACTTTCTTTTTGCCTGATGAAAAAGCGATCAACATGGATGTCAAATTTCCATTAGCACATTATGAAAAGTTTATTGCGGCTGAAAGTGATTCAGAAAAAGAATCTGAGAAAAAATTATTTTTAACTGATGTGAGAAACCGTATCAATGAAGTTTCAAAACGAGGCTACATTGACCCTAAAGGGAGTACAGTTGATTATGTACTGTTGTTTATACCTAATGAAAGTATATATGCATTCTTGAATCAGGAAGATCATGATCTGATCGATTTTTCCTTAAAGAAAAAGATCTTACTTTGTTCACCTGTAACCTTGTATGCTATCTTGTCATTGATACGACAAGCTGTATCTAATTTCTCTATGGAACAAAAAGCAGGAGAGATGCAAGAATTGGTAGGTGTTTTTAGAAAGCAGTGGGAGAGGTTCATTGATAAAGTAGATGCAATGGGTAAAACATTAAATACTTTGGGCGGACATTATGAAGATTTAAGTGGAACAAGGAGAAGAGCATTAGAGAAGCCAATGGAGAAGATCGAGAGTCTAGAATTAGGTGAAGCAAAAGAAATAAAAGAGATAGAATAATGAGAAGATTTTATATATTAATATTATCTGTTTCTATGCTACCCCATTGCGTAGCTCCGCCTGAATATTCTGATGGACTCTTAGAAAATATACCTGCTATCGTGGATGCCTCAGATTACTTCTCATTGTCCATTTTAGGTGACCAATACACAGCAGATCATGAATGGGACGTCTCATTAGCACCAACAGAGTCCGATGTCCTATTACAGACCTTAGTTGTAAAAGAGTTTAATTCTAGTTCAGATTCTACCTACTTACTAATCAAAGGAGCTGATGGTGACACCATTTTAACAGCTTTGATCATGGGTGATCTAAACTGGAGTAGCGAAGATTCTGTCTCTCACATTGGTTTCCCTGGGGAAATTGCATTTTCAGGAAAAAATTTTACTGGACGCTTAGAATATCAGATATTGAAAAAATAACATTTTAATTATATTACTTTTGTTCCCATGCAGGGCAAGCGAGGTTCTTATAATCACACCAATCACAATGTTTGCCTGTTTTAGCATGGAATTCCTTTCTCTTTATTCCTGCGGCAACTTCAATGATCTTTTCTTTTGTCTCTCCAATTTGATCGGTCGTGAATGAATGACTGCGTACTGGTTTTTCTTCTTCTCTTAAAAAATAAAGCGAAGCTGATAGAGGTAACCCGCCTAACTTGCTATCATCAAGTTGTTCAAGATACATAGAGTACACTGCCAACTGAAGATTTGACTTTGCAGATGAGGGTGTTTTACTTGTTTTATAATCCATAATAGTTACACCATCAGGTGTACTATCAATTCTATCAATTGCACCTCGAATTGTGATCGGTCCTATATCAAAAGCAAATTTTTCTTCTGTTTTTAGTACATTGGGTGGGTCATTCGATATCATATCGTAGTAGCGGGTTAAAATATCTATACCTTGTTCCTTAAATTTTTCCTCCCTGACAACATAATCAAATTCACCTTTTTTCCACTCCTCATCCAAAAGACGCAGTATCCGATCCTTAGTTAACTCTTTTTCAGGTTCATGAAATCTTTGAAGTACAACGTGTATGATGTTGCCAAAAACTAACTCAGGTTTTTTTGCAGTTTGTGGAATACCATCAATTCGACCAAGTCTGAATTTTAATGGGCAATTTTCATATGTTTCAATTGCACTTGCAGAGAGATCGATCCTTTCAGGAACTGGTGGTTCAAATTCTTGCTCCAGCTCTCGTTTGAGTTCCTTCTCCCAAACTGAGTCTCCTAGCGCTACGGTTTTCCCTTGTTCGTGATCATGGATCGCTTTTAGAGCAAGGCTATAATCTTTCACCTGGTCATATGCTTCTCGTGATAAAGCTTTTTGTATATGTTGCTCATATTTTGATTTTAGCTCAGAGTGTGATACGGAGTTAGAATTGGTCTTTACCATGATTTGATCCTCCATGAGTATATCTGGTAATTCTTTAATAAATGGTGAAGTTGCTTTTTCAGGAACCAAGAGATACAATCTCTTTTGTGCTCGAGTAGTTGCAACATAAAATAATCGTCGCTCCTCACTAATGTGATGCTCTTTTGGTGTGAGGTCAATATTTTGGCTGTAATTGAGCCAGCTATCAGGCGGCCGATTGATCCGTTTAGTTGTTCGGAAATTAAGTGGAAAGCTTGCAGACCTGAGGAAGGGAATGAATACGATCGGAAATTCTGCTCCTTTTACCCCATGAATAGTATTAACGATCACTCCATCTTGAGATCTGTAGGATTCTGGTTTAATGCTTGGTAATCCTCCCGAACGCATGATCGCTTCAAGGTAAATATTAAATGCTACAATACTGTGGTTCTTTTTATTCCTACGTGTAAAATCTTGTGCTCTTTTAAGAAGGTTTCCAACATTCAGCAAGGTGTAATGGTCATCCATACTATATTTTTTTGCGGACGACCTTAATGTGCCAATCGTTTGTGTGATGTCCCAGACCATTTCTCCAGCTGAACGTTTTTGAGAAATAGACCTTAATTTTTCAATCGATCTAATAATATCATCTAATTTGGGATGTTTATTTCTGGTCTCATTATCATGTAGAAGTTGATCGAATCTTGGATCTGGGTCATATCTATTGAATTTAGAAAAAATAATGTGAGCGGTTTCATATCCACATGTATTTCTAATAATACGATACAATGAAGAATCCTGAAATGTGCCTCTAGATACTAATTGGCACCATGCGATTATATCTCTGACACCAGCACAGTTGAACAGCCCCATATACTGTGGCTGAACAGGAATATGGGACTGTGAAAGGGATTCAATGATGCCACTAGCTTGCCCGTGTGTGCGGCATAGAACTGCTATATCGTTATATCCATTTCCTTCGCTAACAAGATGATGTATCTCACTTGTAAGAAACTCAATTTGTTGCTCTTTTTCTCCCCAAAATCGTATTGGCTTATTTGAGGGTAGTTTAAGACCAGAAGAAAGAGTTTTTACTATTCGTTCGGTATTATTTGATATGCTCGCATTAGCGAGATCTAGAATCGGCTGTGATGATCTGTAATTTTTTTCCAGTGCAATTGAACTGAATTTTTTATGATCTTTATATTGATCTTTAAATGCTTGAATATTATAAGTATTTGCACCTCTAAAACTGTAAATGACCTGATCGTCATCACCAACAACAGTAATAAACTTTCGATTTCCCGATATCAGTGACATGATCTTATTCAGTGCGATATTATTATCCTGAAATTCATCCACAACGATATGACGATACTGGTCTTGAACATTTCTAAGCAATGCTTCATCTGAAGAAAGCATGGTGTACGCCGAGAGGATCATATCTCCATAATCCACCACATTGATATCCTTTTTCCAGCTCTGAAATAGAGGGTATATCCTTTTAAGATCCGAGATCTGATTTGCGATCTCTGTAGTAATTGTACCATCATCTGAAGGTGTAGGAGTATTCATTGTGGTGGGGTCGATCAGTTCGTCCCTTGTACGATTAAAAAAGGGTATAAAACTTTCCGTAACAGCTCTTTGAGGATCAAGTGGGAATTCGTCTGAAGCAAAAGGCTCTAATTGGTCAAATTTTTCTAAGAACATATGGATAGCTTCGCTTTGATCTAGCAGCTGAGGGAGATCATCATAAAATTCTTTTAGTAGTTTAAAGCAAAAAGAGTGGAAGGTGCTGACGGTCATATTATGGACCTTGGGTCCTAGATGATCAATGATCCTATTTTTCAGCTCTTTTGCAGCCTTTTCTGTATATGTAATAGCCAGAATATGCTGCGGGTCTACCTGGTAATGCTCTATAAGGTGAATGATCCTGTTCTCTAGGGTGAATGTTTTTCCAGTTCCTGCACCAGCTAAGATCATTAACGGACCAGGAGGATGTTCTATGGCAGATCGTTGTTTTTCATTTGGTGGATGGTTTGTATACTGAGTCTTCATAAAGATAATTGATCTACGAAAAAAGATCACAAAAAATAACGAATAATCAGATGCAATTAAATTGTGAATGGTCTAAAACCAATTTATTTTTTAACCTTTACGTGCCTTATGAGTCTTATAGCTTGAAATGACATGCAAAACGACCATGATCTTATTAAAGAATATCAGAATGGAAACATATCCGCTTATGACCAGCTTATCAAAAATCATCTATCCAATACGGTTGGGTTCTTTTTTAATATCACAGGCGATAGAATGGTCGCTGAAGACCTTGCACAGGATGTATTCTTTAAATTATACACTCATCTCAAAAAATTTAGATTTGAGTCTAAATTCTCAACCTATTTATACAGGGTCAAACTCAACGCGGCCAATAGCTGGCTTAAGAGAAATAAATGGAAAAATATTTTGCATCTTGACCAAGCTCCAGACACAGGAGAGAGGGATACTGAACTCGAGCAAGAATGGACACGTAAAGAATTATGGGACGCAGTTGCAAAACTACCAAACAAACAACGTAAGGTTGTTATCATGCGGATAGCCAAAGAAATGCCCTATAAAGAGATCTCAGAGGTAACAGGAATGACTGAAGGGACAGCAAAAGTGAACTTTCATCATGCCGTGAGATCATTAAAAGAATGGCTTAATAATGATTGATTTTGAAAAACAAATAATGAAAGCTCAATTGGACGGGTCTGAACCGACCAATGCAGATGATTTTTTGGCTAAGCTTCATAATAGAGTATCTGAATCAAAAGATAACCGCCGAACGGTCTTAACATCATTATGTATGATAATCGTGGTTAGTTTAATGACCATTACCCAATTTAGAGATAAAAGTATCCAAACAGAATTTCTCTCTAATAAAGAAATAAAAAATCCCTTTGAAACAGACTTTTGGAATATTTATAGTGATTCTCTTGAGTACGACCAAGAATTTTTTAATAATATGACATATATTCTTCTTGACGAAGGCTATGTCTGGGAGACTATTGAATTAATGGAACGATTTAAATTAAGTAAGGAAGGACTTTAATGAAACATGTACTGCTTTTTGCCTTTTTAAGTGGGAGTATAGCCCAAAATTTTGACTGGGATGAAGAAAGACAAAAGAGTCATATAAATCCAGAAAAAATAGAAAATATAATTATATGGCGTCTCACTAGTGATCTAGATCTTTCAACAAGTCAAGCTGAAAAATTTTTTCCAAGATTCAGAGATCACCGTAATAATTTAGAGATACTAGGAAAGCAAGAGAGAGAAATGATTAGAAACATAGAACGGGAGAAACTAAACAAAAGTGACGTAAAAAAAACGATTGAAAATATTTCTAAATTACGCCAAAAACGAATCGAGCTAGAATCAGAATTTGTATTAAGCCTGGATGATGTTTTGTCACCAAAACAGATGATCATGCTTGGTATTTTTAAGCAGCGAATGATGATGGAAATGAGAAAAAATATGCGCGATGGAAAAGAGAGAAGGAAACATCATAAGAAAAATGGTAGGAAACAAGGGCTTCGCAGATTTAA
>CAJVZI010000020.1 GCA_913020665.1 uncultured bacterium | reverse complement strand
ATAACATCTTTTTTTTGTATTGTTAGACTTGGGTCATCTTTTAAATTTTCCAACCATGAAGGCAGTCCAAGCATATAATTATCCCATGCATAAAGATGGCAAGGGCTGTCTAATATTGCTTTTTCATTTAATGTTTTAAAATAATGCACAAATTGACATCCCAAAAAACCTGCTGCTCCTGTCAATAGAACTTGTTTCCCTGAAAATTTACTATTTAAACCTCCTAAGGCATGGATGATATCATATGAATTATTTTGTAGCTCTTGATTCATAAGCTATCATTTCCAAAATGCTTTTCCATTTTTCCATAATTCATTCAGGTATTGAACATCCCTTTCATGATCCATACATTCCCAATTCCCTTCGTGTTTGAAAACCATCACCTCACTTTTCTTTGCTAAAAGTTCCACCGCACCGGACTCAAAATCACAAGTTTCATCGTCAGATAAATAATCTAAAAGTTCTTTATTAAAAACCATAAATCCACCATTGATAAGACCAACTGAAGTTTGTGGTTTCTCTTTAAAAGAAACAGCTCTTCCATTATCCTCAATTAATTCTCCAAATCTAGCAGAAGGGTGCACGCCAGTAATTGTTAATATTTTACCATGACTCTTATGAAACTCTATTAATGCAGTAATATTTACATCAGAAACACAATCTCCATATGTAACCAAATTAACATCATGGTCTAAAAACCTTTCTAATCTCTTTATCCTAGCCCCTTTTAAGGTGTTAATACCTGTATCAATTAAACTTACCTCCCATTCTTCCTTTGCACTTTTATTAAAATATGTTATCTCTGAAGTTTTTAAATCAATTTTATAATCTGCATTATAGTTATCGTAATTGGCAAAATAATTTTTTATTACATGAGCTTTAACACCACAAGAAATAATGAATTCATTTAAACCATGTGCTGAAAATATTTTCATTATATGCCATAGTATAGGCTTATCACCAATCAAAACCATTGGCTTAGGAATTTCAACAGATTGCCTTCCTAGTCTCGTACCCCAGCCACCTGCAAGAATAATTACTTTCATTTTTATAGACCTCAGACTTTATTTTTTTTATCTATATATTTATAACTCATCGAATTAGGTCAATTTACAGATGAATTAATTTTGATTAACGTGAAAATTAATGATTCCGAATGGAAAACATCCCAATGGATAGACTCAATTATAAATATTACATAAAATCTAAATTCTAATCTCTTTTCCACGATAAAGGTCAAAATATTTTGTGGTAAAAGCTATGTCTGTTTTGGATTCTTAATCAAATAACCAGATATTTGTTCAGGTTTAGAATCTAGTGAGGCTCTATACTTTAAAAGTATTGATATTGAAATATTTATATATTCGTGGGGATTTAGAATTAAATATCTATTTTAGTAAATGGCTTTTGAATTGGGTTTAAACTCTTTTCTAAAGACTCTATAGATTTTTTTGCTTCTCTCGATAGTTTTTTTGGTGTATCTAATTGAATTTTCACTAATTGGTCACCATTGGATTTTGTACGCATTCGAGGAAATCCTTTACCTCTCATTCGCAATACCTGGCCCGATTGGATACCAGCAGGAATCTTTAATCCTGCTTTTCCTCCTACTGTTGGGATTTCAACCTTTCCTCCTAGGACTGCTGTAGGATAAGAAATATTCACTTCCAATAATACATGTTCTCCATCTCTAACAAAATATGGATGATCTTCTTCCTCAAACATGACAAGAAGGTCACCAGGGTTTCCTGACACATCTTCATTTCCCTGTCCATTAAGGGTCATATAATTTCCTTCTTCAACCCCCGCAGGTACTTTGATCTTAATGGTTTCTTCTTTTTTGATCATACCATCAGGTCCTGCACCCGGAGGACGATTGCCCACCCTCTTACCTGAACCTTCACAATGTGGACAAAGAGATGCTGATCTCATTTGACCTAGTATCGTATTCTGGACTGTTGTGACCTGTCCTTGCCCATGGCAGGTAGGGCATGTGATCAATTCAGCACCTTTTGCTAATACTGAGCGCTTTATCTTGATCTTTTTCTCTATCCCCTTTGCTATTTCTTCATAAGATATCTTGAGTTTTATTCGAATATCGCTTCCACGACCCTTTCGTCTTCCACTTCTTGAAGATCCTCCAAAAATACCTTCAAATGGACTTCCGCCAAAAATATCACCAAATTGTGAAAATATATCATCCATACTCATGTGGATACCACCGCCACTAAAACCGCCCTGCCCTGGATTGTCACCCATACCAACACCTGCATGCCCAAATTGATCATATCTAGAACGCTTTTGTTCATCACTGAGAACTGCGTACGCTTCGGCAGCTTCTTTAAACTTTTTCTCTGCTTCCTGATCATCTGGATTTTTATCAGGATGATATTTTAAGGCAAGTTTTCGATAAGCTTTTTTTATTTCATCCTGACTTGCCTGTTTGGAAACACCAATTATGTCATATAGATCTTTCACTTTTTATTTACAATTACTTTTGCGTGTCTTATAACCTTATCTCTGTAGGTATATCCCTTTTCAAAAACCTCAAGAATAATATCGTCATCATACTTTTCATCTGATTGTGTAAGCATAGCATCATGAATATCTGTATCCATTTTATCACCCTGCTCACCAAATGGCTCAACATTTAATTTTTCAAAATATTTACCTATTTTGTTTTTAACAAGATCGATCCCATCTAAAAGTGAATCATGAGAAGCATCTTCAGAATCGATCATTCTATTTAGATCATCAATGATCGGTAGGAATCCAACAATAACATTCTCTCCATCATATTGTAACAATTTAGAAATTTCTTCAGACTTTCTCCTTCGAAAATTATCAAATTCAGCCTTGAGACGTATATGTCTATCCTGAAGTTCATTAAACTGATCCTCAAAATTATTTTTTTCCTTCTTACTTGCGGATCTCGGTTTACTTTTTTTACTGTTTGATTTTTGTTTTACCTTAGAAGAATTATCTTTTGTTTTTGGCACAATGCCCCCAAATAGTAACTAATATTTTAAAAATAACACTAGAATTTAAGAGTATCTTTCCTGCTCGAACAATAGACTGAAAAGCCTATTTCAAAAATCCAGATGCAGCACGATAACTACCCAAGGTCGTAATGGCCATAACCATTAAAAAGAGCCAAATCCATACAAAAGGATCAAAACTGAGCTTCAGGCCTAATGAAGAAAAATTAGAGATTATGTAATTCAATCCTTCCACTGTAATGATCAGGGCTGGAAAAACAAAAATTACTGAAATTAGACCGATCAACACCCCCTCAATGATAAAGGGTAGTTTTATAAAGGTCCTAGTAGCTCCAATTAGTTGAAGTGTTTTTATAAGGTCACGCCTTGAGTAAACAGATAACTTGATAGTATTATAAATGATAAGAACTGTTACCAGTATAATAATACCTGATAGATAAGGTAACTGGTCAATGACTCTTTTATAATTTCTCTCTATCTTGCTGATAAGATTTCCTTGATATCTAATTTCTTCGACTTGCCCAATTGCCCGTATTTGTTTGATGATAGGTTCAACTCTGAGTCGGTCGCGACGGTTTCTATCCAGATTGACCACAGCACTAACAGGTAAAGGATTATAGCCTAAGAGATCAACAATATTTTCTCCAAATTGATCTTTAAAGATCCGTACGGCATCTTCTTTTTCAATAATGGTCGCATTTCGCACACCATCTATTTGCTTTATACTGTGGATCATTCCGACCGCTTCTTCATTGGAAACACCCTGTTTGAAGAATACTTCTATTTTATATTTTGACCGAAGGTAGTGTAATAATTTATGAGTATTATTCCCTGCAGTCGCCATTAGACCAACAATATAAAGAGCAATAAATAAAGAAAAAATTGCCGTCAGTGTTGTCATTTTATGCCGCCAGGTATTTTTTATACCTTCTGTCACTAGATAAAGAAATTTATCCATTATCTTATTCTTAGTACCCCATCTTTTAGTTCATAGATAGGACGTCCTCTACCTTTGATCAGATTATAATTATGCGAAGCCATTAAAATGGTGGTACCCATTTCATGAATAGTTTCAAGAAGGCGCACCAATTCAAAAGAAGCAACTGGGTCAAGATTGCCAGTAGGTTCATCAGCAAGTAAAATATCTGGTTCTTTTATGATAGCTCTAGCCAAGCATGCACGTTGCTGTTCACCGCCTGATAACTCACTTGGAAGATGTTTTTCTTTTTTTTCCAGTCCCACTAATTCCAAAGCTTCTTCTACTCTTGTCGATATATCATTAGCACTAAAACCAAGGACATGAAGGGGAAGAGCTATATTTTCAAATAGATTTCTATCGCCAAGTAGTTTATAATCCTGAAATACCATACCGATCGATTTACGTGCATTCGCAATTTTCCTATGGGACATTTTAGTTGAAAGCTTACCATTAACCTTTACCAAACCGGTATCTGGTAAAAGATCAAAATAGATCAATCTCATTAAGGTTGTCTTTCCTGAGCCAGTGGGCCCTATCAAAAAAGTGAAATCACCATCGTCTATGGTCATATTCAAATTATTGACACCATAGCCTTTGCTATGGGCATAGGATACATTTTGAAATTCAATCATTAAATATTCATCTACTTATATAGCATCTGAAAATAGTGAAAATACCTGCTTAATTAATGGATTTTCTTTTGTAAAACTTATTGAACTAAATTAAATATAATCGAATGAGTTAATTTTAAATATCTTAGGTAAAATAAATATACAAAAATGCCATTTTCTATTATAATCGATTGTTTGATCGTTTTTGCTTCTATCGTAATGCTTTGGAAAGGTGCGGATTGGTTAGTTGATTCAGCCGCTGAGATAGCACACACTTTAAAGATATCTGACCTCATAGTGGGTCTCACTGTTGTTGCTTTTGGTACGTCTGCTCCTGAATTTGCAGTCACCATTAGTGCAGCCATTACTAAACAGACCGATATCTCTATCGGTAATGTAATAGGCTCAAATATCTTTAATTTAGGATTCATACTAGGTGGAACAGCAATGATACGTCCTATTGTAACCCATAAGAAGATGTTTGAACGTGATGGTCTATTTTTGCTTATAACAACAGCTTTGATATTCTTTTTATTCTTTGGTTTTAATGGATGGGACCCTAGTGACTCATTTACTACTTATGAAGGGATCTTACTTTTTGCGCTACTGATCGGTTACGTTACCTTTTTATTTATCAAAAAAGATCCCCCTGAAGAAGTGCACCCAGAGTCAGCAAATCTAATGTCATATGTACTATTCTTGGTGGGATTGGTCATGATCGTAGGCGGTGGTCATTTGATGGTAGAACATGCTTCAAATATTGCAAGATATATGGGAGTATCGGATTGGGTTATTGCCGTTACCATTGTAGCGGCAGGAACATCAGCACCTGAATTTGCAACATCTGTGACAGCAGCAATCAAAGGTCGCCATGGCATAGCCGTTGGTAACTTGATAGGAAGTGACCTTTTTAACTTACTGGGAGTTCTAGGGCTTGCAGGTATTATTAATCCAGTGGATGCACTCTCTCAGGACATTTTTAGCAGTGTGTTTTTATTGGTATTAATGGTAGGCCTTACCTTATTTATGATACGAACAAATTGGACAATTGGACGTGCTGAAGGCACTATACTTGTTACCATCAATTTAATTAGATGGTATTTTGATTTTGCAGGTTAATTGTAAAGTTTGTGCTGGTCTATAAATTCCCATACGGGAAGTGTGACCATATATCTGATCGTTTTATTCTCTACCCAACGTTTTCGTATATTAGTGGAAGAGATCTCAAATCTAGGAATATTTGCAAAATGAATTTTATGTAAGATCCAAGCAGGAATATCACTTGGTCTAAATCCTGGTCTTATGGCAACAACAACCTGACATTCTTCAAGGATAGCCTTAGGCTCTTTCCAATTATGAAAATCAAGCAAACAATCGCTACCGATCAAATAATGTAATTGTTCTCCATTGGTTTTTAATTCACTCTTTAATGATCTAATTGTATCTATTGTATAAGATATTCCACCACGCTTTATTTCATTATCTGATATTTCAAAATTTGGGTTCCCTTCTACCGCAAGTTTCAACATCTCCACTCGGGTCTTAGGTTCAGTAAATGCATTTTTATTTGGTGACTCATTTGCAGGCACAAAGAATATTTTATCGAACTTCTCAGCTTCGCATAGTGTTTGAGCAATAAGTAAATGGCCTATATGAGGCGGGTCAAAGGTGCCGCCGAAGAGACAAACCTTCATTTTTGTTCCTTGGCTATCTTTTTTTCCATATCATCAATTGCTTCCTTTGCGTCATTATAAAGACCACTGCCGATCAGATCTATTTCATTTTGATTCAATAAAGCAATCGCATCTTCGATCTCACGATTTTTCGCTAAAGATCTCACCATTCCCTGATGAGCATAATTAATAATAGATGTATCATAGTACTGATCAATGACCAATTGAAAGGTCATTTTTGCTGATTCATATTCTTCTAATTTTATATATAGGACACCCGTCTCATATAATTTTCTACCTAATTTTTCTCTCAATGCTCCGATAGAGGAGAGAACCTCATCAATAAATTTTGAATTTGGATAGTCATCTAAGAATTCTTGATATCTTTCCAATGCCTTTTCAGTATATTCTTGATCATGATAATATTCTGGAGACTCGATGGTATAGGCTTCACATATTTTAAAACGCGCATCTTCTACAAAAGGACTAAATCCCATTCTACGTGTTAATTTTTCATATTCTGCAATGGCAAGTAAATATTCTTTATTTCTAAAAAATGCTTCTCCCAGATAATATTGAGCATCATCGCCAAGATCTGAGCCGGTACCCCGAAGAAGAACATTTTTAAAATCGGTCTGAGCTTTGAGATATTTTTCATTTTCAAGATTATCCATTCCGATATTGAATCGATCTTTAATGGAGACCTGCCCATCTCCTTTTGAACCTGCGCATGAGATCAAAATAAGGATTGCTCCTGCAACTAAAATATTTTGTTTTATCATCATCAGAAAAATAAAGATACTCTAAAACCGCCTATGGCACTTGGATTATTGGGGTTATATACCAGATCAAATTTTGGTTTTACAGAGGCTTCTTTATTTTTAGCTCTTGCATTTTTTTGATTGGTCCACACGGATTCGATACCACTGATAACATGATTGAACATAAGCACTGTAATACTATACTTAGCTGCAGATAACATTTGATTCGAGTTATATCTCTGATCGATATAATCTTTTTTCATTGGTGTTTTAATAACGATCTCTATACTATCACCTACATCTTTCTCTTCCCAATACCATTCTTCTCTCGCGTCATTCCATCCTCCTACGAACTGATCATATTTTCCAATATTCTCATAAAAATGCCTGTCCTTTACTACAATAATATCACCAGAATAAAACCACTCAGGGTGTGTATCTAAACTATCTGAAGAGACTCTGGTAAGATTCAGTTCATTGGCTAGATCACCTGTTATGATAAGTTTAAGATCATGGGTTCCTGTCAAATTCCTTAATGCAGGAAAATTGGTCCAGGCAAGGCCATCCGATGAGGGTGGTGGGCTATTAAATCGATTATAGACCCAATTCTCCATTGACCAGTTCATATCAGCAAATGCTTGATAATCATCTCTGAGCTCTTCTGCTTTATTTTGATAATATCTCCAGGCAAGAATGCTGCCTAGCTCCACACCCAAGAATGATGCTGTTTTCCAAAATGGTGACTTATTATAATACTGTCCAGCACCAGGAAGTATGAGTGACATGATCAATGGCTTCCCAGGATAATTTACCTGACTCTCCTCTAGAACGACCACAGATGTTGTATCGGGAGACTTATTACTATCCTGTGCATTGATAGGATCAAATAAAATAATAAATATACTAGAAATCAAATAATATCTTAAGATAAGCTCTTCCTTTGTCACCATATAAAATGTTTTCCTCATTTATTTCTTTTTCGAATTTATCAAGAGGTTGATGATATTCTAACTCAATTGCGGTTGGAAAGTTATAAAAAGAAAACCCATTTAACCGCCACTGAATTCCTAAAGATCTCTTGATCAAAAAATCATCTGTCCAAGCATCCCCTGCTTGGAAAATCGCACCCAAGGTGCTATTCTGAAAGATCATCCACTTGAACTTATAATGTCTTTCTCTAAAAACTGGTATTCTAAATATTGCATCAATAAAACTACTCTTTGTCCCTTGTATTGAATAAAATGGATACCCCTTGAGACCTGGTATACCTCCTAAGTAAAAATGAAAGAATGGGTCGACATTTTGTTTATTGATCCATCCTGCATGCCCTTTTAAGGAAATGGTCCATCGTTTTTTCCATGGTAATTCGTAGTGATAGGTCCCATTGATCTGAAACCTAGCAAGATCGTTTGGTTTGAATTCCTCTAGTAAAGTGCCAGAATCGGAAAGGTTAAGCCCCTCGATAAAATCATTTTTCTCTAGATCGAATAATGCTTTTATTGAAAAACCTTTGGAAGGATTAATGGATCTGTCTAAAGCATTCTTTATAATATTTAATGACCAAGAACTATTAATAGACCAACCACGAAAATAATCATATGCTGCACCAGCTTCTAATCGACCATATTCATTGGTCATTACCTCTTCCTGTATGAATGCACGATACCATTGCCGGGTCACTGATAGATCAAATAAGCTTCCATAAAAAGGAACCTTTATTCCTGAGCGAAACTGAACAAGTCTAAATTTTATATCATCATTAATGGGGTAAGCTCCTTGATATAGAGAGTTATCCGTAGTATTTCGAGTTAAATAATAGGTCTCAAAGTATAGCGTTGGATAAAACCGTTTAAAATCAAATATAAAAAATAGATCAACGTCATTTAACTTATTTACTGACGCTCCCCCAAATAAGGAAAGTCTATTAATGATCTCGCTGGAGGAAAAATAGAAACCTGGTTTCAATGTGCCATAATCCACCATCAATTTTGGCATAATGAACATGTTTGGAAATTGATCATCATAGGGCCTTGATCTAGATGTATCAAGCTCAACGATGGGGGGCTTAAATTCATTCTTACTGTTATAAACCTCTCCATATCCAACGAAGTCATCTTCAATATAAAATATTTTATCAAGTAGTGCGATATTATAGGCTCCCTTATCATAAATAGAATAAAGGATCTTACCGTTTTCTGAAATATCAGGCATAAAAGCCCCACCTGTCACGTTTGTGATATAACCCTGTGTTGTATCAGGAACATTGGTCAAATATAAATTATATATCCCACTCTGATCTTTAGAGTACACGCCTAGACCGGAAAGATTTGTCGACATATTCCTCTCATCAAATGAATCACTGCTTTCGATCTTATTTATAGTGTTATTGGAAAGGTCATATGAATAAATGTCACGATGATGATGTTTAGTGATATCAAAATAGATCTGTTGCGTTCCAGCATTATAATTCAAATGACTTATCATAGGTCGATCTTTAAAATCAGTTAATTTTTTAGAAATATTCGATCTTAGATCAAGCTTATAAATATCCTGACCACCATCATAGGTAGCTAAATATGCAATCGAACTATCATCTTCAATAAAAACAGGACTGAAGGCTCTTGCATCAATCGTTAATCTTTCTTCTTCTTCAGTATCAAGGTCAAATGAATATATATCGTAGTATCTGGAGCCATATTTATTTGGATATTTTGACTTTTTTGAATAGTAGATCATTCTGCCATTAGAGTGCCATGTCGGTGCAGAAAGAACACTACTCTTTATTTTTTTTTCTTCATTTGAATCCAGATCATGATAATAAAGATCTGTTTGCCCAAAATAGTCATTATTTTTATTTGACAAATAGATATAACTATTTTCCTTTGGATTCCACTTGGGATGGATATTGGTTGTCCCATTCGTTTGAAGCAGATCACCTTGTACTGGCATAACCTCTATAGGTACTACAAGACGTTTATAACGGGCCTCTGACGCAGATTTAAAGTTCATGTACACATCTTGTCCACTGACCCCTAATACGTTCTTAATTGCAGTATTTACCGAAAACTGCAATGGAGATGATAACTCATCAAAAATATCTCTTAAAACCTCTGGACCATATTCATTGGCAATATACGTTGCTAGAGCATACCCTGCATTATAGGTGGATTCATTACCTATACCTTTTTTACCAAATGTATTCATTTCTGTAAAGGTCAACATATTATCATGGATCACCCTATCTCTTAGGATCATATCTCTATGTGAATCCCAAATATCCCAATCAGCATCTTCATACATATATTGCGCCACTCCCTCGGCAAGCCATGGTGGAACATTTGTACCGGGGATAGGATAGCTCACAAGAGTATTCGGATATCCATAAAGGACATCTGGTCGTTTTTCATCTTCATAATTCATGAATTGAATATACGCCCCAGGAATACTTGTACCTGCCTTCATAGATTTTTGGAGTGATACAATATGAGCAAATTCATGCGTGATCACATTCTGGAGCCATCGATGACTGCCTCTTAATTCAAAATCCAGTGGTGATGCCCAGATCATTATCTTATTATCATAATAATATGCTGCTCCATTAGAATAATCATCAGGGTCAATTAAAATAAGATGGGTTTTTTGATCAGGCTCATATTCGTAAAATTCAGTGATCGGAGGATAGATCATTTCCGCTACTGTTGCTGCTTCTCTGGCTGTCATTTCTGTTTCATCATGAAAATGGACTTTAAAATGATCGGTCTCGAAGGTATGCCAGTTCAATTCAGGATGATTATATTGGACATCACCTAGCGCTAAAGATGCTACTAAGGTACTAAATATTATTTTTTTCATTAATGGATCACAGCAACTTTTATAATACTTGTCTCAATGTTTTCATTATTGGATGCTTCCACATGAGCAAAATAGACACCAGACTCTAGCTCTGCTACATCCCATACCCACTCAGTGACTTGATTACCCTCCTCATTTTGTGATGCAGTGAAGGATCGAATAAAATAACCTGCAAGGTCATAGACCATCACATTAATGCTTTTTGCACTAACTGTTTCTACACGCAGCGTACCCATTTGATCACGTATAGGATTTGGATAACTATATGATCTGGTCAGCATATTATTGGAGAGAGGATTGAAATTATAATCTAGGTTTATGGTTCTAGATCTACCGGCATCGCCGTGATAAAAAGACCAAGTATTACCTTTTTTATCAGACCATGCATCAAATTGATATACGATCGAACTGGTGAAAATAGAACTTTTACCATCATATTCACCTAATCCTATCAATTGATCATCACCCATAGTGATCTTATGAATTATATTTCCTTGAGCATCAAAAATATATAAAAATTCCATATCTACTGATCTTGCAACGATCTCTGGGCTATCTGTTCCCATAAGATCTTGAGCTAATACAGGAGGCATAACCAATGAACTATGTGGGAATCCTGGCATCAATATCAGATCAGAATTAAAAGCATATAATATACCGGATGAATCGACAGCAAGCAGGTCGCAGTTAGCATCTAGGTCTAGATCGATGCCAGCTATATACTGAAAATTAATTGAATTCCATTTCGTTTCAGGGTTGCCAAATTTATCTACAGTGATCCCTTTGCTGCCAAGGTCTATACCAAAGTTATGTGGCGTGGAAAAGACCCTTCGTTTGTGATTGTCCCATAAGGAAGAGGACTTCCAATGTATAGATTGGTCTTGATGGCTGATGATAGGAAATACTAATGAATCTATCCAAGACTGCTCATTTAGTATTAATTCACTTGAAGATAGATCAAAAGAATAGATCGAATGAAAACATGAATCCTGAAAGTATTCAATAACATCTATTTCCGTGTGATCATCATTTGTAATAAATGATACGAAGAATTCATTAGTTAATAAATTATGAAAATAATGACGCTCATTTATTGAGTCTCCCATTAACGATAGATAAAGTGAATCTACCCCTCCAAGGACATCATTTTCGCCATCCCTATCAATATCAAACAGTGTAATAAAATGAAAGCTCGTGTCAGGGAAACCTTCAGATATATGTGAATTATCAACCATGAATGACATCGTATCACGTGCCATACTGATCTCTGCGATCTTTATAAAGGTTGATGAACCATCATTCGCATGGGTTGATGGATACGTATTAGGACCAAATTCTGGCTTAAGACCCTGATAGCCAGGATTTGCTAATTCATATTGCTTATTACCTCTGAACCACATATCACCAAAATAGCCTGAAGAAGGGTCATTAAATAGAAATATGGATGGATATCCAATATCCTGTGCGCCATCTGCTTCTTCTAGATCAATGCCAGGATTTGATAGATCGCTATTGATCTCATAATCATCAATAGATAATGAAATAACATCTTCATCTATATGCCATATGAGAAGCCCTGATGCAGGAAGACCTAAATCATAATTAGGAACAAATGCCACCACTCCATTTGAATCTTTTACAATACCCGTAGAATCCTGCAAGATCTCTATATAAGGTGGGTATGAACCTGTTGATGAGTTTTGACCCATAAGATAACGAATTGAATCAATACTAATATCATTCCTTACGCTATTATTTCGATTCTCTATCAAAAAATATTCATCCTGTCTGATGGGTATATTTACAACATGCCCCTCGCTTCTTGCTGCTAGCTGCATATGGTCACCAGCCTTGCCATGTACTGGCTCTTCCCACCCTGCATTGATACGAGACCATGCAGTAGGTGGAGCAGGTATGATACCTCTTCCATTATTAGAACCTTGGTCCATTAGCCCAAATACTCCAACCCCACTTTCTCCAGTATTTATATTCCAAAGCGGCGGTAGGCCGACAGCAAAACCTATCATCAATACGAATGTCCCTGTCATTCCATACTGATACTCACATGGTTCAGAAGCATCTGAGAACATTGCCTCTGATATATCAAATAAGAGATGATTTTGACTTTCTGGTAAAATAATACCCTGTTTGATCATATTTTCACCCAGGTCTATCGATGATACACCAAGGTGCTCTACTATCATACTATTATCTATGAATGTAGATGGAATATCTTCTGGTGTCGGATCAAGAAATGGCAATGAAAAATCTTGCCCAATACCTGCATGGAATACCACTACTACATCATAATTAGAAAAATCGATATCATCCTGAGAATATGCTTTTTGAGAAGCATCTCTGAATAATTCTGTAAGTCGCTCTTCCTGCAGTTCATATTCGTTATATGGATTATAATAATTCATATATTGCTCAAGTAAATAGCTACTATTTTGTCCTGATGGGTAGATATGAGAAGCATCAAGATCTATACCAAATTTTCCATATGAAACTGAATGGAAATAGGCATTGACAGCAGCTAATTGAGATTCAAAATAACTTCGATCATGTGGGGGGCCATCAATTGTGTATTTATCACAATCAATTCCCTGTGATTCGGTTAAAAATTGTCCATTACCAGTTGTACTAGCAAGATCATCTTCTAAAAATGAAACTCTGATCCCGCAAATTTTGATCGGATGATCTAAAGCAGCATTTAAGGTAGTTGATAAGCATACCAGAATAAATGGAATGCATGGTAACAGAGACCGCATCAATTTTTATGGATCTAATACTCTATATTTAAGGAAAATCGCATGGTATTGGTTAGGGGATGACCCTGCTCTCCATACGTGTAACCAAAGTCAAAACCATAGCCAGAGAATCTTAAACCGATACCAAAAGTAGGGTTACTTATCTTACCTGTTTTATCATAATAAAAACCAGACCGAATAGCAAAATACTTACCATACCAGTACTCAATACCAAAATTATGTACGAGTCGATCTAATTCATTTGATATTGATCTATCCTTCGCATTTCCAACTTCCTTTATTCCATATTCATTGTATTTACCCCAACCGGGATCACCTGGAGCGCCTGAAGTTGGCACCATTTCATTTTCACCTGGGTCGACTTGGCCATTTGAATCAGGGTCAAACCATTTTCCACCATCTACATTACCATCTCCATCTGCATCGACCCAATCATAACCACCAATAATACCATCTCCATTACCTGGACTATTAGGACCATAATCTATATCGCCTCCTAGCAACCAATCATTGACCCATGATGTAAATAATGCCAAATAAATGGGGTCTGTATGAGCAATCTCCATTTTACCATCTGAATTATAATCATTACCTGGACTTAAATTACCATCCTCATCATATCCTCCAATATATCCATCTCCATCCCAATCCATATCAGGATAGGACGAAACAAGAAGCTTATCAACATCATATACCAAGTTTAGTTTATTGAATTCGCCGTCCACTAATGCATAATTAAGACCAACACTTAAGTTCGTAGGTTGAGGGTCCGCCTGGTCAGGGTCAATAAAAGATACTTTAGGACCAAGATTGGATAAATTCATGCCAAGGGTTAGTTTTGGAACAAGCCACTCTTTATGCATATAGCCCAAATCAAAACCAAAGTCCGTTGAAGTGCCTTTTCCTTTTTCACTTCCTGCACCAATTTCAACAAGATGCTGATATGATACTTTTGCATTGATACCAAACGATTGATTCTTGGATATAAGTGCACTATAGGAAAGAGAAAATGCGGTCATGTAACTGGTGAATGTTCCTAATTCATCTCCCGTTTCACTAGTTCTGATCTGCTCTCCTAAGTTTAGAAAGATCAGGTGACCACCTACTGTACCTAATGTCGGGATTCTTTTTCTATATGCTAAAAATTCATAATAAAGATCATCTGCTAGTCCTGGTAACCAATTCACATGCATTAATGCCAGTTCTCTTCCGTCAAGAAAACCCAATCCTGCAGGATTCCAGTAACTAGCATAAGCATCATTTGCGACTGCAGTTTGTGCCTCACCCATACCGCCTGCTCTAGCACCGGGTGCGATCAATAAGAAGATTGCACCTGCCTCACTCTGGGCAAGGATTGGATGCATCAGGGCTATCATTAAGGATAGCGCCAACCCTAAACGCGTCATAGAACGTCTCCTAAGTAATTATTAATATAAAATTTGTCCTCTGAGGACAAGCTGATAGCGTTTAAGGTATAGAATTGCTCCAGTATTTGTGAATTGAAATATATCTTTTGAATCCTTTGAAAATCAAGTACTGATTAGAAACAAATTTAACTGTCAATTATTGTAAAAGTCCCAATGTTATGATAGGTATATACGTTATTAATGCAACGGCTAGAAGTTTAATTATAAAAAATGGTAATGTTGCTTGGTATATCTTTGGCATATCTTCATCGAACCTATATGCTGAGAGAAAAAGGTTCATACCTACAGGAGGAGTTAAAAACCCAAGTTCAAGATTAGCAATAAATATGATCGCTAAATGTACGGGTTCTATTCCAAAATGATTTCCTAATGGAGCAATAAGCGGCACGATCACAATAATAGCTGAAAAGATATCCATTAAACATCCTACCAATAAAAGAAAGATATTCAGCATTAATAAAAACAAATATTTATTTGAGACCACTTCCTTTGTCCAGGATAAGATCAGCATGGGTACTTGTGCATCAACTAAATAACTAGTTAACCCCATAGCAACTCCTAGGATAATGATAACACCTCCTATTAACGTTGCACAGTCAATGATGATTTTAGGTAGGTCATTTATCTTTATATCTTTATACACTAATACTTCAATTATAAAAATATATATGACCGTTATTGCCGCAGTTTCAACAAGTGTGGTATAACCTCCAAAAACTCCAAGTAGTATTAAAACAGGTAAAAATAATTCCCATTTTGTATCCCAAGATACTGTAAGTGCTTTTTTTGAAACAAATTTCTTTAATTTAATATTACTTTTCTTTCCTTGAATTACTGCCCATGATGATATCATAAATACCAACAATGCGCCAGGCATCAGGCCAGCTATAAAGACATCCTTGACTGAAACGCCAGCTGTAACTCCATAGATTATTAATGGTAGGCTTGGAGGAAATAATAATCCTATTGACCCTGATACGGTTATGAGGCCCAATGAAAAGGTCCGGCTGTATCCATCCTTTAATAGCATTGGTAAAAGTAAACCGCCTAAGGCTAATATAGTAACACCTGACCCGCCTGTAAGTGCAGTAAAGAATCCGCATAAAAAAACAATAATGACCGGCGTCCCTCCAGGGATCCATCCAAATAATTCTCTAAATACTTTGACAAGCCTCTCAGATGCCTTGCTTTCAGCCAGCAAATACCCAGCTAAAGTAAATAATGGAATAGTTGGTAAAGTTGGAGAAACAACTATTCTATAAGCTTCAGCAGGGATAGCAGATATAGGTGTGTATTCTGACCAGAACATCAAAACAGCTAGACCACCTAGGCCTACAAAAATAGGTGCACCATAGAACAATGAGACAGCAATAATAAATATGCCAATATATAATGCTGGTATCATTTCAAAGAACATATCTGTAATACCGCCAAGTGAAAGGAGCAAACCAACGATTATCAATGTTATGCGATGGAGCTGTTTTTCATAACTGTTTAAGTAGATCTGAACAGCCATAAGCCCAAACCCGAGCGGCATGATAATTTGTGCGAACCAGCGTGGTATATTTGGTGCAATATCAATTGGGTATTGCATTTCAACCTTAACTAGTTCCCAACTTCCCCATGCTAGTGATACCAAGACCAAAAAGGTCGTGACCTTTGCTACCCATTTTCCAAAATGAATTTCTTTATCTTTTTTGAATAATGATTCTCGGGTAAGAGCCAGCAATTTATTTTGTCTCGCCGCTAGTATTCCACCTAACAGACCTATCCAAAGAGTGAAATGTTGAACTAGGATCTGAGAAGCAGGAATGCTATTTATATTGAATAATCGACTAAACGACTCAAAAAACGGAAGTATGGTCATGGCTGAGAAGATAAAGATCGCGAGTGCATCTTCTCCCCATTTTAATCTATGAAAAATATGGCCTAAACTTGATATCTTGACCATAATTGGTTCAATCCTGGGTCAATTTGATCACTGTATCATATATAGTTTCAGGAATGACCTTCCCTCTTAAATAGGAACTTACCCTTTCGACCTCATTGAACCACAGATCTTTTTCATTATCATCAGGAGTATGAACCTTCAAACCATATTGTTTCATTGCTTCTAATGCTTTCACATCAGCATTACTATTTGATTCTGCATATTTACCCTGTATTGATCTTGATATGGAAATGAGATCTTCATGATACTTTTTTGGTATTCTTTTCCATGTTTTCATATCAACAACAATACCTGCCATAAGAACACCCCACTTTAGATCCAACATATGGTCAGCGATTCCAAATGATTGTTGTGCTAATGCATATATAGGTGGTTGAGGTATGGTGCTTATCAGTCCTGTTTGTAAAGCAGATAAAATATCAGTAGTTGCCAGGGGTACAGGATTATAGCCTGCTTTTTTATATACCTGCTCCCACTTAAAATCTCCAGCCCAAGTAAAAAATTTCTTATTTTTCAGATCGGATGGAACCTTTATGGGTTCTGTGGAGAACCAGTACGCATAAGTTAATTCTGATAGGTATAGAAGCTTAAAACCATTATCCTCTAATTTTTGCTCAAGGTCTGGCAATAAGGCATTGGTCACTCTTTGTACATCCTCTGAATCTTGATAAACTAGAGGAACAAAATAGCATGAAAAATCTGGAACGATCTCTGATAGTCCTTCAGCTGTCATTCCTGCAGCATGTATCTGCCCTATCCTCATCTTTCTAACCATATCCCTTTCATCACCCAATACACCGCCTGGATATATTCTCAGTTGCACCTTACCTTTTGTAGCTGATTTCCACTGCTGTCCCATTTCGATCAGCATTCCATGCCAATCAGTACCTTCAGGAGCTAATGTACCCATTTTTACTACGATCTTACGGGCAAATACGACTGTTGATAATAAAAGAAGTATGAGAATTATGCGTTTCATTCTAAAAAGTATTCTTCTGTTTTTGTTAATAACCACTCTGCACGATTTTTCGCAATCAAATTAGATAACTCATATTCACTTCTTGGTATTATTTCCATATCAAGGACATAATTTAACTTATCTTCAAATTCTTTACGCTCTTGATATGTCTTATGTATCGATTCTGCGTATGCCACATATGGACTGGCATCTAAACTATCAGAGTAAAAAATGGATTGATCAAAATAGTAATCAACTGAATCACGAAGTAATACTTCACTTAAATCAGTCCTAGTAGACGTGAAACTCATCATGGCAGAATAAACTGCACCATTATTCCATGAAGGTTCAAGCGCAATACACTTTCTAAGCAACCGGCCTACATTTGGTAGGTGAATTAATTCAAATGGGTCACCCCTGCTTGAACTAATAGAACCACCATAGGCTGCAGCAAGCCAGTATAGATCAATAATATCATTTCTATTAAATTGTATTTCCGTATTACTTCTAAGCCAATTCTCGAATGAAGGATATCTATCATTTAGTACAGATATCCCTAAGTCACGTGCTTGCTTAAAAATGATATTTGCTTTTTTATAATGATCAAGTGCAGCTGAATAATCAGTATCAATAGATCGATCAGCCTGTTCCATAATAATACCAAACCCATATTCAACTTTCGTTCTGATCAAGTCACGTTGTTGGTACAGATCAAGTTTGTCATTTTTTTCCAGATTTTTGATCTTTCTTTCAAAGTAAATAGAAACCAACTTGGGTTGGTCTAAGAGTAATGCCTTTGGGGAGCAGGAAATTGTAAAAATAAAACAGAATAGAATAAAGTTATTATATCTCACAAAGTAGATTTAACATTAATTAATGTTCATAGATTGGGAAATTTGAGCAAAGGGCTTCTACATCCGACCGAATACTAGTTAGAAGTTGATCATTATCAGGATCACTAATGGCACTATCGATCCATTGTACAACTTTCCTCATCTCTGTTTCCCCCATCCCTCTTGTAGTTAATGCTGGCGTACCGACCCTTATGCCACTTGTTACAAATGGACTTCTACGATCAAAAGGTACCATATTCTTGTTAAGAGCGATCCCAGCTTTTCCCAATATATTTTCAGCATGTTTTCCAGTAATATCTTTATTTGAAAGATCGATCAGGAGAACGTGAGTATCCGTACCACCAGAGACAAGGTCATAGCCTAGATGTAAAAATTCCTCAGCCATGACTTTAGCATTGGAAACAATATCCTTAGCATACTTTTTAAAATCAGGTCTTAATGCTTCACCAAAAGCAACTGCCTTAGCAGCAATAATATGCATTAAAGGACCTCCTTGTACGCCTGGCATAACCATGGAATCAATTAATTCTGAAACCAATTTAATACGACCTGACTTTGGTGCGATCTTGCCCCAGGGGTTTTCAAAATCCTTGCCCATCATTATAATTCCGCCTCTTGGACCACGAAGTGTTTTATGCGTCGTACTAGTGACGATGTCACAGTATTGCATTGGCGATGGATGCACACCTGCAGCAACCAGGCCACTGGGGTGTGCAATATCTGACATAAGATGAGCTCCTACAGTATCTGCAACCTCTCTAAACATTTCAAATTCTATAAATCGTGGATAGGCACTACCCCCACAAATAATCAATTTAGGCTTATGTTCTTTCGCAAGACTAAAAACTTCGTCAAAATCTACTCGACCATTTGTTTTTGATATGTGATAAGAGACAGACTTATATAATTGACCTGAAAAATTAACATGGCTGCCATGGGTAAGGTGCCCACCATGGGCTAGATCTAAACCCATAATAGTATCACCAGGTTCAAGGAAGGTCATAAATACGGCCATATTTGCTTGAGAACCGGAATGTGGCTGAACATTCGCATATTCACATCCAAATAATTTTTTTAACCGATCACGGGCAATGTTCTCTGCTTCATCCACAACCTCACAGCCGCCATAATAGCGTTTACCAGGGTATCCTTCGGCATACTTATTGGTCATAACTCCACCAGCCATTTCCATTACAGCCTTACTGGTGAAATTTTCAGATGCTATTAGTTCTAATGTTGATTCTTCTCTTTCAGCCTCTCTATTTAAAACATCGTATAATTCTGGATCATTTTGTTCTAGGTTAAACATCTAATTACTTCCAACCATCCTCAGCTTTTAAAGATTCTGTAACCCAATCATAATCAGATGATGTAGTAGAAATATTGCGGCTACGCTTTACCTTATCTTCGGCCATAAACCATTGTGCTTTCCCATACAGAATATCTTTTGCGTTTTCTTGCATCCAAGAACTTTTTGAGAAACCTTTAAAACCTTTTTTCTCTGCTTTGGTAAAATAATCGTATGCTAATTTTGCTACAATTCTATCATCCAAAGTGAGAGGGTTTTGACGAAAATTATCCCATCCATAATAATAAACTTTTCCTTTCTGCCCAAACCCCTCGCCATTCTGATTAATAAGACTAGCAGCCTTATCTGCCCATTTTAGTGCCTGTCTATATTCATTATTCTCTAAATATGTGTCTGAAATATTTATTGCAACTCGTCCATCTCTCGGATCTATTTTAAATAGTTCTTCATATGCCTTAGCGGAAGCATTTAGATCATCTACTGCCTCATTTGCCTCTGCTAATTTTCTGTATGCGAGCTTACTGCTGGGGTCTAGTCGAATTACTTCATTAAGAATTGGTATTGCATCCTCGTTACGGTCAACTTGACTTAATCTATCCGCATAATCCAAACCATAGCTAAAGTTATCAGGATTATCCTCGTATCTCTTACGATAAACATCTAATGGATCTCTCCCGCTACTTTCAAAAGCCATAGCAAGCTCACTTTGCGCTATCTCATTACTCTCATCTAAAGCAAGGATCTTTTCTAAGATAAAGATCTGATCGTCATACCTTTCATTATCTTTATAAAGTTTGGATAGGTCATTCATAATTGATACATCTTCTGGTGCCATATCTATAAGGCGTTCAAACTCGATTATCTCTTTATCAAACTTGCGTTGTTTTTTATATGAATATGCCAATCGTTTTCTTAGCTCTATATTATCTGGTAGTTTTTGCAATCCATCAAGTAATACATATTCTGAACTATCAAACTTCCCCATCTGTTCATACGCAATCGCATAATACTGATATATTTCTTGTGGAGGTGCATAAGTAGAGTTCCACTCATCACAATCCAAAGTAGTTATCTCTTCATAGATCTTGACCGTTTGTTTCCAATCACGATTTCTATAATATTCTGCAGCACTACTCATTAATCTTGGACAACGCACTTTTCTCAGTGAATCTAACTTTTGCTTATCTTTTTTAGAGCTGGTACCAGTTTCAGCTGGAGGAACGCACATAACGATTATAAACATGCTTGTAATAATTGGCATTAATTTTAGTTGTTTCATAACTACTTCTGTCTCCTTTTAACAAACCATATGTCAGCTAGACTAACACCTAGTTGAATCTGTTGTATTAATTCTTTTTGTTCTATCCCAGTATGTTCTCGATTACCAATGTAATAATTTATATCTATTTGATTACCTACAGGTTTAAACTTGAATCCTAAGCCTAATGAATAACCTATTTCTGTTATAGATGATTGGTCATTCTTTAAACTATGTTCATAGTAAACAATACCTGTCCTAAATGAGAATTTATCAAAGAATCTTAGGGAAAGGTCATTAGGGTAATGAGAAAATGATGCTTTCATTGAGTTGGTCTCATATATCCAATTATTAATTGGTGTGCTCAATACGCTTATATTTTTTGAATTGTCTCGTGAACTTCCTAACTCTAGGGCAAGTGCAGATGCAGAATTGATCATTTTACTAATACCTAATTTATATCCAGTTGGGGCGTGAAGGTCTTTGATCCTTATTTCTGTTAATGCTTCAACACTGTCCGGATATGGAAAATCATAATATGGTGGACTATAATCGTGATATCCATTCCCATTAAGGTCATCAAATAAATGCTTTTGTTCTAAAGCACCTTCCAGAGGTTTGACGGTATAAGTGTATTTAGAGAATACTTTTATATCTTCTCCTATTGATAGTGTTAAAAATATATCATTTAATATCCCATTATAACGAATTCTGCCACTTTGAATTATAGCACTCCCGTCAAAATAAATCGATTCATGTTTTCTGGAAGAACCAAAAAGAATACCATAATAATAACCAAAGGCTATATTTTTATTTACTTTATATGAGGTGCCAATTTTGAAAGATAATATACCTCCTGACCTATCGAATGATCTCGTATAGTTATATGTCGTATCAAAGACTTGAAAAATAGATGTGTCCTGATCTACTAGTGCAATCCTTTGGTCTGCATATGGCGACAAACTCATACCAAAAGATGACATGGATTTTATTGGGACAACCCAAATTGCATTAGATATACTGGAATATCCGTTTGAAATGCTTGATTTATTTATTGAATTTTCATTGCCCCCATATGACAAGGATAAAAATGTAAATTTAAGATTATGCCATGTTGATGGATTAGAGAGAGATACTTTACTTTTAAAAGATGGCGATAATTCAATTATACCATCCATTGCATTGTTTAAACCCTGATTATGATAATAATGACCTACTCCTAGTGCATTCATTCGACCTTGGGAATAACCAATCGATAAAAAAAGAAATAAAATTATTGTATTCTTAATTCGCAACATAAATGATCTCTAGCCTTGGTCTAGGTTCAGACTGTATACTAAACCAAGCTGATTCAAATGGGTCATTTTTCTCATTTGCAACTAGTTTAAATCCTATATTCGTCTCATTGCCTAAAGATATATTTTGCAAAATATTCTTTATTTGGAAGGTATATACCCAATTTTCAGCGTCTGTTGACACCCTATATGGATATCCAATAGCATCATAAGGGTCTGTATCATAAATAGTAATACTATCTACTACAGAACTATCACTATTTAATGGGTCTATTATGATATTATAAACCGCAGGTGTTAAAGATGTATCTGCATTCAGTATCAAATTCCCAGATCTAATAATAGAATTTTCAGGCAAAGAACCTGCATTGAATGAGATATTTAGAACTGATCTTAGTCCTAGTCCATTACTTAAACCTAATTGATTATACGAAGGTTCTACGTTGCTTGGATCAATTATAGATAGATCCCCATTAGAATATATGGTTACAAAATTTGTATCTATCACGGTTGAATCAGCAGATGTTATATTTTGGCGATAGTACATTAAGATCTTTGGATCCCTTTGCCCTTGGGATGCTTCTTCACTAAAAATTTCTATATAATTACTATCATTGTTAGCTAATTGTATTGCAAATGACCTAACAAGAATAGAGTCTAAAGTATCGGTTAAAGATTGTTTTAAAGAATCAATATTCCAGACCAGTTCAGTATGTGTAAAAGATGATGAAGTATCTGTGGTGTCAGTAACTGATCTAACACTTGGTTGCCCTAGGTCTAACCAGTCAGATAGTGAAAAATCACCATAATCAAGGTAAGTACTATTATTTTCATCAAATTGCGAATCAGGAAAATAGAATAGGTTCGGAATAGAGTTTGTAGATAATGAACTATCCTTTGTGTATAAAATAAAACGTAAACTATCAATGACAAAAGAACTGTCATAACTATGGGGAATTGGGGTTAAAATTCGAATGAATGATAATGGCGCATCAATTCCATGCTTTGTTCCAAGGTATAACCTTTCATTCGAACCAATATTAGGCGCAACCATATAATTTTCGCCAAATATTTCACTAACAACTAACGTGTCTATACTCAGATTTGAATTGGAAAGGTCATCTACTAGCGGATCTTCTGAACACTGCCAAAGAAAAAATGGCATAAATAGTAAAATGATAAACTTTATAATCGAAGCACGAATTTTCATACTCAATGAAATAATATGAAAACTCAATCAGGAATTTTATTTAGGATGAGTTCCATTTTATCTGCAATATCTAGATAATCGGGTGTTTCATCATCAGAATATTTAATTACAGATACTTTTTTCTTATTAGCTGCAATACCAGGTTGTTTTAAAAGTTTTTCTGAAATTATATCAGATGGCTTATCAATAATAATGATCGCATCCGCCTCAAAGGAAGCCACATCATAAATATTTAGATTATTACCTTTAAGTGAATCATGTACCGGAACTTCTGCCAGGTTTAGATCTTTTCTTGTTATTTTAGAGTATTCATTTAGATCGTGTATCACCATAACGTTCTTAATA